>JAFYDQ010000137.1 GCA_017544705.1 Lachnospiraceae bacterium | reverse complement strand
GTGCACATTTCCTGTGTATAGCAGATCCCGCGGCTGCTGCGGATCTTGTCGATCGCGGCAACGACACCCTGGATGGAATTCCGCTCCACAACGATCCCGCAGGTCTCGTCCAGACTCTCCGGACTGCCACCCGCCTTAAAGGTGATCACGGGGGTCCCGCATGCAAGCGCTTCGATATTGGTCGTCGGGAAGGTATCCTCAAGGGTTAAGTTCACGTAGATATCTGCCATGGAATAGATCGCAACCAGCTCCTCAATACTGTCCGTTCTGGCCAGACCGATGATGGAATCCGGCAGTTCGGAAAGCTGGTCATCATCCAGCCCCAAAAGTACGATCGCGGTACGGTCATCGATCATTTTGGACAGATTGACAAACTGCGACAGCCCCTTGCGTTCTTTCCAGGGGTTTGCGACACCGAGCAGGATCGTCTTGCCGCGAAGTCCCATCCGGCGTTTCAGTTCAAAGATCAGATTGCCTCTCTCCCTGACTTCCGGCATCGGATAGAATTGTGACAGATCGATCCCCGTAGGCACAACGACCACCGGGTATTCCTTTAAGAATGACTGCTTCACGCGCTCTGCCAGCCATTCGGACGGTGTTACGATCGTCATATGCTTAAGTTCCGTGAACAGCACCTTCTTTTCCAGAAAATTCCGCCTGGAATTATCCATGACCATGGACTTGGGGTATTCATTCAACTGTTCGCAGGAATCACAGCAGGTCTGCCATTTCAGGCAGCCGATGTACTCAAAATGCGAGCAATGGCCGGTAAATGCCCAGCAGTCATGCAGGGTCCAGATCACTTTGCGTTTGCGGTCATGCAGATAATCAAACAGAACCCGCACGTTCAGATAGTAACCGTGCAGGTTATGCAGGTGAATGATATCGGGATCATAATCCTCGATCACACGGATCAGGGCCTTTGTGGCGGACGTTGAATAGAAGCCCTGTCTGTCCGTCATGCGGCTCATCCCGCCATGGATATACACATCCGTATCCGAGCCGATCCGGTAATACCGGCAGTCCCTGGGCGGTTCGCCTCTTCCGTATGCGATCAGGCATTCATAACCGTGCTCTTCAAGGGCATGGTATAGCCCGGTCACGATCCTTGCGACGCTCCCGCCGGTTGCCACCGTATTAATGAAAAGCACCCGTTTATTTTCATTCATGTAATCCATGGATGAAAAGACCTGATTGGCTTCCGAAGTAAACACCGGGCGGTTATAGTCGTCCTTTGTTCCCTGACCGATATATTCGTTTCTGATGTTATGAGAGAGGGAAACAGCAGAAATATCCTGCTCTTCCATTTCCTCATAATCATCGATCATTTCATCATAATCGTCTCTGTTTCGAGGCATCTGTTCTAATCCTCATCATCCGGGTCATTTAAGATCAAACGGATCACGCGATCCTGCCCCTTGGAAAAGTCTTTTGACAACTGGAGCTTCTGCATTTCCTCTCTGACCTTCGGCGTTGCGATCAGCCAGCGGATCGTGGAGATGATGGTCAGCGCATCCTGTTTGGAACCGATCCCCATGTTGATGAACCCGTTCTGGATGCCGGCAAAGACATGCTCCGCCTCGCGCTCGTTCTGCGCCAGAACGATCGACGGAACGCCCATGCTGGCCAGCTCATATACGGTCCGGCCCTGGGAAGTGACGGCAAGATCCATCTTATTCATATAAGCGCTGACACGCTTGACATCATTATGTACATAGATCCTATGTTCCTCATCCGTAACGATCTGATCCTTGTGCGGATAGGCGAAGCCTAAGAGGAAATGGAAATTGATCTTCGGGTGCTTATCATGCAAGACCTTACAGATCTCATAGAGCCGTCCCGTCAGATCGGACGGATCGGCACCGCCGAAGATCACCAGGATATTTTCCACGGTTTCCGAAAATTCCTTGGGATGTTCCTCTAAGAATTCATCCCGGATGCAGAAATACTTCGAGCCGTAATATTCGTTATGCAGCTTTTCGCCCTTTTCATATAAGGCATTGATGACTGCATCTGCATATTTCGCACCGCTTCCGACATCTTCAAAGTTGATGACCCGCTTACAGTATTTGATCACCATCGTCATATATTCTTCCGTGGTGTCCAAAATATCATTAACCAGAATATCCGGGCGGATTTCGTCTAGCAGACGTTCAAATTCCGCATCGTTTTCGACTTTTTTGATCGGGAAGTTCGCTTCTTTAATGCGGGCGATACCCAGATCGCTCTCCGCATCGGCAACAAATAAGATCTCATGTCCCGTGAGCTTATAGGCTAGCGTTAAGCACCGGTAAATATGGCCCATACCGAGCTGCATCTTGCCGACCGTCCGAAATACGATCTTTTTCCTGCGCAGGATATTCTCGCACAATACCCAGTCGGAATAGGTATCGATATCAATGGCTTCCTCTTCCGGGATCTCGAAGATATTGACTTTTTCGCCGATCCTCCCGTTTTCGCTCACACAGTCCCTGCGCGTGATCAAAAATCCGCCGGTCTCAATGTAATTGGGCGGAAGCTCCTGTGAATTCAGTCGTTTCTCATAGTTTTTCGTGATCTTTCCGTCTGTAACGCCCCACGAAAGATGCGGTTTGTTCATGGCCGAGATCACGGTGTCCCATTCGCTGTCTTCAAAAAAGCGTACCGCGGCTTTCAGGGTGTCTGCCTGCAGGGTCGGCGATGTCGCCTGCATCGTGATCACGGTATCGTACCTTAAGCCCTTCTTCTCTTCCATATATTGCAGGGCATGGAAAATAACCGGATCGAGCGTAACTTTGTCTGTTGCAAGCTCTGCCGGGCGTTTGATCACTTCCACACCGCGTTTTTCAACGATCCCGCCAAGTTCCTCATCATCCGTGGAAACCGCAATGTCAACATCCATTTCTTTCTGCAGAACTTTTGCATTTTCTATGGAATAGACGATCAGCGGTTTGCCGCACATAATGCGGACATTTTTCCGGGGTATTCTTTTGGATCCTCCCCTTGCGGGGATCACGATCAGAGTCTTCATTCTTTCGCGCCTTTTTTCAGATATCTGGTCTTGATATAGTCAAACAGTAACATTATATCATGTCTCTTAACAATTGCAAAAATCGAAAGCGTCACGATCATGAAGCCGTAGCGCAGTACGGGCGTATAACGGTACGCTTCTCCATCCGTCACATTCCGGTATACGAGCGTGATGACAAGGACCAGCGCGGTTGCAACGATCATCGCGCAGAACATGAACAGATCCGCATAGACCTTTTCCTTTAAGACAAACCGTGTGGCAATGTAGTGGAACAGCATCAGGAACAGGTAGGATGCGAACGTCGTATAGGCAGCGGCAATATAGCCAAACCGCGGAATAAAGATCAGGTTCAGCGCAAAATTCACAAGCGCAGCAAGGATCGAGCTGGCCGCGATGATCGGGGTCTTTTTGTGAAACAGCTCCACATTTACATAGTTGGTATAAAAATACTGTGCCAAAGCCCCCAGCGCAACCGGCGGGACCACCCATTTGGATATCCAGTATGCCCTGCCGCGCGGTGCCAAGAGCATCAGCGCCTCCGGTGCTACCGTCACAAAGCCGACGGTTAAGAAAACCCCAAGCAATACCAGCTTTTTCTGGTAGTAGCGGATCGATTCGCGATGCTCCGCATGCAGCTCCTCGTTAAACCACGGCAGCCATGCCTGGCCGATCGCATTCGTAAAGATCATGAGCAGCGTTGCAAATCCGTACCCGTAAATGTATAACCCGGCGTCGCTTTCCCCGCAGATCCCCTTGATCATGATCCGGTCGATCTGCGCAAGCACCACAAGTGCAAGCGCATGCGGGATCATGGGCAGGCCGAATTTCAGCGCATAGGTCCAGTATTCCCGGTTATAGAACTTTTTCCCGGATTTTAACAGCCGGATATAGAACCAGACGCCTAAGAGAAACGTGGTCAGAATGGAACCTAAGATCTTGCCGAAATACCGTTTGTCATTAAAGAGCAGCATCAGCAGGATCGAAAATACCACCGTTCCGATACAGGTGATCAGGGAGATCAGGATATTACTCTTGTAGCGGTATTCATATCTGCATTTCTGCAGCATGTATTCCACGGACGGATACACGACCAGATAGACAAACAGGATGATCACAAGCGGGACTTCATAGCCGATCCACGCAGAGATCTGTTTCCTGAAGATCACGGCAAAAAGCAGCACGATGGCCGCAAAAGAACTGGACAGCCCCTGAAGGCTGGACATGTATTCATCAAAACGATCGGAAAAATCAATCTTTGCTCTTCCGATCGAATAAACCACGCACAGACACGTGAAGATATTAAAGATCTCGATCCAGGAATTAAAGGTATTCGCGATCCCGTAGTCGGATGTGGTCAGCATGGCGGTATAGATCGGGGAAGTAATGATGGCCACTGCCCGGATCGCCACACTGGATATGGTATACCAGATCCCGGACTTTAAAACCGGTTTTCCTTCGTTATGCATGTGTGAACATCTGCTCCTGCAATATTGTATCTTCCGGGATATCGCAAACGGCGATCTTTCCCAGCAGTTCCTGCATGGCGGCCGGGGAGATTCCCGTACCGGGACGTTTAAATGTCAGCATTTCTTCCGTGATCACACTTCCCTTTGCGATATCTGCAGCCGACACGATCGATCTTCTGGCATTCTGCCTGGCGATCCTTTCCGTAGTAAGACACGCGATCTCTCCGTTTCCGCGGATCAGATCCATGCGCTCGATCGAAGAGAGGATCCGCTTTGCATCCTCCGGATCCATCGCATGATAGTGGTCATTCCCTTTGAGCGTCTTATCAAGCGTAAAGTGCTTCTCCACGCAGAGGGCTCCCAGATTATAGGCGGTCTTGATCACATCGCAATCCTCCGTGGGCTTGGTGTGATCGGAATAACCGATGATCAGTTCCGGAAACTGGCGCTTCAGGGAAAGGATCTTCAGAAGATTCGCATCTTCAAGCGGTGTCGGATATTCCAGCACGCAGTGCAGCAGCACGATCTCCCTGTCATTGACGGCACGGATCGTATTGATCGCTTCCTCGATCTCGCTAAGATCAGAGGCGCCGACCGACAGCAGGATCGGCTTGTTTTTCATGGCCTGATACCGGATAAACGGCAGATTGGAAAGATCCGATGAGGAGATCTTATAAACCTCCATCAGGTCATCCAGATAATCCGCGGAGGCAAAATCAAACGCGGTAGAAAGGAACTCGATCCCGGCTTCCTTTGCATGGTCTGCCAGCTCCCTGTATTCGGCTTCCCCGAAGCTGTCGAATTTCTGAAACAGTTCATATTGCGAAGTGGTCGGTTCTTCCGAGGTGTCCCAATAGGACGGGGATGCTTTGGCCGCCAGAGTACCCGCCTTATAGGTCTGGAACTTTACGGCATGGATCCCGGCTCCTTTGGCTTCATCGATCATCCGCTTTGCCGCAGCAAGCGGTGTGATCCCCTCCTTGGTCGCGATATCATAATAATTGACACCGATCTCCGCGATCAGCACGAACTGACCCTGTGACAACCTGTCCATGATCGTACTCATTGTTTATCCTCCGTTGCAACCGTATCCAAATAGCGGCTGTATCCTTTTGCATAGAATTCCTCAAGACGCCCGATCTGTTCCCTGAACTTCTCACTCTCACTGACTTTTCCCGCGAGCACGCGGTCCGCCTCATCCATCAGGTAGAACAGGTCGATCTCAACACCGATCTCCTTGATCGTTTCCAGGTAGGCGGCACAGGAATGAATGTTATCGATCTCCCCGAAATTCCGGATCAGTTCCGGCAGTTCCTCAAAGCTTTTTACCTTATCGATCCCGTCGATCAGTTCAAAGGGAACATCACCGAAAATGACGGATCTCTTTCCAAGCAGTGCCTCCTCAAAGGCGGTCGTTCCGACAATGGTGGCAACACCCTTTGCGCCCGTGATCCAGGGTTTCGGATCCTCGTAATAGTTGACCTGCACCAGTCTGACGTTGTGCAGTTCCCTGACTTTTTTATAGAAATCGATCCCGCGTTCCCCAAGCATCGCCTGGTGCTCCTTGACATAGAGCTTCCATCCGACGGGAAGGGATTTGCTGACCTGCTCGATCAGATTCAGCTCATCCACGTAGTAGGAGGCTTTGACAAATACCGTGGATTCCGGGATCAGATGAAGCGGCATGTATACATAGTCTTCTCCGGGAACAGGGGCTTCAAACAGCTTGTTCTTCCCCATGTATTTGCGCCGGATCAGCATGGTCTGCAGATAGTGCCTGATGTAGGGAAGGCTTGGCGCATACAGGAATTTGTTGGTCTTTTTCAGCTTTAGGTTCCCCGCACTGATATCCATATTCCAGAAATAGTGCACTTTTCCGCGCATCACCCTTAAGATCCAGAACAGGGAATCCCGTTTGTACTGCGCCGTCACGGTTCCCGCAAACTCCTTGTTCATGATCGTCTTGCGGCTTCTGTAATCCTCGATGTAGGCGTAGGAATCTGCCATTTCTTCTTTTGTTTTTTTCAGATTTTTCTCGTAAGCGTCCCGTACATAATCATCGATCCCGATCGTATTCTGGAAGGTCGGATATTTGTAATAGCCGAATTTGGAATATTCCACCGTGATATAGGGAATACCCTTGACATAAGCAACTTCGTTGATGATCGTACGCTGCAGTTCCGCGTTATCAAAATCCAGGATCATGTCCGGTTTAAATTCCGCAAACAGTGACAGGATCTTCTTATAATTCAGTTCCAGCCAGATCATGTTCTGCGCATAATCCGTAACACTCCAGTAATAGCGCCAGTGATAGTGCTTCGTATTCTCCTGCGAGCACATCAGCTGCATGTTCAGGTTCTTGAAATGCGTATAGGTTTTCTCGATCTCATTCAGATAGGCAAGATCCGCCACAGGCTCCGAAACGTTCAGGCGTTTCGTATATTCGTCGCAGATGTCTCGCACGTCATAAAGCTTTAATCCGGGGAGCTCGTCCTTAAACCTGTAATAGGTGTTCTCATTGTAATAGCACTTATTGTAGGAGCATTCGGAAGACATGATAAAGAATGCAGCCACCTCGTTGCCTGCCTTCAGATAATCCCTGGCCACAAAATAAAGCGGCTTGGAATAGGTTTCCCTGCATACGAACAGGATCCTTTTGTTTTGAAATACTTTGTCGTCATTCATAGCGACGGTTTTCTCCCATATCCCGGGTCTGATGATGCTTTGTGACCTGTTTTAAGATCATCGGTGCATACAGCGCCAGCGCTGTTTTGATCTTTAGTTTTCTGTCAATGAGCGGATTATTCCGGTTATCCTTTGCGATCTTTCTGATCTCCCGCGTGAAGGTGTCCTTTTCATCCCGGCTGTGCTCTTTCGTCACAAGCAGGTTTTGCAGGGAGGTTAAGATCTCCTGCAGATAAAACCGCCCGGTTTCGTTTTTAAGTGCCGGGAAATGCTCCGTCACATACATGCAGAGCATGCGGTTTGCTTCCGCATTGTGCCATGCCATTCCCGGCTTCTTGGAGTTGGAGCCGCTCCGCTCCCTGAAATGGTACTTCGGCGTGCTGTTATAGCTGATCGATCCCGCATCCCCGATGATCCGGTTCACAATGATCCGGTCCTCCACGACATGATCGGTCGGAAATACAACGTGATCCCACAGGCTGCGTTGAAACAGCTTGTCCCACAAATGCAGAAAGAAACCCGTCCCGTTAATGATCGTGCGCATGGCTTCCTGCGGCGTCAGTACGGTCGTGTCCGATGCCGCATCCGCACCGGTACGGTTCTGAAATTCATAATATCTGCCGCAAACCGCGATGTCGCTTCCGGTCTTTTCAAGCTGCGTGACAAGCGATGTCACATAATCTTCATCAACCCAGTCATCACCGTCCACAAATCCGATCAGATCTCCCTGTACATGCGCCAGGCCCACGTTTCTTGCATCGGCGATCCCGCGTGCGGGAGATGCGACCAATGTAATACGGGAATCCCGGTCAGCGTATTCCCGGCAGATCGACAGGCACGCATTATCCCCGTCCCCGTTTTCTTTAACGCCGACCACAAGGATCAGTTGCAGGTTTTGATAGGTCTGCGCCAAAAGGCTGTCCAGGCACTGTCTGATATACGGTTCGACCTGATAGACGATCGAGATGATACTGACTTTTTTCTCTTCCAACGAAAGACTCCTTACGGCGTGATCCCCATGACTCTTGCAACCGCCTCCAGGTATCCGTAGCCGTCTTTTTCATCCGACTCCATGACGGCTCCTTCGCCCCATTCGTTCCACGCGTTGATAAATACGAAATCCTCCCGGTCTCCGGAAACCTTTTCCTTAAGGGTTCTTAAAACCTGCTCAAAACGGGCGGGGCTTGTTCCCCGGTAAATCAGTCCCTTGTATTTCCTGCGCGGGGTATTGTCCCAATTGGGGATCAGTCCCGGGAATTCATTTTCCGCATAGTTCCTGTTTTCTATGGCGCGGTAGATCCATTCCGCCGGAATGCTGCGCTCCAGACGTTTTGTTTTGCGGAATTTGTTGCATATCGTTTTCGTCAGGACCGAAGCGTTGTAGGAAAAGCGTTTTGTAAGACCAAGATCATGCTTTAAGGTGTATCCCGGCTCAAAATAATACCAGGCATCCACGATCCCTTCGCGCCCTTCTCCCTTTGCGGCGGTTTTGCCGCCGATCAGGTAAATGCCGTCAAATCCAGCTTCCCTGGCCCATTCGTCAAACAGGTCGCGCATCTCCTTGAGCGGTTCGATATCAAAGGTCCGGTAGATCTGCAGCACGGGACGATTGCCCACCTTGATATAACGCTCGTCCGCAAAGAAATGCAGCAGGTAATCAAAGTGCATCTTCCAGTCATCATAGAATCCGTATTCCTGCTGCATCAGCACCTGGTCGGCCAGACCGTACCAGGTTCTGGTCCAGCTCTCATTCGCCCAGCAGATGCAGTATTTCAGGTCAATCTCCGGATGTGCATGCAGGATCTCCAGCGGACGCTCCATGAGCTGCGTTCCCCGGAACCAGTACATATAAAAACTGAATCCGTAAATGCCGTATTGCTTCGCCAAAGAAGCCTGCCACGTAAACGTCGTAACGGCTTCGTTGACCAGATCGTAATAGCGGTGTTCCAGCGGGACTCTCGGCTGTACATGCCCTTCAAACAGCGGCTCGGCCGCTTTAACGGCTGTCCATTCCGTATATCCCCTTCCCCACCACTCGTCATTCTCCGGAAAGGTATGATATTGCGGTAAATACATGCAGATCGGTTTCATGGTTTCATCTGTATAAGTATTATTTATCGGTTTCTAACTATCTATAAGTTTGACTTATGTATTATCGTTTTCCGTCAGGACGTTCACAACCTGCTCCCAGCTGTTTTGCCGCCCGTTTACGGGAGAAACGGGCTTTTCATGGCGGATCTTTCCTGTCATGACGTCTTCCATCAGTTCTGCCAGCGCCTTCGCATCAAATGGGTCAAAATAATAAGCATTTTCATATCCGGCAAGCACTTCCCTGCAAAACGGACAGTCGGATGCCAGCACGAGAGATCCGACCGCCCTTGCTTCGGCCGGCGGATATCCGAACGTCTCGATATAGGACGGGAACAGCAGCACACTCTTTGTATACTGTTCATAGACGTTTTCGCGTTCGATCCGCCCCATACAGTCAAAACGGGCAAGAACTTCCGGTTTGGCGTTTCCGATGTTTGAACGCAGTTCCTCTTCGGTCAGCGTGACACGGATCACAAAATCCGAAATCCCTCTGCCAAGCAGGATTTCCGCTGCAAGATACAGCAGCTTGTGATTTTTATAGAGGATATTTCCGGACGGGAAGAAGAACATATTGGGGCTGATCGCCAGGGAATCCCTGTACGAACTTAAGTCCTTAATATCCGGCAGGATGCTGACGACCTTTCCCGCATCCACATGCGTCTTTTTGATGACTGCATCCCGCATCCATGCGGTCTGTACGATCGTTTTGTCCGCACGTACGATCGAGCGGTCGATCAGTCTCGAGATCAGGTGCTGGTAGATCGCATATTCCCGTTCGCTCTTTTTGAAAAGAGAAAACCGTTTCGTCTTCTGAAAACCGAGCGGCTGATGCACATAGAGAACCTGCCTGCAACCGCATTTTCGCGGAAGCGTATTCTGCATGGAAAAGAATACATCCGGCCGGTATTCGCGGATCAGTTTTCCGAATGAAAAAAAGTCAAAATACAGGCGGTGAAGCCAGCCCTTTTTGACATCCTTGATCACGCGGATCCTGATCTTATCCGTCTCTTCAAGATAATCCCCGGACAGAAGGAAAATCCACTCATGGCCGCTTTCCTCTTGCCTGACATATTGATAAAAGTCCTGCAAAATGGACAAAGCCCCGGTTTTGCTGGCGGCAATGTCGTTTACCAGAATGTGCATGGATCACCCCGTCATTTTTTCAGCCAGACCGTCTCGTTCACGATCTTGGTATAACTCTGGATCAGCTTCACGACCTTGACCGAGACATTCGTATCGGCATAATCGGAGGCTTCCACGACCGGTTCATTATTTTGATACATCGTAACGGCCAGCTCCGTTGATGCAAGCACATCGGCGCTTTTGATCCCGCCGATCACGATCGTTCCTTTGTCCAGAACCTCCGGCCGCTCCGTACTCGTACGGATCAGAACTCCCGGGAAATGCAGCATCGCGGATTCTTCCGAAAGGGTTCCGCTGTCGGAAAGAACACAGAATGCATTTTTCTGCAGCTTGTTATAATCCAGGAACCCGAACGGCTCTAAGGAACGTACCAGCGGATGGAATTTGAAAGCACGTTTTTCAATAAACTTTTTCGACCGCGGATGCGTGGAATAGATCACGGGCATCTGATAGGTCGTGGCAATGTCATTGACCGCCGTCATCAGGTCCATAAAGTTCTCTTCCAGATCGATATTCTCTTCGCGGTGCGCGGAAAGCAGGATATAGCGGCCGGCCTCCAGATTCAGGCGGCTTAACACATCAGAGCCCTGAATCTTTTCCATATGCGCAAGAAGCACCTCTTTCATCGGCGAACCCGTCACAAAAACGGTTTTTCCGTCAATGCCTTCCGATAACAGATATCTGCGCGAATGCTCCGTATAAGGGAGATTGATGTCTGAGATATGATCCACGATCTTGCGGTTGATCATTTCGGACACATTCCAATCCCAGCAGCGGTTTCCTGCTTCCATATGGAAAATGGGAATCTTCAGCCGTTTTGCACTGATCGCACAAAGCGCCGAATTGGTATCTCCGAGGATCAGCAGAGCATCCGGCTTGACTTCCTGCATCAGCGTATAGGATTTGGCAATGATGTTTCCCATGGTCTCGCCAAGGTTTCCCCCGACACTGTCAAGATAATGATCGGGTTCCCGAAGCCCCAGGTCCTTAAAAAAGATCTGGTTCAGCGTATAATCATAGTTCTGGCCTGTATGGACCAGCACATGGTCAAAGTATTTGTCTGCACATTTGATCACTTCGGACAGCCGGATGATCTCCGGTCTTGTGCCGACAACCGTCATCAGTTTCAGTTTGTCCATTTACTACCTCCGCTGCTTCCTTTTATGATCTTTCCTCTTCCGGCAAAACCGCTTCGTAAAACGTATCCGGTTTATCTGTATCAAACACTTCATTTGCCCACATCACGGTTACCAGGTCTTCCTCCCCGACATTCGTGATGCTGTGTACGTAACCGGTCGGAATATCCACAACCGTCAGTTCTTCTCCGCTTACATTATAGGAAAGCACCTCAGACGTACCGATCTTCCGGAAACGGATGCAGGCCTCTCCGCGAACAACCAGAAATTTTTCGTTTTTGGAATGGTGCCAGTGATTCCCTTTGGTGATCCCCGGCTTTGCAACATTCACGGATACCTGTCCGCATGTCCGGCTCTTCAGGAATTCGGTAAACGAGCCGCGTTCATCGCATTTCATCTGCAGACTGTAGGCAAAATCATCCTCCGGCAGGTAACTTAAATAGGTGCTGTACAGATCCTTTTTGGTTTCCGTTGACAGATCCGGTACCAGAACCTTTTCCCGGCTGTCACGAAAAGTCTCTATCGTCTCTGCCAGATCTTTTAACAGGATCTTATGTGTTTTTGCAACCCTGCAGAAGTCGCCGTCAATGACCGGGTGTCCTTCCAGGGTATCGATAAACGCGCGGACCACATCATCGATATACACCAGTTCCAGCTCCCGTTCCGGATCGTTCACCGTGATCGGAAGTCCTCTTGCGATCTGATGGCAGAACGTTGCCACCACACTGTTGTAATTCGGTCTGCACCATTTTCCGAAAACGCCCGGCAGACGATAGATATAGACGGGTGCGCCCGTCTTTGCACCGTATGTTCTGACCAGACCTTCCGCTTCCCGTTTGCTGATCCCGTAAGGATTGTCAAGCGCCGCCTGTGCGGATGAGGAAAGCAGGATGGGACACGCATTGTCCGCTTCTTTAAGGAGATTTAAGACCGTCTCCGTAAAGTTGCGGTTTCCCTGCGTAAATTCCGTTTCTTCTTTGGGCCGGTTCACGCCGGCTAAGTGAAACACAAAATCACAGTCCGACAGATATCCTTTCAGTTCCTGCTCCGTTGTATCCGTATCGCATTCGTACAGATCCCGGTATCCGCGGTTTGTAAGCTCTGTGATCAGATTTTTCCCGATAAACCCTTTTGCACCCGTTACAAGGATCTTAGCGTTCGTTTTCATAAGCCTCTATCTCATCCCGGACATACTGAAGACTCAGGAGTTTTTTCTTAACCTCTTCCACATCCAGGATCGTTGTGTTATTGGAATTGAATTCCGTTAATTTGCTTCGCTCTGCATTGCCCTGCGTGAAGTACTTGTCATAGTTCAAGTCTCTCTGATCCGCGGGAACACGGTAGAAATTCCCGAGGTCCGTTGCCCTTGCACATTCCTCGTTGGTCAGCAGGGTCTCATACATCTTCTCGCCATGTCTGATACCGATCACCTTCACCTCGTTATCGGCATGGAAGAGTTCCTTGACTGCCTGCGCAAGTACGCCGATCGTGCAGGCCGGTGCCTTCTGCACCATGATGTCACCCGCATTCGCGTTTTCAAATGCGAACAGCACCAGTTCCACGGCCTCTTCCAGGCTCATGATGAAACGGGTCATGGTCGGATCCGTGACCGTCAGCGGATTTCCCGCCTTGATCTGTTCGATAAACAGCGGGATCACGGAGCCTCTCGAGCACATGACGTTTCCGTATCTGGTACCGCAGATGGTGGTTCTTTCGGGATCCACCGTCCGTGATTTTGCCACGAATACTTTTTCCATCATCGCTTTACTGGTCCCCATGGCGTTGATCGGATACGCAGCTTTATCGGTCGATAAACAGATTACCTTTTTCACGCCCGCTTCGATCGCCGCACTCAGCATGTTGTCCGTTCCGATCACATTGGTCCTGACCGCCTCCATCGGGAAGAATTCACAACTCGGAACCTGTTTTAAGGCCGCCGCATGAAAGATATAATCCACGCCGTGCATGGCATCCCTAAGGCTTTGGATATTTCGCACATCCCCGATATAATATTTGATCTTGGGATTCTGGTACTGATGCCGCATATCGTCCTGCTTTTTCTCGTCTCTGGAGAAAATGCGGATCTCTCCGATCCCGGTATCCAGAAAACGCTTTAAAACCGCATTTCCGAACGAACCTGTACCGCCCGTGATCAACAGTGTCTTTCCATCAAACATGATCTTCCATTCCTTTCATGATCGTTTCTATACATGCGACAGACTGCTTTACATCAAAGTGAGATTCGTAAAAGCGTCTGCCGTTTTCACCGTATTCCCGGCATTTCTCCGGATGCTCTGTCAATTCCCTGACGCAATCGATGAACGCATCCTTATCATCCGATGCGCACCAGAGGCCGCAGCGTGCCTGTTTTAAAACCAGTTCCCTGATATCCGTGACCGGATCCGTTGCCGCCAGGACCGGTTTTGCCATGGCCATGTAACTTAAAACCCTGGACGGATAGTTGGGGATCGTAAACCGGTGATCCAGCGAGATGATCCCGACATCACAATCCGCCATGAAACGGTCATATTCATCAGCCGGCATAAACGGAATGTACTCCATGTTGGCATATTTTTCCGCCGCCTGTCTGACTTTCTCCGTTTCCGACCCGTTTCCGGCAAACAGAAACCGTGCGGGAAGACGCTGCATGCGTTCATCGCCGATCGCCTTAAGCAGAAAATCGATCGCCTGCGGCTTCCCGAAATTCCCGCCAAAGACAAAGCGCAGCACTTCTCCCTCTTCGCGTTTCTTCCCGTATCCGGCACGTGCGCGGATCTTCTGGGTATTGGGAAAGATCAAAACCTTGGTATCATCCAGTTCCGGGTTATGCGCAAACAGATATTTCCTGTTTGCGTCGGACATACAGCCGATCCTGTCCGACAGCGCATATAATGCTTTTTCCTTGCGTCGGAAATAGGTATACAGCAGGCCTTTCTTTGAAAACAGCCCGATGTCCACCGCGTTTTGCGGAAAGATATCCTTTAACATCAGGAAGGACCTGCAGCCGTATTTTTTCTTTGCAAAACTGACCACGCCCGCAAACGTGATCGGCGGTGTGGCATAGAGCACCAGATCAAACGTATCCGTAGAAAGAAACGTTTTGAGTGCCTTGATCAGCATCGGTTCGATCTTGAGCGTGTTGATGCCCTTTTTGATAAACCCGACACCGAACAGATCTCCGACGACCACCTTCAGGAGCCTGATCCCGTTTTCTTCTGTCAGACCCGTTTTCTTCGTATCCTTCGGTTCACATACCTGCAAGACGGTCACTTCATGGCCGGCTTCAGACAACGCATTGATCAGATCCGAATAGATCCCCTGCTTATCCAGTTCGATTTTGCTGAGTGTCAGATACAGGATCTTCATTTCCTACGGAATGATTTCCTTTCCGTCAAAATCACGAATGCATACTTCGTTATATTTCATCATGCAGATGTTTTCCGCATAGTTGCCGATCGCCGGTTCGTTTTCAAGTCCTTCCAGATTCCTGACCAGAAGAGAGGCAAAATCAACGCCGCAGGCATAGGCGTGCGGATACCCGCCGCCAAAACGCGGATTGATCTCGGAAAAATAAAATGTGCCGTCCACATCAAAGATATCAATGTCGATCATGCCCCTGAAACCGAGCTTCTCGGTCAGAGACACGATCTGGTCAAACAGTGCCGGGATCTTGACGGAAACCGACTTATCCGTTTCTCCGGCCCGCATTTTGATCTTTTTCTTCAGGAAGATGTGCGTACATTTTCCGCTGATCAGATCCAGATACACATCGGCTCCGTATTCCTGGCCGTCCATGTATTCCTGGATCAGCAGGTCATCATATCTGGCAAAAAGAACCGCGATCTCGTCATCGCTCTTTACGTCATTGATATTGATGCTGGCACTGCCCGTGATCGGTTTCACGAATACGGGATACAGGATCCTGGCCTGATCGAGATCGTCGAAAAACTTATACATATCCGTATAGCATTTCCCGGTCGGCACCTTCATCCTGCGAAGCATTTTGTAAAACTGATATTTGTCAAAACACTTCTCCACCAGATCATAGTCCGATACGACCGGCATTGCCCCAATCTGCAGAAAACGGTCCCGCTCTTTTGCAAGCAGCGACAGTTCCGGATCGATCAGGGAGAAGACCCCCGTGATCTGCTCTTTTACGCAGATATCCAGAATCCTGTCGATATAGCCTTCTTCCGTGATCCTGGGCACGATATAATAGGCATCGGCATCATAGATCGCCGGTGCGAGATTGGAGCAGTCTGTGGCGATCACGCGCCCTTTTCCGTGCAGGGCATTCTTAAATGCCTGCACCACCTTGTTGCGCGTACCCGCGCTTAAGATCAGAATATTCATGATAATCCCTTCAGATGGTCAAAATAGAGCGGTGTACCGCCCGTATGGATGAACAGAATGTTTTTCCCCGTGATCTTTTTTTCACGCAGATAATTCTGCATGCCGCAAAATGCTTTGCCGACATATGTCGTATCCATCGGAATGCCTTCTCTGGACATGACTTTTCCGATGATCTGTTCTACCTCTTCATTGTAATTGCCGTAACCGCCAAGACGGTATCTGTCCGTAAAGATCAGTTCCTGGTCCCTGTAGAAGCGCTCATAGTCTGCTGCAAGATACTCTTTGATCCCTTCGCGGATCACTTCCCGGCCGCGCTTTCCTTCCCTTGCAATGCTGATCCCGATGACTTTCGGCCCCGTTTTCCCTGCTGCCAGATATTTCAGATGTCCGACGGTAAGCCCCGCCTGTGTAGAGCCGGTTCCCGATGCATGGAAGATGAGATCAAAATTCGTGCCGTATTCCAGCTGTTGCAGACAGATCTCTTCATATACTTTCTCGTATGCGCGTGTTCCTTCGATGCCGTGTCCGCCGCCCATAATGAAAAACGGCCGGTTTCCCTTTGCGCGGAATGTCTCCATTGCCGCATCAATGGTGGCGGATACCTCAGCAACGGGACAGGTTTCCACGGTTGCACCAAACTGCTCCGTGATCAGCCGGTTATAGGAATCCTCTTCCTTCGAATCCGGAGAAATGATATGACAGTGCAATCCCATGGCAAACGCAAGGTTCGCGATCACCCGGCAGTGATTGCTGCAGTTGCTTCCGTAGGTCATGACAAGATCGGCATCACTCTCCATGATCGTCCTGTAGAACTCGGCAGCTTTTCTGGCCTTATTCCCGCCAAAACTGAACGGGATCAGATCATCCCGTTTGATCCATATGCGGTTGTCGCCGTATTGCCCTGATAGCGGGACCAGGGGCGTTGATTTGAGCGGGTGCTCAAACAGCGCGATCTTGTTCATATGTTTTTCCTTTTCGTATTTCAGCGAAACGATGCTTTCTCGTTCGCTCTTTGACACTCTTTCAATTCAGCGAAACACCGATTCCTCGTTCGCTCTTTGACGCGTTACGTCACACATTACTACGTAATATGTGACAAATACTCAGAACGAGTTTCGCTGAACTGCAGATTTTCCTTACTGATCAAACCCTGATGAAGTTGATCCTCGCGGTAGGCGTCGAAGTCGGCGACGGTCTGGGCGGCACCCGAAAGGGAGCCCGATCCCTTGAGGACTTTGCCGACAGTCATGAAAATGATCTTTAAATCCATCGCAAACGTCAGGTGATCGACGTACATCAGATCATAGCGAAAACGGTCTTCCCAGTTCAGAGCATTCCTGCCGTTCACCTGCGCCAGTCCCGTAAGGCCGGGACGCACATCATGCCGTCTGAATTCTTCTTTGGTATAGTAAGGCAGATAACGGATCAAAAGCGGCCTTGGGCCGATCAGGCTCATATCGCCCTTCAGGATATTGAACAGTTCCGGCAGCTCGTCCAGGCTGCTGGCGCGCAGCTTTTTCCCAAACGATGTCAGCCGGTCCTCATCCGGTAACAGATTTCCATTCTCGTCCCGCGCATCCGACATGGAACGGAATTTGTACATCGGAAAGATCCGACCGTCCCTTCCCGGCCGGTCCTGATGGAAGATCACGGGACTGCCCAGTTTCCATCTGACCAAAAGTGCAACAATCGCATACAGCCAGCAAAGCAGAAGGATCATGACTGCCGAGATCAGGATATCCAGTAATCGTTTCACAAAACGGGCATAGATTATGCGAAGAAGCTCCTGACGATTCCGATGATGCGTTCCATATCTTCCGGTGTATTCTTGATGTCGGAGGGCAGGCATAATCCGTCTTTGAATACTTCCTCCGAAACACTCATGCCATCCGTCACTTTGACAAAATCATTTTCCGCATAGACAGGCTGCATATGCATCGGCTTCCAGATCGGCCTGCATTCGATATTTTCCGCATCAAACGCCTCCATGATGGCAAGCGGTTTCACCTTGCAGTCCGGATCGATCGTCATGCAGCTTAACCAGAAATTGGGTTCGCTGTCTTTTAAGTACGGGTTCATGTGAATCTGCGGAATATCCGCAAAAGCTTCCGTATACTGTTCATAGATCTTCTTCTTGGCCGCGATATGTTCGTCAAGGTGCAGGAGCTGTCCCCTGCCGATCCCGGCCACCACATTACTCATGCGGTAGTTGAATCCGATCTCCTTATGTTCGTAATGTCTGGCTTTTTCCCTGGCCTGTGTGGCAAGGAAGGTTGCCTTTTTCGTGATTGCCTCGTCTTTGCTGGCCAGCATGCCGCCACCCGAGGTGGTAATGATCTTATTGCCGTTAAAGGAATAGATCCCGATATCACCGAACAGACCCGTCTGCTTTCCGTGCAACGTCGCGCCAAGGGATTCCGCCGCATCTTCGATGAACGGAACCTGATGCTCCCTGCAGATCGCACTGATCTCATCAAGCTTTGCCGGCGTGCCGTAGAGATTGGCATAGATCACCGCCTTGACATTGGGATAAAGCGTAAAGGCTTTTTTAAGTGCTTCCGGGTCCATGTTCCAGCTTTCCCGTTCGCTGTCGATAAATACAGGCTTTGCACCCAGATAGGTGATCGGGTTTACGGTCGCGGCAAATGTTAAGTCCGATCCGAACACGATATCGTCCCTGCCGACACCGTTTAAGATCATGGCCAGATGGATCGCCGCGCTTCCCGCGGAAAGTGCCGCCGTATGGACACCCTCTCCGAGGTATGCCGCAAATTCCTTTTCAAATGCGTCCACGTTCGGGCCAAGCGGTGCGACCCAGTTGGTATCAAATGCCTCGTGGATGTATTGCAATTCTTCCCCATGCATGGTCGGGGAAGATAAATAAATCCTGTCTCTCATGATGTCCTTCTTCTCTCCGTTTTGTTTAGTCGTTGATATGTACTGCGGAATCCACGATCGGATGCTTCTCTTCCGTCTTCAGGCGGTAGGTCGGTACCAGTTTTTTCACCCAGGTGCGGATCGCTTCCGCATCCGCCTCATCATATGCTTCTTCCTTCAGTTCGTTCAGCTGTTCAAAGAATTCCTCTTCATCAAATTCAATCGGCCGGCCGATATGGATCAGCTTGTTGGCGGTCTCCTGCATCCCTTCCTCCTCCATGAGCATCTCCTCATAGAGTTTTTCACCCGGGCGCAGACCGGTGAATTTGATCTGGATATCTTCTCCCGGCACATATCCGGATAAGCGGATCAGGTTCATGGCAAGATCCAGGATCCTGACGGGTTCTCCCATTTCCAGGACGAAGATCTCTCCGCCTTTGGCATAGGCACCTGCCTGCAGGACCAGCGATACCGCTTCGGGGATCGTCATAAAGTACCGGATGATGTTCGGGTGTGTGACCGTGACCGGACCGCCCTCCGCGATCTGTTTCTTGAACAGCGGGATCACGCTGCCGTTACTGCCCAGCACGTTTCCGAAACGCACTGCCACGAAATCCGTATTGCCTCTTCCGTTGTAAGCCTGCACGATCATTTCACAGATCCGCTTGCTGGCCCCCATGATGTTCGTAGGGTTCACCGCTTTATCCGTGGAGATCATGACAAATTTCTCTGCCCCGTAGGTTACGGCAGCTTCGGCAACCTTCCAGGTGCCGAGGACATTGTTCTTGATCGCCTCGTTCGGGCTGTCTTCCATGAGCGGCACGTGTTTGTGCGCAGCCGCATGATAAATGATATCGGGATGATAGGTTTCAAAGATCCGGTTGACACGTCTGCCGTTTCTGACGGAACCGATCAGAACCTCCAGTTTCAATTCCGGATGGGACCTGCGCAATTCCTGCTGGATGTCATAGGCGCCGTTCTCGTAAATGTCGAAAATGATCAGCATTTTCGGATGATTGGATGCCAGCTGTCTGCAGAGCTCCGATCCGATCGAACCGCCTCCGCCCGTAACCAGCACCACTTTATTCTGCACATAACCCATGATGGAATCCAGATCGACCCGGATCTGTTCCCTGCCAAGAAGGTCCGCAACATCCACTTTCCGTAACTGGGATACATTGACCTCGCCGTTTACCAGCTGATAGATGCCCGGCAGTGTCTTCAGTTCGCATTTGGTCTGCTTACAGATTTCCAGGATCTCACGGACGGTTGCCTTCGGTGCGGAAGGCATCGCGATGATGATCTCGTCGATATGATATTTGGCGACATTTTCCAGGATCGTCTCCCTGGTACCGACAACCTTCACACCATGGATATAACTGCCGGTCTTGCTGCGGTCATCATCGATCACGCACAGGGCGTTCTTCTGGATATAGCTGGAAGTACGCATTTCGCGGATCAGGGAATTGCCCGCTTCCCCGGCACCGATGACCATGACGTTGACTGCCTGCGCTCCCGCGGTTCGCTTTTCCACAAACGCACGCAGGGCTCTGTAGAAGAACCTGCTGATCGCCACCAGCACGAGCAGAAAGCCACCGTAAAATACATAAGAACTTCTGGGGTAACTCCACCCTAAGATGACATGTACGATGAGCATTTGGGAAAAGGCGGATACAAAGCAGGCAATCCCCATATTGACCACTTCGTGCGTTCCCGCGAACTCCCACAGGCTCTGGTACATTTTAAAGATCCAGAAGATCACGATCGTCAGCGCGATGCTGATGGGGAGATAGTTCCATGCAGTCTCCGTAAACCGCGGATCCGCAATGTCGCCCGGCCTGAAATCAAAGCGGGCGATCAGCCCGAGATACGTCGCCAGTGCCACCGCCACCGCATCATATATGATCAGGACAATCCTGCGGATCGTGATCTGTTTATTTTGCATCCATTTATCTTTCATGATACTCCGATGAATCTATGAATTCGACGAAAGCACTATGCGCCGAATGCAAATCTTATTCATAAAACCTTAATCAATCTATTATACCAAATTTTCGCCTTCCCGCCTAGTCCCGCGTACATCGTCGGAAAGATATGAGATGCGCGTGTTCATCAGGGCAAAAAGGAGCAAAAAGATCAGCGAAAACGGCGGAACGATCACGAAGTTCTCAAAGAACGACGTGCAAAGGATCGCTGCCATTGCCGCAAAGATATATTTTCCGATCTTGTCACCCGCCACGCATTCCCGAAGCGACAGCAGACGGAAAAACAGAAATACGCACGCCGCGATAAAGACCGGAAGGCCGTGTACGAACAGCAGGTCCAGCAAGCCGTTATGCACCTCGAACGCACCGCGCATATAGCTGAGTTTCATTTCATAAGCGCTTCCGATCCCCGTAATGGGATGCTTCAGATAAGCGCTCCACAGTTCTCCCCACAGTTCTTCTCTTCCGGACAGAATGTCCTTGTAGAAGATCTGGATTTCAAACACATCCTTCATCTTCTGCAGCCACACGTAAACGGCTGACACCAGAACGGCCCCGAATGTCAGGAAAAAGCATGCCAGAGCATAGAACACCCGGCTTTTCCAGATCTTCTTCGGAAGCAGGATCATCACGGTTGCAACAACCCAGCCGACAAGGGCGCAGCGGCTCCTGTACCATGCGATGATATTGTAGCCGAGCGCAAAAAAGAACAGCTGGCAGGCAAGCAGGACCCACAGCAGGATCTTCCCTTTTTTATCATCCCGCTCCCTTAATCTGCCCCTGATATACTCCACGAGGATCATCAGGAAACAGAACCCGCTGATCAGGATCAGGCCCCCGTAATTGGTGTTATAGCCCTTAAAATAGCCTTTGACATCGATCGTCCAGTAGAAAAAGAAAAAGGCAACAAGCACCAGTGACCATACGAATAATTTCTTCGGAATCACCAGTTTATTACTCAGATAACAGATCAGCATAAAGTCCGCGATCGTTAGGATCGCGCCGAAATGCGACCGGATCAGAAACAGATTTAACAGGGCGATCGCATCCGTGACAGCCATCAGCCAGAAAACAGGGTCATGCAACGCGTCCCTGACATTGGTCAGACAGAAAAAGCACGCCATGAGCATAACGGATGCAAACAGCGTTCCGTATGGCGTGACGGCTTCATACCAGGTATAAAAATTCCATTCTGCGGCGGTCATGATCACGATGCTTAACAAAAGCAGGATCGCGGCCGCATTTTTTCTTTTTTCAGAGATCATATTTTGTTCCGTTTATGTGTTATTTTCCGGTTTCCGCCC
This sequence comes from Lachnospiraceae bacterium, assembly GCA_017544705.1. Lineage (GTDB taxonomy): Bacteria > Bacillota > Clostridia > Lachnospirales > Lachnospiraceae > UBA2868. Next base: position 11,487 of record JAFYDQ010000137.1, on the reverse strand, counting down.
TATGGGCAATACCGAAAGGAATTTCTTAAAGATTGTTTGCACTTCCTCAATATGCAGGAAAAATAAGATCGTCACGATCAGCGCAAGCAGCAGGTAACAAAGCAGGCCTTCCCGAAGCGTGATCAGCAGGACGGCTTCTGCGGCAAGCAGCGCATATGCCGCGTAATCCCTGACAAAACGCGCACGGATCTTCACATATTTCCGTGTGATCAGAAGTGCCGCAAAGTACATCGTGAAATAGGATACGGCCGTTGCGATCGCCGCACCCATCGCACCCATTTTCGGGATCAGGAGCAGGTTTAAGATCACGTTGAGCGCTGCTCCGCACCCTGTTGCGATCCCCATGGATTTTGAGTCCTTATGCGCCAGGCAGATCGATCCCAAAAATCCCGTCAGTGCCCCGAAGATCACGGAGATCAGGAGCGGGGGCACAAACATCCATGCCTCATGAAAATCCTTCAGGAACATCAATGCCGCCAGCGGGCGCAGGATGAGGATCAAAAGCGCACAGCCGATCACCATAAAGGTGTGATAGCACGTATACATGAGCGAAAAGAATTCGGCACTCTTTTCATCCTGATAACTCTTTGTTGCCGACATCTGCCAGGCCTGTGCGAAGATCCGCTGGAACACCATCAGGATCGCCGGGATCTTATAGGCCACACCGTATAATCCGTTCACGGAAGCGCCACACAGGAAAAGCACCAGATACCGGTCTGCGGCATTGTTGATCCAGCTTCCCGTGGAATAAAGGATCAGCGGTTTCCCGTACGAGAGCATGGTCCGTTCCGTATCCTTATCCCGCCGGATTTCAAAATCATCCGCCTGTCTCTGTTTGGACAGCCCGAGAAGGAGCATGAGCAGAGCCGCAGCCCCGAAGGCGATCATCTGCGAAAACAGATAGCCGTTTAATCCGATCTTAAAGACCAGCAGGAACAGCAGGTTGCAGAGGATCATCGTCAGTGTGGAGAAGATACTGCCGACAACCACCACCGGCACCAGCTCACTGCCCTGAAAATACAGGATCAGAAATTCATACATCGCGTTTGTGAAAAACAAAAAGATAAACAGGAAGAGGTACCAGCGGATCTCGGACGGAACAAACACCATTCCCAAAAGGCAGAAAAACGCAACCGCACCTGCGGCAAGGAAGGTAATGCGCAATCCGCTGCTAAGGATCGATCCGCGCTTTTCCCGGTATTCGATCCCAAAGCGCAATGCGCCCTCGCCCATGTTGACCGTGAGTGCCGGCACAAGCAGGAGCAGCGTCACCTGAAACACGTCGGCGATCCCGTACTCCCTTGTCGACAGGACATTTGTATATAACGGCACCAAGAGAAAGACCAGCACTTTGGATACAAAGTTGCTGACCGAAAACAACGCGATGTTATTGGCCAGATACCTGATTTTGCTCATGATTCACAACCAAAAGGATAAACAGCAGGTTCAGTGCATAATCGACCCATAACAGGTCGACATCAAAGAACGATTCAAAAAATACGGCCATCAGGATACACAGTGCGCAGTAGGCGGTACGATCCGAAAGCGCCTTTTCACGCATCTTCTCGAACTTGCCATAGAGCAGGCACAGTGTTCCCGCAAAAGCGATCAGGCCGTAAACGACTAAAATGTTGTACATTGCATTATGTACGTTAAATTCAAAAAACGAACTGATCTGCACGTTCGTACCGATCCCGGTAAGCGGCTTTTGCAAAAACAGCCTGAAAAATTCCATCCAGATCTCTTCCCTGCCCGAGAAGATCTCTTTATAGAAAAACGGCAGCCGGTAATTAACGCCTAATGTTCCTGCGACCGTGTACAGCGCCACAAACAGCAGGGAACCGAGTGTCGCAAGAAGATACAGACACCGGAATACCGCCTTTTTCAGCCACCAGGCTTTCGGCACGATGTAATACAGCAGCAGAAAAACACCCAACATGATAAAGGCGCCTCTGGCACGGTGATAAAGCGAGAGCTGCACGCCGCGCACGATCAGAAGCACCGCAAAAAATCCCGCCGCCTCAAAACGCTGCATGAACATCTGTACAAACAGGAAAGCACACAACAGCGTATAGATCGTAAAAGTCGCTGCCGTGTTGGTGTTGTATCCGTAGAAGCCGTACTCCGCAAACATCTTCGGGTAAACAAACAGCAGCCAGATAAACAGGAGTGCAAAATAGGCGCCTGCTGCCCACAAAACCTGCCTGCGTCCTATGACCAGCTTATCAGACAGATAGAGGATCAGCAGGAAATCGGCAAGCACAAAAAAGGCACCCTTCCCGGAATGTACGATCAGGATATTGATCCCCGAGATCAGCAGCAGTAACAGCAGCAGGATCAGATCCTTCTCCTTCTTTTTCAGCCGCCCTACGGGATCCGTGTTCACCGCCAGCAAAAGCAGGAGCATCACAAACACGAAAACGCCCACATAGGCATCCGTCATCCCGTAGAATTTCGGTACCAGAAACGTCAGGGCATATCCCAGAAAGAGCAGCGAAAGGATCAGGGCGCTGACGATCTGCTTAACCGTTATCCGTTTATCAGTTCCTGTAATTTTTGCGTCATCAACTTGCATCTTTGATCCCATGAAACAGACTCCGCATCAATGCCAGACAGCAACCGGTCATGGTTACCGCTCTCCAATAATTTTCTGATCTTTCCCGCGATCTCATCCGGATCCCGTGTGTTTTCGATCAGGTCCCCGTCCTGTAAACCGGAGAACAGTTCCAGGGCACCCACCTCTTTGCTGAGCAGGAGGGAAGCGCCCATCTGCAACGCTTCAACAGGTGCCAGACCGAATGTTTCAAAACAGCTGTTTTGTACAAACAAAGCCGTACGCTTCAGTAACTCCATGGACCTTGCAAAAGGAACAAGACCCAGGTTCTTTACACAGGGAAACGCATTGATCGCGTCCGTATCCAGGCCGGTATCACCGATCACGACAAGCTCCGTATCCGCAAATGCCGGATCCTGCCGAAGAAGCATGACTGCCTCCGCGATATAGCGGATCTGCTTTCTCGGCATCCCGCCGCCGATGGATAATACCCGGTGTGCTTCCCGCAAAATCCCGTCATCCGGATCCGCTTTCCCGTTCAGGTCGATCCCGTTTGGGACGGCACTGATCTTATCCACATATTGCGGGTAATTGGTCTTTAGCCAGCGCGCAAAATGTTCTGAAACGGCATAGACCGCATCCGCCTCGGCAAGTGTCTGTCTCTCCGTGGCGTTCATGTCCGGATCCGGCACGCCGTTGATCGCATTTTCATGTTCCACACAGCCATGCATCAGAAACGCTGCCTTTTTATGAAAGAAATGTGCGATCGTAATACTCAGGATATTCTGTTTGGAATGTCCCGATAACAGAATGACATCACAAAACGGGATCTTAAGCAGCAGTTCCAAAACGCGCGTGGGCTTTGCGCGCATTCTTTGCACCATAACCCGTTCCATGTGATTTTTATACTGTTCCGTCACATTTGCGGGACCCGTCCCGCTCCTGTAGTCGCCGATGAGAAACACTCTCATTTTCTGTCCCTCAGGTACCTCGCGCGCCCTTTGTACATCAGGGAGAGCGCCTTGAAAAAGCCCGTATCCTTTTGATAGATCTTTATTTTCCGTACGGCAAACTGCCAGATCAGAAAATGGGAAAACATTTTGTCCATTGCCGCATAGCCCGCACCGCGCGATAAGAAAAACGCTTCATCATATCCGTGAAACCAGGTGGATGCTTCTTCTCTGAGCTTTGCAATCATGACCGGCTCGTAGTAGATCTTTTTATGCGCCTTTAAGCATTCCCAGAGAAAGATATTCTCTTCGCCCATCAGATACTTCCCGCTTCCGGCACCGAATTCCTCGTGAAACGGAATCCCCTGCACGGCCTTTCTGCGAAAAGCGATCTCCGGGGAAAAGATCTTCATGACCGAAAGATAACGCATTCTTCTTTCGGTAGGATAATTGGGAACCGGCTTTTCCCGTCTTTGAATATAAAAAACGATCAGGTCCGCATCCGGATGTTTCCCGAATGCAGATAAGATCATATCTTCATAACCGTCAACATATTCCACATCATTGTCGCAGAGGATGCAGATATCTGCCTGCGCATTCCGGATCGCCATATTCCGGCTTCTGCTCAGCCCCCGCTGCGTCGATTCGATATAACGCACATGCTGTGTTTTTTCTCCGATCCTACGCTCCACATCCCTGCGTGCCGTCCTGTCGCACTGGTTGATCACGACGGCATCCGAGGTTACATGCAGACTGTCGAGGTAGGATTCGTCCGCAAGATGCATCGCGGAAAGCAATACCTGCAGCGTCATTTTATACTCTCCGTATGATGGCATGGATCAGATAACAGCAAAAGCAGTATGCGCTTCTGACCAGGCCGAAATGTTCCACGTTCCGGTACAGGTTCCACGTCCGTTTAACCGCCTCCAGCTTGTTGCTGGAAAGCGTTGTCCCGCCTCTTCTGTAAAGTGTCAGATCCTCGTCAAGCCCGTAAGCGTACGGGATCTTTTTCAGTACCTTCCACCACGTTGCCGTATCCTCGCTTGGCACGAGCGGCATTTCGATGTCCGTTTTATCCAGCTTCTCAAGATCAAACATAACGGTGCTGGTAAAGATCGTTGTGTTCTTTACCGCTTTGCGGTAGTTGATCTTTTCCGGAACATGCACGATCTTTTGCACGCCGATCCCGTCTTCATCCGCAAATTCATATCCGGTAAAGCTGAATGCGCAGTCCAGTTCCTGCATCATCGCGACCTGTTTTGCAAGCTTTTCGGGATCCCAGAGGTCATCGGCATCCAGAAATGCCAGATACCTTCCCTCTGCCTTCTGCACACCGGCATTCCTGGCTCTTGCCGCCTTCTGATTGCCTCCAAGCTCCAGGATAAATACGCGCTCCTTTTCAGCGTTCAGTTCCGCGGCCAGTTCTTTCATGATCGAAAGACCGTCATCCGTCGAGCCGTCATCCACCAGGATCAGTTCCCAGTTCGTATAAGTCTGGCTCTTCACGGACAGGATCGTATCCGAGATAAACTTTGAGGCATTGTATACCGGGATCACAATGCTGACCTTCTCATTCATTCCCCTTCTCCCTCTCGATCGGTGTAATGTTGCCGTCCGCAACACCCTCCGTGCTTTCCGGTTTAAAAATGATCTTTACCGTCTGGATGATCAGTGCAAGATCCAGCCAGACGGAAAAATTCTCGATATAGTAAAGATCCAGTTTCAGTTTGTCATGCGGTCTGGTGTTGTACTTTCCGTATACCTGCGCATAGCCGGTCAGTCCCGCCTTCACCTTGGTCCGGTAACGGAATTCCGGCATGTCTTTTGCATACTTTTCAATGATATCCGGCCGCTCCGGACGCGGTCCGACAAAGGACATCGATCCTACCAGAACATTGAAAAGCTGCGGAAGCTCATCAAAGCGGATCTTGCGGATCACGGCGCCGACCGGTGTGATCCGTGCATCATGTGATGTGGCAAGCCTTGCCATTCCGTCCTTTTCCGCGCCTTCGATCATGCTGCGGAATTTCACGATCCGAAACTGCTTATCATCCTTCGTGCAACGGATCTGCTTATAGAAAACAGGGCCGCCGTCATAGCATTTTACGGCAATGGCGGTCAGCAGCATCAGCGGTGAGGTAAGGATGATCATAATGAGCGAAAACAGGATATCAAAAGTGCGTTTGATAAACAGCTGTTCCGCTTCGATCGGTTCACTCTTTGTCAGCAGCAGCGGAGTATCAAAAAAATGCAGGGGCTGTGAGCCTCTCAAAATGATATCCATGATCTTCGGCATCGCATAGATCTCAACCGAACGTTCGTAGCAGTATTTAAAGATCCGGTTACGCATCTCCGTGGAAACATCCCAGATCATCACGGCGGCATGCGCATCGACGGCCGCACAGATATCCGCAAAGGATTCCGTTGCGCGGATCGACTCGTTAATGGAAAACTGGTGCCGTCTGGTTTTGACTTTTTCGACGAAGAGTTCTTTGTGTTCCCCGTCATAGATCAGCAGCACATCAAGCGGCGGAAACAGTTTCCGGAAAATATAGGTTGCCGCCAGGATCCACACGCCGATCAGGATCCCCTGCACGACGGTGGCGAGGATGAGCGGAACGGGCGTCGGAAAATGGTAAGCCAGAAGACAGATGATGGCATAGAATGCGACATTCGTTACGATCGTAGCGATCGATTGCGAAAACATCAGCTCGATCATCCGGTAGGACCCGATCTTCAGACCGCCGTACATGGCGGAAGCGATAAAAAGCAGGGCCATATATACGGCCGCGATAAAAACATGTCCCCAGAAGAAATATGCCTTGGGCAGTTCCGTGTTATAGTAGACAACCCATACCCCGGTCATGACAGCCGTCTCGAGGCATACGATCAGAAACGCCATCAGGAATCCGTATATGCGCTTTTTGGTCTGTTTGCTTCGCAATGGTCAAGCCCTTCCCGTCAATTTAAGTATCCATGCAAACGGGTAACCCGTAAGCACAAAAACCGGAGATATCAGACCCTTTTCAAAAACCGGTTCATGACATCTCTTCGCATAGCAGATATAGTATCCCAGATATTTCCACTTAAGGAGTGAGACCGGTGTGATCTGCGCCCGCTGTCTGTAATACAGATACCAGGCTCTGGGATTTTGCTCCTTTAATCTTTTCAGAGAGTCCGTATAGCCGCTTTGAACCAGTTCGCATACCGTGAGGATCTTCGGCAGGATATACAGGACATGCTCTTTGTCTATTTTATCATAAACATAGTCCTCGGGTACATACTTTTCGCCATCGATCTCCGGAAACGGAAATGCCTTCAGAAGTGCCGTCTTATAGACCAGTGTCGTCTCCCCGCAAAACCCCTTCAGATACAGTCCGAACAGCGTCGAATACCCTGCAACGGGAAAGTCCGTATCATACAGGGGTTCTTTTTCGCTCTTTCCTTTATGTGCAACAATGCCTGCCACACGATCTTCCCGGATCTTCTCCGCACAGGCATAGATCTCCGCAACGGCCGAATCCACAAGATAATCGTCCGAATCCAGGCAGAGAAACCACTCCGTATCACACAGCTCCACGCCGCGGTTGTGCGCACGCATCTTCCCGCCGTTCTCAAAGAACGCATAGCGGATGCTGATCAGGCCGTCTTCCGTCCACCGTCTGACAACCTGTTTCGTATCATCCGTGGAACCGTCATCCACGATCAGCCACACAAAGTCTTTGCAGGTCTGCCTCAGAAGACTTTCGTAGGCACGCTGCAGCAGTTCCATCCGGTTATAAGTAGGAGTAAAGATCGTCAGTCTCATCAGTACACCACCGAATAATCGACCAGTTCAAAGGTATAGGGTTCCTTCAGGTCATATTTGTATATCTCGCGTTCTTTTGTTTCCCCGATCTTTTTCAGGCCGGTCTGTTTCAGAAACGCGCGCATCGGATTGGCTTTGCTCAAAACAACATATTCGGTATGCGTCATCTCCAGCGCTTCCAGAAAAGCATCCGGATCCACTTCCTGATATTTGATCAGCGCACCCAACAGCCGGTACTGCGGATGATCCGGATCCGCAAGCATCTCCTCGGTATAATCGGAGGAAGTCGCATACAGGTATTCTTCCCGGTCGACGGTCAGCAGGATCTTCGGATCATACTGGCGCATCTGCATGTTGTATTCATATTCCAGAAAGGCCTTCGGGTATTCCGCGTCAGCATCTTCATGAATGAGTGCGGAAACCTCCATCAGCTCCGGCGGCATTTTATATACGTTCTCGGCCGCCTGATATCCGTTTGCATACAGGAAGTTACCGGACAAAATGAACAGCAGGATCAGGGCCAGCGCCATCAGCGACATGGCCGCCGTCGAATGCTGCATTACGATCAGGCGCACCGCCACGTATGGCACCAGGATCGCTACGGGCGTGATCCAGAAAAATCGGTAGTATTCACTGTTCACGTCAAAAAAACGCATGAGCAGAACCGGCGTTACGGGGTTGTATACGGTGAGCAGCAAAACGATCGCCGAAGGCAGAAAGATCCGCTTTTCTTCTTTGCTCCCTTTGACACACAAAAAGAGCAGTGCCACAAAAAAGAGCACCAGAAAAGCACAGTTTTCGGAATAAAGATCGAGACAGGCCCGCAAATATGACAAGCCTTTTTCCGCCACGTTTAATACGCTCATATCATTTCCTTAACACCCGTCCCCTACCATACGGGATAGGTATAAAATACAAAATATCCTTTCACATATGCCATGAATGCAAGCGCCAGAATGATTCCGGGCATAATGCAGACGGCATAGGGAATCAGTTCCTTAAACCGTTTATGAAATACGATATCCGGCACAAACAGCATGGAAACCTCTGCCGGGATCAGCATGTTGGCCGTGGAAGACACCGTTGTCGAACCGAAACAGACTAAAAACAGCAGCAGCCAGTACATACGCGGCTTTTTCTCTTTGACCAAAAGAATGAAAAAGTACAGGATCGTCATCACGGACAGGTTCCCGACGATCGCCTTGCCTTCATAGGTTCTTGTAAACAGAAACAGGGAGGGCGTGTAGATCGTAATGAACAGAAGATTCATCAGGCAGATGAACGAAAGCATCCAGACGGATTCCCTGTTTCTGCCTTCAAACAGCAGCTTAGCGATCATAAAGTAGACCAGGTTGGTAAGCAAAATCACAACCGTCGCCATAATGGATTTCGTCTGGATCAGGGCGGGAATCCCGGTCAGCTGGCAGACAACCGCGTCAGAAACGGGATAGGTGGCAAAGAAATAGCGCATCTCAAAATGATCCTGCCAGGCGCCCGTGAACGGATCATAAACATTGATCATATTGGTTTCCACGTTGGTGGCAACGCCCGCAACGTAATAGGAGGCGTCCAGCGTGAAATTGTAGGATGTCGTCACGATCACGATCTGCAGGGCCACGATCAGCACCAACAAGAGCGTCAGTACCGGATGCCGCCTGATCTCTTCCACGGCACGTACAACCGCCTTCCCGATCGCACGGCCGTGAAGCAGCAACGCCGCAAGAACGATCACGGCTACAACGGGTACCCAGATCGATGTCAGCAGGGAAAGCGGACGGAACATTTTCATGACCGGAATGCAGCATACAAAAAACAGGCTGTAGTACGCAAAAAATCCCACAACCAGAGACATGCCAAGCTGCAGCTCCCCGCCTTTTTTCCTTGTCAGAAGGGAACCGAACGACAGATAGATGACAATATTTACGATCACACCCAGCATGATTGTCAGGATCTGCATTATTGTACCTCTTCCATCCCCGTGAACCGGATCACGTGATCCACGCTGATCCCCTGTTCCACACAATATGTATAGGCACCGTCTTCCTCTTCCTTCAGGTACCATGTATCCACTTCTCTGCCGTATCCGGCCAGTTGCTGCAGCAGTGCCGGACCGTCCTCTTCGTCTCCGCCGAAGAACACGCTTAATCCGCCGTCGCTGCCCACGATGATATAGCCCTTGCACGTATCGCCAAGTGCACCGCGGAATTCCACAACATCACCCTTTTTCCGGATTTCCTGCTGCAGGTTCTCCGTCGCGCCATGCAGGTTATTGATCTTCCGGTTCAGAACGAACAGTGCGCATGTTGCGGCAATGACAAACAGCACGAGCACGATCGCAAGGTTTCTGACATTGAGATATTTATGCTTCATATCTTCATCCTCCAGGTCTGCCGCAGATTCTTCCGGAATCGGAGTCTGCGGCGGATGCTTTTTGATCCGTACAAAGATGACGCCCAGTAACAGGGGCAAGAAAAAATGCACCAGAAGCGCATAGCCCGTATACCATCCGAGCAGCAGCGTAAAGGGTACGAATGCTTCCGACTGGTATCCGAATATCTGCAATACGGCGATGAGCAGCAGCGTCACCGGAGCCGTTTTTTCACCATCCGGGATCATACATACCGCAAATGCATATGCCCCGTAGCATGCGGGAATGATCACAAAAGGCAGGATCTTCAGCGCAAACGTCATGGGTACGGCATGAAACAGACGGCAGAGCAGCCCCCAGATACTCATAACGGGCGATGCGAACTGAAACTGTCCCGTCTCAAAAGTCTTCACCGCATCCTGCAGGTAACGCAGGGCCACGGGATGCGGGATCGTATAAAATGCGGCAATAACCGTCTGTGCGGCAACGAGCAGGATGCACAGCACCCACAGGATCCGTCCGGTTCGTTTACTCATAGGCACCTCCCGGACAGATATAGATATCGTAGTGACCGATCGTGGTCATCAGATCAAACCCGCTCCCGTAGATATTTTCCGGCCACATACTTTCCTTATCCACGACCGCAAAGAACGGTTCCTCTTCCCTGCAGATCCGTTTTACCGTCGTAAAATCCGGGTGTTTGTCGGAAAAAGTATCATAGAGCAGGTGTTCCTCCTCCGGCAGCAGATCGGTCTCTCCCGGTGCGGGAAGGGAATAGAGCAGATCAAAATTCGCACTGTAAGCCCCGAAATAGGGCATCATGTCAGGAGAAGCGATCACTTTGGCATGCGCATCCTTTTGCAGGATCGTTTCAAAGATCTCCCGGTAATCCTCTTCCCTTTCATGACGTTTTTCAGGCGTTTCCAGATGCGCGGCAGACCAGACGGATGATCCGGACAGGACCAGTGTCACGCCGATCAGCAGCGCCGCAAGCCATTTTCCGCTTTTGGATGAGATACGTTTTGCCACACTTGTGAATGCGTGAGCGATTGCCGTCAGTACAGACAGGATATAGAGAAACGGATAGGTTTTTCGTCCCGATCCGGTTCCGATCAGGATCAGGATGATCAGGCTTGCCAGAAACAGGGGAAACAGTTTCCCCCTGCCGCAATACCTTTCATATATGTCCAAAAAATAAACTGCTATTTCCCGCATGGTCTTTTGCTCCGCTCATATTATAGCATAGATCAAATCACGGTTATATATATTTAGTGTTTTTTACCATGAGGGAATGTGGTATGATAGAGTGGTATACGGATATGATCCTACATCTAAGATACAAAAAAGGAGAACAAGTATGAAAAACGTTGCATTGATCACCGGTATTACCGGACAGGACGGTTCCTATCTTGCCGATCTGCTTTTGGAAAAAGGCTATGAAGTACATGGCATCATCCGCAGACACAGCACGATCAGTACCGATCGCATCGATCATTTGTATTACAATAGAGAAATCCGTGACAAGACGATGTTCCTGCACCATGGCGATCTGACCGATTCCAGCAATCTGAACCGTCTGATCGAGCAGATCCAGCCGACAGAGATCTATAACCTTGCCGCACAGTCTCACGTTGCCGTTTCCTTCGAGGTGCCGGAATATACGGCCGAAACCACCGGGATCGGAACGCTGCGCCTGTTGGATGCCATCAAGAAAAGCGGTGTGAACTGCAGATTCTACCAGGCCTCCACATCGGAACTCTTCGGCGGATTGCCGGAGACCGCACCGCAGAGTGAGAAAACACCGTTC
>JAFYDQ010000136.1 GCA_017544705.1 Lachnospiraceae bacterium | reverse complement strand
TGCTCTCCTCATAGGTCTGGAAGAAGATCTTCTCCCTGGCGATCGGCAGCTGGTCGGCGATCGCATTCAGCACATCGATCGTCCGCCCTTCCAGCGAATCCACCGTAAAAATCATGGCCTCCACCTGGTCGGGTCCCGTGATCATGGACAGCTGGTTTAAGGTACGTCGCACAAAGAGGATCAGCAGTTCCACGCAGTCATAGGCTTCCCCTTCCAGCTCGATCTTGGCACCGGCCCTTGCAAAGCTTAAAAGCTTTCCGACAAGCGTTCCCTCACCGCGCGATACCACCTTTTCCGCTTCTTTGCCGTAGTACCACTGGCTGACGTTCTTACGCTTTGCGAGCACGGTCGGGATGCCGAGTTTTTTTTCCTCTTCCTCGTCCGCAAGCGTTTCCGGCACACTCGTATTCAGTTCGTAGTAGCTAATCTGTGAAACCTGGTCGTTGAGATCATAGCCGATCACAAACGCATGTTTCCGATCATCCTTCAGAGTGATCATGATTTTTCCTTAATCTGTTATATAAAAATCACAGCATCGTAAACAGCTGCGTGGTGAAGCAGTCTGCCTCGACATATTCCTCCATCAGTTTCAACAGTGTCTCATCATCCTGCAGCGTCTTGCTGACCACCATGTCGTTTAAGAGACTGTATCTGGACTCGCTCTCAATGGCGGCCGATTCCTGAATGCTGACCGAATCGGAAACCGTCAGCTGTTCCCTGCCGCCCTTTTCTTCCGTAATGTAGTACTGCAGGTTCTCCCCGAAGAAAAGAACGAACTCTTTGGAGAACACGCCGCCGTACATATTGCGCATCTCTTCCGTCCGGTAGGTATCTTCTTCGGAATCGGGTTCCTCCAGGATATAGTGGATCACAACCCGGTTGCCGGGATTCGTGCGGTATTCGATGATCGCCTTATCCTCGAACGTGGACAACTCCGGCATCAGAGTAATATAGGAACTGAAAAATTTAAAATACATATTCCGGTGCATGTATTCTTTTAAGAAGAGCCGCAGCATATCTTTAATGCGCTCGGAATACTCCTTTTTCTCTTCCGCATAATATTTCAGAAGCGCCAGTTTGCAGGCGTCGTTTAACTTCTCCCCGAGCCGGTAATTATCGACCAGATGCTCGAATACGGAATCATCCGTCAGACGCTCCTTGGCAAAATAATCAAATGCCGAATACGACAGGTACGCAAGCTCGACTCTTGTGGACGCACCGAGATTCAGGTAATGCTCGAAGATCTGCTCCTTCTCCCCGACCGTCGTTCTCGTATAGAGCATCTGGATGATCAGCTTTTCCGTCAGCATATAGCAGTCCAGATCGAACTGCCCTGCTGCCTTCCAAAGGTCACGAAGTTCTTTCGTCAGCCCGTCGAAATTATCGACCAGATACTGCAGCGTCTCCGAATCGTATTTGCCTTGCTTGAAGGCAAAATAGCACATCTTGACGAGCATCGGATCCGGCAGGCGGTCTTTCTGTTCCACCATTCTCGCGCAGATCTTAACGCAGGTCTTCGCGCCGATCTCATCCGTCCCGTAGATGCACATGAGTTCATAAGCCTCTTCGTACATGCTGCGGCGCACATAGAAATTAATGAGCTCCGCGCGGTCCTTTGCATCAAGTACCCTTGCGTCGAGGCCCTCAAGGAACGAATCCAGAGTCGATCCCTGATCGTTATCATAGTAAAAATGCATCAGATTCAGGCGGATCTCCCGCTTGTAAGCCTCCCGGACCATATCCGAATCCACGAGTTCGCGGCACTTCTCGGCATTGCTCTCATCCACCGTAACATAGTGGCGCTTACCCTCGACAAGGTAAGAGGTAAAGAACAGATTTTTGTTTACGTAGTCTTTGATCAGCGGGATGTAGAGTGTCTCGTTCATGAGTTTCTTCAGCCTGCCGTTATCGATCAGTTTCCGCTCCCCCGCTTCATTTTCCAGGAAGATCGTACACTCGTCATTGTAGATGTAGGGATAGGCCCTGCCGTCTTCGATCTTGTAGGACTGCTCGCCCTCAAACTGCTCCTGGAGCACGATCACTTTCTTCATATCCGGCTCCGGAACTAGCAGTTCCTGCGCAAAGATCACTTTTGACAAGTGTTCCGCCATGTCCGGACGCATATTCTGCGCAAAAAGCACATCCTGATAAACTGCGGCAATGTTTGTACTGATCCGCTCCTGCCCGATCATCTCCACAGCAAAGACTGTCATCTGCTCACGATAAGATTCGTACAGTTCCGGCAGTTCCTGCTTGTGTGCGATCAGGTTGGCATAGAGCTTCGCCTTGTATTCACTGCCGAGCTCGTTTTGGAACCCGAAGTACATGAAAACCTGTTTGGGCAGGGCTTCCTGATAATCCTCCGGACAGGAATACATGAAATATTCAAACAGCTTCGTAATGCGCTGGTCCGTTTCAACGCCCTTTGCATACCAGGGGAAATACTTCATATCCCGCTTATCATCCTTAATGAGAAGCGTGCAGATCACGCCCGCCATCTCCGGATCCGGGAAAATCTCATAAGCGCCAAAGAGCACCTTTGCAAGCTGCGGGGTCAGCCCCCGCTGTTTGGCTGCCTGATAGGTCAGCTGTCCCATGACCTCTTTATCAAGCCGCCGGTTTCTGATCGGCAGCCACAGCACCTGCAGTTCGAAATCCGTAAGCTTTGTCAGCAGAGCCGGGTTGTTTACATAACACGAATATGCTTCCATGTACAGGATCGGGGAAATGCAGTCTTCCTCAAACTGCCGCTCGATCGCAGAAAGCTTTGCCGAATCGCTCTGAGACATGTGTTCATCAATAAACAGCAACGTCCAGAGGATCAGATAATTGCGCGGGTTCTGCTCATAGATTGAACTGATCTGTGCATTGATTTGGTTAACATAATCTTCTTCCCGCCGGTACAGCGTGGTCAGATACAGATAATAACAATAGACCTCGGGGTCCGTTGTATGGATGTTCATCTCATTGGCCACATGCTCTAAGATCCAGTTGGCCTCGTTGTAGCGTTCTTCCACGAGCAGGAGCTGTGCCTGGAACAGTCTGGACAAGGGGTTCTTATCATCCACGGAATTCAGGCGCTCCACGATCTTCATGGATTCCCTGGTCCAGGTGGAGACATTGATCTGCTTTAAGCGGAACGACAGGTACTTGCGCATGAGCTTTGCGATCAGCTGCTTCCATTCCCGACGCTTGGATCTGCCGGTGGAGGCATGCTTTCTTCTGCTGGCAACGATCGTAAGCGTCTGGTCCTTCACGCCGCCGTGCAGCATGATCCGCCCGTAGTTATTGCCTTCATGGAGCTTTGCGTCACTTAAGTAAAATACCAGCCGGTAATCGTTTCCGAGAAAATCATGATCACTTACATTTTCCTGTTCCAGCCGGATAAAATCGGAATCCGTGGAAAGGGTCATGTGCACGTAACCCCAGGTTGATTTGTGTACGGTCACTTCACAGCGGATCTCTTCGATGACATCGCGGAATTCATAGACGGAGCGGTCCAGGGAAAACTGCATGGGCTGCTTTTTATTGATCGCGACCAAAAATGCATCCACACTCTGCTCAGAGTGCGGCGCATTTAAGAAACCGAGGTATTTATCCAGATGCATCCGGTCATTCCCGTCAAAGATCTGTAAGAACCTTGGCGAATAGAACAGTTTTACTGCCTCATCCCAGTTTAACTGCGCCTGGTTTGTAAAGTGGAACAGGTTGCGGACGCTGCCGAGTGAGCTTTCGATCGTGGAATTGACGATCGAAAATACGAACGGAATGTAGTATTCTCCGGCACTGGAGACGATCTGAATATCCCCTTTGATCACATCGCCGGCTTCCAGGCCTGTCGGATCGAAAACGAAAATGATCTCTTTTTCAACATCTTCAAAAGAATCGGTTCTGCATACGAGACGCATGCTGGATGTGTAAACGTGACCGCTGACAATGGTTTCTGTCGCACTCTTTAAGGTAAATTTCCCTTCGTAGAGCTCCCCGGGCGGGATCGTGGCTTCGATTTTGGGTACACTAAAGTTAAGTTTTCCGCAGTCATACTCGAAAAACCCGTTGATCAGTTTGTCAACAATTTCCCGCAAGTCGCTCACCACACTTCAGTCGAAATGGGCATAATACCCTTAAATTACAGTATAGCACACAGCGACAAAAAAAGCATCGGAGCTGACAGATTTTGTCAATTCCGATGCTTTCTTTTCTGATGTATCGTCTAAGCCCTATAAATACACCTCTTCCGGCTTTAATACAGCAAATCCTTTTTCGGTCAGGACCTTCTCCGCCGCCTCGTAATCCCGGATCTTCATGATCATCGATGCGGAATCGGAGGTAGAGAGCACATACATGTACTCGATGTTGAATTCCTTCAATGCCGTCAGCAGGTCATGCAGCGAACCCGGTGCATTTGAGATCTTAACGGCCGTGACGCTGGAAAGCTTCGCGGAAAGTCCCGCATCCTTTAAGCATTTGATCGCCGCCTCGGGATCGGAAACAATGAGCCGCAGTAGTCCGAAATCAACGGATTCCGCAAGGCTTAACGAAGAAATGTTGATCCGGTTGGCCTTTAAAACTTCCGTGACTTTTTCGATCCTGCCCTCGATATTTGCAAGAAAAATCGTAACCTGTTTTACCATTTGCGCACCTCCTTGCGTATTATCAATCCAACACTCTCTTGTCGATCACATGCTTCGCCTTGCCCTCAAAACGCTCCAGCGTATGCGGCTCGACGAGTGTGACTTTTACTGCAAGGCCGAGTGCCTGCTTTAAGACAAGCTGGATCTTCTTAGACAGTGCATCTAGGCCTCTCATATCATCATCAAAGAACCGTTCTTCCACTTCCACCTGTACTTCCAGGGTATCCTGATGGTTCACGCGGTCAACGATCATCATGTAATTCGGTGTGGTCTCATCCACCTCCAGAAGGGCCGCTTCCACCTGCGACGGGAAGACATTGACACCGCGGATGATCAGCATGTCATCGCTTCTGCCCTTGAATCTGGAGATCCTTGCGCTCGTTCTGCCGCATTCGCATTTCTCCCTGGTGATGCTGGTTAAGTCCTTTGTGCGGTAACGGATGAGCGGAATGCCTTCCTTCGTCAAAGTCGTGAAGACAAGTTCGCCGGTTTCCCCGTCCGCAACCGGTTCCAGTGTGGCCGGCGAGATGATCTCCGGCAGGAAGTGATCCTCGTGAACGTGCAGGCCGCTGTGGAATGCACAGTCACAGGCAACACCCGGACCCATGACCTCGGAAAGCCCGTAGATATCATGTGCCTTGATGTGGAGCCAGTCTTCGATCAGCTTGCGCATGTTCTCCGTCCAGGGTTCCGCACCGCAGACGGCCCTGCGCAGCTTGATCCTGCCAAGCATGCCTTCCGCCTCCAGTGTCTCTGCCACATGCAGCAGATAGGAAGGCGTGCAGGCGATTGCCGTGACACCGAAATCCTCCATCATCGTGATCAGTTTTTTCGTATTTCCGGTCGACATCGGTACGACCGTCGCGCCGAGATTTTCGGCACCGTAATGCGCACCGAGACCGCCGGTAAACAGACCGTAACCGTATGCGATCTGGATCGTGTCATCCTTGCCGATATCCGCCATCGTCATGGAGCGGGCCACACATTCGGCCCACATGTCGATATCTCTTCTGGTATAGCCGACAACCGTTGCCTTTCCGGTCGTTCCGCTGCTGGCATGCACGCGGACGATCTGTGAGCGCGGTACCGCAAATAAGCCGAACGGATAGGTCTCGCGCAGATCATCTTTTGTCGTATAGGGAAGCTTTGTGAGATCCTCGATCCCTTTGATATCGCCGGGCTCTAAGCCCACTTCCTGCATCTTTTTCCGGTAGTACTCCACGTTGTGGTAGACCCGGTCTACCAGTTTGATGAGTCTTGCACTCTGCAGATGGGTCATCTCATCTCTGCTCATGCACTCCTTTGCTTCATTCCAGATCATAATATTCTCCTCGTCCTCTGTTTACGATGCATAGCCGACGGTAAATGCCTGTTTGTTGATGTCAACAAACTGCGGCTTCACCGTTGTCTCGATCACCTGCATCCACTCCTCTTTAGAAAAATCCATGTGTCTTGCAGCGACCCCCAAAACGATCACATTAAACACCTTGGGATTTCCCAGCTTTTTGGCTTCGCTCATCGCATCGATCGCAATGACTTTGTACTTTTTCTGCAGCTCCTCAATAATGCCTTCCGGGTATTCTGCAACGCCCATCACAACGGGCATCGGGTCGATCCGCTGGTCGTTTACGATCAATACCCCGTCCTTTTTCAGGAAATGTGCATAGCGAAGTGCTTCGAGACGCTCAAAAGCGATCAGAACATCCGCACAGCCTTCTTCCACGATCGGCTCGCTTACCGCATCGCCATAGCGCACAAACGTCACGACGGAACCGCCGCGCTGCGCCATACCGTGTACCTCCGACATTTTGACTTCATAGCCTGCCTGCCGCATGATCCCTCCCAAAATCCTGCTGGTAAGCAGTGTTCCCTGACCGCCTACGCCGACGATCATGATGTTTTTTGTCTGCATAATGATTCTCCGTTTCTTTCTTCTATTTTTGTATATCACATGATAACAGTTTGCTCAACACTATTTTTATACACGGCTTGATACAATTTCTGCCATCTTCTCCCAGTCGGAATTGCGGACCGCAGATTTTAGCGCATTGATCCGCTGCTGTTCGTCGCCGGGAATGCTGTACTCATTTAACTGCTGCATGAGACTGTCAATGCTGTCGATATCAAACGTCTCCGTGAATTCCGAAATGGCGGCATACATTTCGTTCAGTTCATCCCTGCTGATCTCCGGATAATACTCCGTTACTTCGTTCTCCGCTTCATTTTGGAAGTAGGGCTTTAACACCTCCGTATAGGCACGGTAATCCGCAAGCAGCTTCTGCGTCTTCACATGCAGCATCTGTGCCTGCGCATCCACGTTCTTTCCGTTCTTAATGTCTTCCGTGATACGGTTTCCGGCATCCTCAAGCTGCTTCGCATCCGCCGAAAGCGCATTGGCACCGATCAGTCTGGCGCTGCTCTTTAAGGCATGCACCTTGATCGTGTAATTCTCGTAATCCGCATTTTTGACATAGGATTCGATCGCATCCGCGTTCTCGTTAATATCCAGATAGAACTGTCCGAGCGTGATCTTTAAGAGTTCATCCGTCCCAAGGTACTGGATGGCATCCGCATAGGACAGGCCGGGGGATTTTTCATAGACCGTAAGAAGCTGCCCGTCGCTGCCGGTATTGAACTGTGTCCGGATCACCTTTTCCTCCGGCAGGTACTTCATGATCATCGCTTCCAGCGTATTCCCGTCAACCGGCTTGGAGAGATAATCGGCAAATCCCGCCTGCAGATATCTGCTCTTTGCGCCCTGTACGGCATCGGCCGTCAGCGCGATCACGGGCGTTTCCCTGTTTTGTCCGCCCTCCTGTTCCCGGATGTGCTGCAGGGCTTCCATACCGTCCATCTTCGGCATGCGCTGGTCCATTAATACCAGATCGTATGACTTCTTCAAGGTGTATTTCAGCGCTTCCTCGCCGCTGAGTGCCGTATCGATCCGGATCTCCGTCTGCTTTAAGAGCCCTTCGATCACGGTCAGATTGATGGCCGTATCATCCACGACAAGAATGTCTGCATCCGGTGCCCTGAAGGATTCGCGATAGCTTTGCAGTTCTTTTCTGCCGTTCTTGAATCTGGCATGGAAATTGCCGACCGTTTCGTTTGACACAATATTCTGCGGGAGGATGATCGTAAAAGTCGAACCCTTCCCGTACTCACTCTCCACGGAGATCTCGCCGCCCATCAGGCTTAAGATGCTCTGCGTGATCGCAAGCCCTAAGCCCGTTCCCTCAACGGTTTTATTCTGTGATAAGTCTACCCGTTCAAACTTGTTGAACAGCTTCTTGATATCGTCTTCTTTGATCCCGATCCCGGTATCTTCTATCGTAAAGAGCAGATGGATCTGATCTTCCGTTTCCGTCTCATACAGCATGCCGGAAACGCTGAGCTTCACACTGCCTTCATTCGTATATTTCACAGCGTTTGTCAGCACGTTCACGAGCACCTGGCGGATACGCACCTCATCCCCGTATAACCCGTCCGGAAGTGTTTCATCCACATCCACAAAGAACTGCAGGTTCTTGGACTGCGCACGGAACATGATCATGTTGCTGACATCGATTAACAAGGTCGAAAGCTGGTAAGGCGCATCCGTGATCTCCATCTTTCCTGCTTCGATCTTGGAAAAATCAAGAATATCGTTGATGATGGAGAGCAGGTTCTTACCCGCACTGTCAATGTTGCCGGCATACGTCCTGACCCGTTCGTCGCCGCTCTCCCGAAGGATCATCTCATTCATGCCGAGCATCGCATTGATCGGCGTACGGATCTCATGCGACATATTTGCGAGGAAATCGCTTTTGGCGGCGTTGGATTTTTCGGCAACGAGTGATGCGGCACGAAGATGTTCACTCTCCTGTGCCCTGATCTCCAGCCTTGATAAGAGGAATCCGCCAAGGAAGACCAGTCCCGCAAGGACCCCAAAGACCAGGAGAACCAGCATCTCCACGTACTTTACACCTTCCTGCACGACGTCCCTTGGCACATATCCTTTCAGATAGAACTCACTGGATTCGATCTCGGCTGCAAACAGCAGCACTTCGTCTTCCTCTGTGGAACGGAAAGTCGCCGCACTACCCGTGGTGAACAGTTCCTGCATCAGTTCCTGGAAACCGCCCTCCACATTGTCGTCATCAAAGAGCATTTTTTCTGCAGTGGATTCGGGTCTTGTCGGAATGACCACATGGCCGTCCCGGTCCATGATCATCACGCGCCCCATGCCGCTGTAACTGGCAACACCGAAATGCGAATAGAGCTGTGATTCCGGGTAGATCCGATAAATAACGTATGCTACGTTTCTGTCGCGGAACGCAGGAACGCAGAACATCAGGCCTTTTCCCTGTACATAAGATATCGCCTGTTCTCCATGAATGGCATCCTCGATACAGGCAAACGTCTCAGCCCCGTAGGGGACGCCGTAGTACGGGTTGCCATCCACACGCTGTACACCGATCCGGCTCTCATGATCGGATTCCTGCATCGCGCGCAGCGCGTCCACGCTGACTTCCTCGACCTTGGTAAACTCGCTGGCCACAGTGGACAGTGCCTTGAGTTCGCCCTCAAACTGGCGGGAGGTTACCTCGGAGATCGTCTCCGCCTGCTTTTTCCCCTGCTCTTCCATGTATACGTTTAACAGCCTGTTAACACGAAGGTACAAAAACAGGCCGATTGCAAGCAGCATTAACAGCATGACCGACAACGTGATCATGAGACGGAACATGCCGCGGCTCATTTTGAATTTCACCCGTTCCGCGCTCATTCCACGTCCACCCCTTCAACGTACCAGTTCATGTGCTGCAAAAGTTCCGTATCCGGCAGGTTTTCACCGCGTCTGACGCGCATAAAACCGTCCGTATCCGTGACCGGTCCGAAGAAAACGTCATATTTTCCGGTCATGATCCGGCTGGTCTCGTTCTTGACGATCGCTTCCGTTTCCGGAAGCACAAGGTCCGTCAGCGGCGCTAAGACCACAAGGCCCGTGCGCATGCCTTCCCAGTAATGCATTCCGACGAACTTGTTCCGGTTGCATTCCCCGATACGTTCTTCAAAAAAAGGCTCCCAGTCGAAAACACAGGCTGTCAGATACGTATTCGGGAACAGTTCATGGTTGTCCCGGTTATTGCCGATCGTATAAATGCCCCGCTCATCCGCAACACGCAGGGGCATGATCGTATTGGTATGCAAAGTCATCACGTCGATGTCCTGCTCCTTGAGCAGCTTCTCCGTGACGGTT
>JAFYDQ010000135.1 GCA_017544705.1 Lachnospiraceae bacterium | reverse complement strand
ACAGGAAGCAGACCGAGCAGACAGCGAAGATGCGTGCGATCTCCAAGCATAAGTGTGCGATCTGCGGACGCACGGAAGAAGACGGGGAAGATCTGGAATTCCGGTTCTGTTCCAAGTGCAACGGAAACTACGAATATTGTCAGGAGCATTTGTTCACACACAAACACATTTTATAGACATGGATGAAAATCAGTATTTTGATGAATTGAATACCCTGGAAGAACTTGGCGATGAAGAGCGTCTTAAGCGTGTGGAGGCGGTATTCCGCGATAAGAATAAGGCGCTTGCGGTCATTCCCCTGCTGTATCTTAGGGACGTGACGGATATCGCAAAGCTTTATGAAAATCAGGGTGTGCATACGGATGACCTGATCGGGGAGGGAAACGTTGCCCTGCTGTCGGGCTGTGCGAATCTTGATCTTTGCGAGAGCGCACAGGAAGTCGAGGAATTCCTGACGCGCACGGTCATGGATGCCATGGAAAAACTGGTCGGTGAAAATGCGGACGCATCCGAGATTGATGACCGTATTGCGCAAAAAGTCAATCTCGTGTATGAGGCGGCAAAAGAACTCTCGGAAACACTGCTTCGCAAGGTGAGCATCGAGGAACTGGCCAAAGAAATGGAAGTGGAGACGGCGATGATCGAGGAAGCGATCCGCTTGTCCGGCAACCGGATCGACTATATAGAAGTGGAGGAATAAACGTGCAGATCAAGGATTTAAAAGCATATCGGATAGAGAGAGAAGAGCAGATCCCTGACTTAAACTCCAAGGGAACACTTTTGACACATATTAAAACGGGCGCGAAGGTGGTCGTTTTGGAAAATGATGACGAAAACAAGGTATTTGCGATCGGCTTCCGTACACCGCCGCATGATTCGACCGGTGTCCCGCATATCATGGAGCATTCCGTGCTCTGCGGTTCCAAGGCCTTTCCGGCAAAAGATCCGTTTGTGGAGCTGGCAAAGGGATCCCTGAACACGTTCTTAAATGCGATGACTTATCCGGATAAGACCGTTTATCCCGTGGCAAGCTGCAACGATACGGATTTTAAGAATCTGATGCATGTCTATCTGGACGCGGTATTCCATCCGAACATCTATACCAGGGAGCAGATATTCAAACAGGAAGGCTGGCATTATGAGATCGAAAACGAGAATGATCCGGTTACGATCAACGGCGTTGTCTATAACGAGATGCGCGGCGTTTTTTCCTCAGCGGATGATCTGCTGGAACGGAAGATCATGGAAGTGCTGTTTCCGGATAATCCGTATTTCTATGAGTCGGGCGGCGATCCGCAGGTGATCCCGGAACTGACCTATGAAGCATTCCTGGATTTCCACAGACGTTACTATCATCCCTCAAACAGTTATATTTATCTCTACGGCAATGCGGATATGGCCGAGCGCCTGACGTTTCTGGATGAAGAATATCTCGGGCAATATGAGGAACTTTCGATCGATTCCACGATCAGGGCGCAGAAAGCGTTTGATGAAACTGTCACCCGCACGTTTCCCTATTCCGTAACGGAAGAAGAACCCCTGACGGATAAAACGCACTTATCTTATTCCTCCGTTATCGGTACGTCCCTTGACCGGAATCTTTATATTGCATTCCAGATCATCGAATATGCCCTTTTGCTTGCACCGGGTGCGGTCTTAAACCAGGCGCTGCTGGATGCCGGGATCGCAAAGGATGTGCAGGGGTCTTATGAATGCAGCATTTACCAGCCGTATTTCAGCGTAATTGCCAAGAACTCCAACAAAGAGAGTCTTCCCGTTTTTCTGGATACGATCAAACGCGTGTATGCGCAGGTGGCGGAAGAGGGCTTTGACAAGCAGGCACTGAGAGCCGCGATCAACTTTTATGAGTTCCGTTATCGAGAAGCGGATTTCGGGCTCTATCCCAAGGGCCTCATGTACGGCCTGCAGGCATTTGATTCCTGGCTTTATGATGAAAATGAGCCGTTCATGCATATCGCACAGAACGATACGTATGCATTCTTAAAATCACAGGTGGATACCGGCTATTTTGAAGAACTGGTACGGAAATACCTGTTGGAAAACACACATGCGGCCGTTGTGATCGTGGAACCGGAAAGAGGCCTGACGGCCAAAACGGATGCCAAACTGGCTGAAAAGCTTGCCGAATACAAGGCATCATTGTCCGATGCGCAGCTAAAGGCACTCGTTGAAGATACGAAAGCGTTGCATAAGTATCAGGAAGAGCCCAGCACGAAGGAGGAACTTGAGAGTATTCCGCTGCTCAAGATTTCCGATATCCGGAAAGAAGCCAGACCGTATATCAATGATGTCGATCAGGTGGACGGTGTCACGCTTCTCACGCATGATGTCTTTACCAACGGCATCGGTTATCTGAGCATGGAATTCAATGTAACGGGGATGGATGCCGAAATGTTATCCTATCTGTCGCTTGCGTCCAACATCCTCGGACTGATCGATACAAAGAACTACAAATATGCGGATCTCTTTAATATCATCAATATCAATTCCGGCGGGATCACATTCGGCATGCCCTGCTATACACATGCCAAGACGAAGGAAACGTCCCTGTTTTTTGAAGTGCGTTCCAAAGTGCTTTATGAACAACTGCCGTTTGCTTTTAAGATGATCCCGGAAGTGTTGTTTTCATCTGATTTTTCCGATAAGAAGCGGATCAGGGAGCTGATCTCGATGCTGAAGAGCAGAATGGAGGATGGCATGCCCGCTTCGGGCCATGTGACCGCTTCGGGCCGTGCCCTGTCCTATTGCAGCACAGCAGATGCGATCAAGGATCAGATCAGCGGGATCACGTTCTACCGGTTTATTTCTGAGATCGAGGCGGCGTTCGATGACCGGTTTGATGAACTGGTAAGTAAGATGCAGGAGAGCATCCGCCAGGCCTTCTGCAAAAATCACCTGCTGATGGATTATACGGCAGGCGCAGACCAGAAGGAGAAGATGAAGGAGCAGACAGCTGCCTTTCTGGCACTGCTTCCGGAAACGGGATTTGAAAACAAGCCGTTCGTCTTTGACAAAAAGCCGGTGAACGAGGGCTTCAAGACCTCATCGAAGGTGCAATATGTGGCGCTTGCCGGGAATTACGCAAGGAAAGGACTGGCTTATACCGGCGCACTACGGCTGCTGAAAGTATTGCTCGGATACGATTATCTGTGGAACAATGTCCGCGTGAAAGGCGGCGCATACGGATGCGTGTCCGGTTTCCGCAAATCGGGCGCGGCATTCTTCGCCAGTTACAGGGACCCGAATCTTAAGAAAACGATCGACGTCTATAAAAAAGCGGCGGATTATATCCGCACTTATGAGCCGACAGAACGGGATATGACCAAAACGATCATCGGCACGGTTTCGGATCTGGATACACCGCTCACGCCGCAGATCAAGGGAGCAAGATCGCTGGGCGCTTATCTGACCGGTGAAACGGACGCGGATGCGCAGCGGGAAAGAGATCAGGTATTGAACGCAACGGGAGAGGACATCCGTGCTCTGGCCGCCTATATCGACGCGATCACAGATCAGGAACACCTCTGCGTAGTCGGCGGGGAAGAACAGATCGAAGAAGCGAAAGAACTGTTCGACAAAGTTGAGAATCTCATTTCGTAGAAAATAAAAACAGACAAGACGGCGTAAACATTTCTGAGATGAGCGTTGCAGAGCGAATCGAAGAAATGGTTTACGGCGGAATGCAGGATTATCAGGAAGGAGAAACGATCATGAGGAAGACTTGGAATCCGGTTGCAATCTTACTTGCTGCGACCCTTACGGGTGCGTTGCTTGCAGGCTGCGGCAGCAGCAGTAGCGCCGCCAAAGAAAGCGTCAGGGAAAGCGGCGGATATTATGATGATGAAGCGGTTGCTTATGCAGCGGAGGCTGCCCCGGAAGCATATTATACGGATGACGTTTATGAAACGGCCGATATGGCAGAAGAATCCGGAAGCACAGAGGCCGAGATCATTGATGAAGGTGCTGTTGCAACTGACCGGAAGCTGATCAAGAACGTCAACTTAAATGTAGAGACAGAGGAATTCGATAAGTTCCTTGCCAATATCGAGGCCAAGGTACAATCGCTTGGCGGTTATATCGAGAACAGTGAGATCAGCGGCAGAAGCCTGTACAATACCACTTCCAATCGCTATGCATCCATTACGGCAAGGGTTCCGAACACAAAGCTGGATACGTTCATCACCACGATCACCGAACAGTCCAATATCACCAGTAAATCGCTTTCCACGGAAGATGTTACCCTGCAGTACGCCGACACGAAGGCGCACATCGAATCCTTAAAGACCGAGCAGAAACGCTTAAACGATCTGATCGAAAAGGCCGAAGATCTGGACACGATCCTGACCCTGGAAGCCAGACTGACGGAAGTCAGCTATCAGGTGGAATCCTATGAACGCCAGATCCGTTCCATGGATAACAAGGTGGATTATTCGACGGTCTACATCTATGTGGACGAAGTAACGCATTATACACCGGTAGAACAGGAACCGCTCTCGGCAGGAGAGAGGATGGCGCAGGGACTCTCGGAAAATTTGTATAAGATCGGACACGGCTTATCCGAATTCGGGATCAATTTCGTCATTGCACTGCCGTTCATTATCCTCACGTTAGTGATCCTCGGGCTCATTGCTCTGGTGGTCATTCTGATCGTGAAGGGTGCGCTGAAGGCTTCCGCGAAGAGCGCTGCCAAGAGACAGCAGATGATGCAGCAGAATCCGCAGGGTGCAAGACCCATGCAGCAGGGAAAATCCGTGCAGCAGGTGAAACCCGTACAGCCGGTAAAACCCGCACAGCCGGCGAAACCGCCCGTTCAGACACAGAACGGGGAAAAGCCTGAAGAATAGAAGGAACCTATGGAAGAGATCAGGGATGCAAAGTACCGCTCCGGATTTGTGGCGCTGATCGGCCGGCCGAACGTCGGAAAATCGACGCTGATGAACCGGCTGATCGGGCAGAAGATCGCGATCACGTCTCCGAAGCCGCAGACGACACGCAACCGGATCCGTACCGTTTATACGTCGGATGCCGGGCAGATCGTTTTTGTGGACACGCCGGGAATCCATAAAGCCAAGAATAAACTGGGCGACTATATGGTCCGTGAAACCGCGAGCTCCGTTTCGGATGTGGATGTGATCCTGTGGCTTGTGGAGGCATCCACGTTTATCGGACCGGGAGACAGGCGGATCGCAGGGCAACTGAAAGACGTCAATCTGCCGGTGATCCTGATCATCAACAAATCGGATACCGTCAAACGGGACGAGATGTTTGCGATCATAGATGCGTATAAAGATCTGTGTGATTTTGCGGAGATCATTCCGCTTTCGGCCCTGAAGGGAGACAACACGGATGCGCTGATCCCGCTCATTATGAACTATCTTCCCTACGGGGAGCCGTTTTACGATGAAGATACCGTAACGGATCAGCCGGAGCGGCAGATCGTTTCCGAGATGATCCGTGAAAAGGCACTGAAATGTCTGGATGATGAGATTCCGCACGGGATCGCCGTCACGATCGAGCGGATGGAAGAGAAGGAACGGATCACGGATATTGATGCGACGATCATCTGTGAGAGGGAAACGCACAAGGGGATCATCATCGGTAAGGGCGGCTCGATGCTTAAAAAGATCGGCTCCGCCGCACGCTTTGAGATCGAAAAGATGCTTGAAAAGCAGGTGAATCTGAAACTCTGGGTCAAAGTCAAAAAAGACTGGAGAGATTCGGATTATCTTTTGAAAAACTTTGGATACGATCAGAAAGAATGACGGAACATGAGGGACTTTGTTCTGGTAACCGGAATGATTTTGGAGACGGGGCCTGTCAGTGATTATGACAGGCGTCTCGTTGTTCTGACAAAAGAACGCGGGAAGATCACCGTCTTTGCGAGAGGCTGCAGAAGACCGGGCAATAAACATATGGCCGCGACCAATCCGTTCTGCTTCGGCAATTTCAAACTCTACGAGGGCAGGACGGCATACAATCTGGCGGACGTTGAGATCACGCAGTATTTCGAGGAGCTTCGGACGGACTTTGCAGGGGCGTATCTTGGCATGTTCTTTCTGGAACTGGCCTCCTATTATGCCAGGGAAAACAATGACGAAGTGGAACTTCTGAAACTTTTGTACCAGTCCGTTAAGGCGATCATCAAGGAAAACCTGGATAATGAACTTGTCCGGGCCATCTTTGAGATCAAGGCACTGGTGGTGAACGGCCTGTTTCCCGGCGTACCGACCGACATGGAACTGCTTCCCGCAACGGTTTACGCGGTTGATTTTATCGTTAATACGGGCGTGGAGCACTTATATACCTTTGCGGTGAAAGAGGAAGTCTTATCCCAGCTCAAGGAACTTTGCGACCGCTACCGGAGAAGGTTTTATGACCGGGAATTCAAGAGTCTGAAATTGCTTGAGGAATTGTGTGAACCGGGTTGAAAAGAAAAGACGGTTTCTGCTATAATTGACAATTATGAAAAAAATCATAAAGCTGTCCGTGATCGGTGTCATGCTGCTCATTTTAAGCGGCTGCGAGGCGGCTTCCGATCCGGCAGATACGGAATCAACTATATATTTGCGGGAAAACGGGTCGATCGATTGTCTGACCGTTGAGGATTTTCCGGAAGACCGCTATCAGGCGGAGGAACTGGAAGGCGTAGTTAGGGAAATGGCGGAAGTATATAACAAGGAACACGAGGCCGGCGCGATCAAGGTCGGGGCGTGCAGTGTGCAGGACGGCATGGCATACGTGAACCTTTCTTACAGGACGGCCGAGGATTATGCCGCTTTCAATCGTACGGATTGCTTCTACGGTACCGTAAAGGATGCATTGGAAAACGGATACGGCAGGAAGACGACACTGAAGAATACGCACGGATCGAATACCGTATCGGGAGATGCGATCGCGGATATGGGAAGCTATCATATGCTGGTCGTCAGTGAACCGGTCCAGATCAGGACCTATGAGTCGATCCTTTACATTTCGGCTAATCTGGAACCGATCGATGACAGAACGGCCAAAGTATCATCCGAAACAGGCACAAATGCGATTTTAATCTTAAAATAAACAAGGATCCCCTGTCGGGATCAAAGGAGAGAAACATGGAAAAAACAATGGACAAGATCGTAGCATTGGCAAAATCACGCGGGTTCGTGCATCCGGGCTCCGAGATCTACGGCGGGCTTGCCAATACATGGGATTTCGGGATCCTGGGCGTGGAGCTCAAGAATAACATCAAGAAGGCTTGGTGGCAGAAGTTCGTCATGGAAAGCCCGACCAATGTGGGCGTGGACTGTGCGATCTTAATGAATCCGCAGACATGGGTGGCTTCCGGACATCTGGGCGGCTTCTCTGATCCGCTGATGGACTGCAGAGAGTGCCACGAGCGTTTCCGTGCGGATAAGATCATTGAAGACTATGCCAATGAAAACGGTATTACATTGGATTCCGGCGTGGACGGCTGGTCCCAGGAACAGATGAAGGCCTATATCGAAGAACACAACATTCCCTGCCCGACCTGCGGAAAGCACAACTTCACGGATATCAGACAGTTTAACCTGATGTTCAAGACCTTCCAGGGCGTTACCGAGGATGCGAAGAATACCGTATATCTGCGTCCGGAGACGGCACAGGGTATCTTTGTGAATTTCAAGAACGTACAGCGTACCTCCAGAAAGAAGATCCCCTTCGGGATCTGCCAGGTCGGCAAATCCTTCCGAAACGAGATCACGCCGGGGAACTTTATCTTCCGTGTCCGTGAATTCGAACAGATGGAGATGGAGTTTTTCTGTGAGCCGGATACCGACCTTGAGTGGTTCGCGTATTGGAAGAAATACTGCATTGACTGGCTGAAGTCGCTTGGTATGAAGGAAGAAGAGATGCGGGTGCGTGATCATGAGAAGGAAGAACTGTCTTTCTACTCCAAGGCCACAACGGACGTGGAATACTTATTCCCGTTTGGCTGGGGAGAACTCTGGGGGATCGCAGACCGTACCGATTATGACTTAACGCAGCATCAGAATGTTTCGGGCGAGGATATGACCTATTTTGATGACGTGAAAAATATCCGCTACCTGCCGTTTGTCATCGAGCCGTCCGTAGGTGTGGAACGCCTGTTCCTTGCATTTTTGTGCGGTGCTTACGACGAGGAAGAGATCGCAGAGGGCGATGTGAGAACGGTCCTGCATTTCCATCCGGCGTTAGCTCCCGTTAAGATCGGCGTTTTGCCGCTTTCCAAGAAGTTAAACGAGGGTGCCGAGGCGATCTTCAATACACTTTCCAAGAAGTATAACTGTGAGTTTGATGACAGGGGAAATATCGGAAAACGTTACCGCAGACAGGATGAGATCGGAACGCCGTTCTGCGTGACCTATGATTTTGATTCCGAAGAGGATCACAGCGTGACTGTCAGAGACCGGGATACGATGGAACAGGAACGTGTAAAGATCGCGGATCTGGAGGATTATTTCGCAACAAAATTCCTCTTTTGATTTTTATGCCCGATGCAAGATTTTTCCATAGACAAAGTTTTGACTCTATGATAAAATTTTGTTGTTGACGATATAAGAATTTTGTGAGGTTTTTTGCTGATGCTTGTGCTTACGGCATGTAAAGATCCATAAAGAATAAATGATACGAATGAGCCAATTTGCCAGGGGGGTATTTTGGCTCTTTTCTTTTGATTTTCAGTCAACAAAGAACAAACAGGAGGACTAAGGAATGAGGAAAAAATGGGTGTATTTGTTCACGGAAGGGAACGCTTCGATGCGTAATCTTCTGGGTGGAAAAGGTGCAAACCTTGCGGAGATGACCAATATCGGTCTTCCGGTACCCCAGGGCTTTACCGTAACAACGGAAGCATGTAATCAGTATTACGAAGACGGCAGACAGATCAATGATGAGATCATGGGATCCATCATGGAATTTGTCGGCAGAATGGAAATGAAGAATGAAAAGTATTTCGGCGATCCGGAAAAGCCTCTGCTTGTTTCCGTACGTTCCGGCGCACGTGCATCGATGCCCGGTATGATGGATACCATCCTGAATCTCGGCCTGAATGATGAAGTTGTTGCGGCCATGATCAAAGGCAATCCCGATCCGAAATTCGAACGGTTCGTATATGACTCCTACAGACGTTTCATCCAGATGTTCTCGGATGTTGTTATGGGTGTCGGCAAAAAGCATTTCGAAGAGCTGATCGACGAAATGAAGAAGAAAAAAGGCGTTGTATATGACGTTGACTTAACGGCTGAAGACCTGAAGGAACTTGCGGAACAGTTCAAGGCGGAATATAAGCAGGAACTGGGCGAGGATTTCCCGACGGATCCGATCGTACAGCTGAAGGAAGCGATCAAAGCTGTATTCCGTTCCTGGGATAACCCGAGAGCAAACGTATACCGCAGAGACAATGATATCCCTTACAGCTGGGGTACCGCAGTATCCGTTATGCCGATGGTATTCGGTAACTTAAACAACAATTCCGGTACCGGTGTTGCATTTACAAGAGATCCCGCAACAGGCGAGAAGAAACTGATGGGCGAGTTCCTTGTTAACGCACAGGGCGAAGACGTTGTTGCCGGTATTCGTACGCCGATGCACATTTCCGAAATGGAGCAGAAATTCCCTGAGGCATACAGCCAGTTTACGAAGGTCTGCAAGATCCTTGAGAAGCACTACCATGACATGCAGGATATGGAATTTACCGTTGAAAACGGAAAACTGTACATGCTGCAGTGCCGTAACGGTAAGAGAACCGCACAGGCAGCCTTAAAGATTGCCTGTGACCTTGTGGATGAGGGCATGAAGACCGAGGAAGAAGCGGTTGCAATGATCGATCCGAGAAACCTTGACACATTACTGCATCCGCAGTTTGACGTGAATGTTCTGAAGAAGACGACACCGGCCGGCAGAGGCCTTGGAGCTTCCCCGGGTGCCGCATGCGGTAAGATCGTATTCTCCGCAGAGGATGCGGAAAGCTGGCACAACCGTGGTGAAAAGGTCGTTCTTGTACGTCTTGAGACTTCACCGGAAGACATTACGGGTATGAAAGCTGCACAGGGTATCTTAACCGTCAGAGGCGGTATGACCAGCCATGCAGCCGTTGTCGCAAGAGGTATGGGTAAATGCTGCGTTTCCGGTTGCGGCGATATCGTAATGGATGAAGCAAACAAGAAATTCACACTGGCCGGCAAGGAATACCATGAAGGTGACTACATCTCCATCGACGGTTCCACCGGTAATATCTATGACGGCATGATCGATACCGTAGATGCAACGATCGCCGGTGAATTCGGACGGATCATGGCATGGGCGGACAAGTACCGCACCATGAAGGTACGTACGAATGCGGATACGCCTGCAGACGCCAGAAAGGCAAGAGAACTCGGTGCTGAGGGTATCGGCCTTTGCAGAACGGAGCATATGTTCTTTGAGGGTGACAGGATTGACGCATTCCGCGAGATGATCTGCTCCGATACGGTAGAAGAGAGAGAAAAGGCTTTGGATAAGATCCTGCCTTACCAGCAGGGTGACTTTGAGAAACTGTATGAGGCACTGGAAGGTTATCCGGTTACGATCCGTTTCTTAGATCCGCCTCTGCATGAATTTGTTCCGACGGAAGAAGCGGACATCGAGAAACTTGCCAAGACACAGAATAAGTCGGTTGACGAGATCAAAGCGATCATCAACTCCCTGCATGAATTCAATCCGATGATGGGTCATCGCGGATGCCGTCTTGCGGTCACTTATCCGGAGATCGCGAAGATGCAGACGAAAGCAGTGATCCGTGCAGCGATCAATGTATCCAAGAAGCACAGCAACTGGAAGGTAAAACCGGAGATCATGATCCCGCTTATCGGTGACGTGAAGGAATTCCAGTACGTGAAACAGATCGTGAAGGAAACGGCTGACGAAGAGATCAAGGCAGCAAATTACAAACTGGATTATGAGATCGGAACGATGATTGAAATCCCGAGAGCTGCGCTTACCGCTGATGAGATTGCAGCAAACGCTGATTTCTTCTGCTTCGGAACCAATGACTTAACGCAGATGACCTACGGATTCTCCCGTGACGATGCGGGCAAGTTCCTGGAAGCATACTATGATGCGAAGATCTTTGAAAATGATCCGTTCGCGAAGCTGGACCGCAACGGTGTCGGCAAACTGATGAAGATGTCCATGGATCTCGGAAAGCCTGTCAATCCGCAGCTGCATGTCGGTATCTGCGGCGAGCACGGCGGCGATCCTTCGAGCGTAGAGTTCTGTAATGAGATCGGTCTTGACTATGTCAGCTGCTCACCGTTCCGTGTTCCGATCGCAAGACTGGCCGCAGCACAGGCTGCCATCAATCAGAAAGCATAAGATCAGGAGCATTTGGGAGGAAAGAAACATGGCTATGAGATTGGTAACACGTTCGGATTTTGACGGACTTGCCTGCGGCGCGCTGTTACTGGCGGCGGGTGTGGTCGATCACTGGACGTTTGCTCATCCGAAGGACTTACAGGACGGTCTGGTAGAGATCAACGAAAATGACTGCCTGGCGAATGTCCCTTATGTTGAAGGATGCGGATTATGGTTTGACCATCACTCCAGCGAACATGAAAGACTGCAGCTGGAAGGAAAATACAAAGGCGAGAGCCGGATCACCCCGTCCTGTGCCAGGATCATTTACGAGTATTACGGCGGGAAAGAAACATTCCCGAATTTTGACGATATGATGGTCGCTGTTGACAAGGTGGACTCGGGAGATCTGACGATCGATGAGATCATGAACCCGACGGGCTGGATTCTGGTGGGATTCCTGATGGATCCGAGAACTGGCCTGGGACGCTGGAGACAGTTTACGGTTTCCAACTATCAGCTGATGGAAAAGCTCATGGTGGCCTGCAAGGACAAATCCACAGAGGAGATCCTGGCAATGCCGGATGTGCAGGAGAGGATCGAAGTCTATAACGAACAGACCGAAAAGTTCAAAGAGATGGTCAAGGCGCACACCAGGACCGAGGGCAAAGTGATCATCAGCGATCTGCGCGGCGTGGATCCGATCTATACCGGAAACCGGTTCATGATCTACAGCATGTATCCGGAGCAGAATATCTCCGCATGGATCGTTTCGGGACGTGGCGGACAGGGTTGTTCGGCGGCAGTCGGATACAGCATTATCAATAAGACCTGTACGGTGGACGTCGGCAGTCTGATGCTGAAATACAACGGCGGCGGCCACAGGAAAGTCGGCACCTGCCAGTTCTCCAATGAGAACATGGAGACGGCGTTGCCGAAGATGCTGAAAGAGCTCTGTGATATGGCAAACGCATAATGCATTTTAAAAAGTCCGGCGGCATTTCCCGTTGGACTTTTTTTATCGGAATTGCTACTATGAAATCAGTTAATTATACGTGAAAGGGCGGACAAACATGAAACTGAATAAAACCCGGACATTCCTTGTGGGACTTGCATTTATGTCTATCTGCATGTTCTGGCAGATGTATGACAGCGTGATCCCGCTGATCTTAAAGAACACGTTTCATATCAACGACACCATATCCGGTGCGATCATGGCACTCGACAACGTGATCGCCCTGTTTCTGCTGCCGCTCCTCGGCGCCCTGTCCGACAAATGCTCTACAAAGATCGGACGCAGGATGCCGTTTATCATTGGCGGGACAGCCGCATCGGTATTGCTCATGACTTTTATCCCCATCATGGATAATCTGTATGCCAAAGAGCCGAAGCAGATCCTGCTGATATGCTTTATCCTTTTCCTGGGACTTCTGCTGATCGCCATGGGAACCTATCGTTCGCCGGCGGTTGCACTGATGCCTGATGTTACACCCAAGCCGCTCCGTTCCAAAGCGAACGCGATCATCAATCTGATGGGCGCGGTTGGCGGGATCATCTATCTGGTCATCACGACCTTCATGTATTCCAAGGCGAAGACGGAAGGCCTGGCACATGTGGATTACCAGCCGCTGTTCGTGATCGTGGCAACCGTCATGGTCGTATCGGTTATTGTGCTGTTCTTAACGATCAAGGAGCCGAAACTCGTAGCCGAATGTGAGGCATATGAAGCGGAACATCCGGAAGATAATCTGGAAGTGGTGGATGAGCATACCGGCAAATCCTATATGCCAAAGGAAGTAAGGCGCAGTATGTATTTTATCTTGTTTTCCATTGCACTCTGGTTTATCGGATACAATGCCATTACAACCGCCTTTACGAAATATGCCCAGCAGGAATGGAACATGCCGCTCGGAGAAGCATCCCTGTGCCTGACGATTGCAACGGGTGCCGCGATCGTATCCTATATTCCGATCGGTGAACTGGCTTCCAAGATCGGGCGGAAAAAGACGATCCTGATCGGGATTGTCGTGCTTGCTCTGAACTTTTTACTCGGCTTTGTCATGACGTTTGTCCTGCATGGCTTTTCACCGATCCTGTATGTGATCTTCTGTCTGATCGGATTCGCATGGGCTGCGATCAACGTCAATTCGCTGCCGATGGTCGTAGAAATGTGCTCGGAATCGGATATCGGAAAATTCACGGGATATTATTACACCTTCTCGATGGCGGCGCAGATCATCACGCCGATCTTATCCGGCGCGCTTCTGCAATATGTCGGTTACTGGACCCTGTTTCCGTACGGTGCGTTTTTTGTAGCGCTTGCATTCTTCACGATGTTGAATGTAAAACACGGCGACAACAAACCGGCGATGCCCAAGGATAAACTGGAAATGTTTGATGTGGAAGACTGATAAAGAGGGTAGTATGAAATGAAAACCCTGCTATGCATTTTACTGATCCCGGTCCTCATATGCCTCATACTGTTTGCGGTTGTTTTGTATCTTCTGGCTCCGAATGCCAAAAGAGATGTGACGGCGTTTCGCGGAAAGCGGTACGCACACAGAGGTTTACATAATGCAACGATTCCGGAAAATTCCATTTCTGCTTTTCAAAGAGCGGCAGAGCGCAGGCTTGGTGTGGAACTGGATGTGCAGATGACAAAAGACAAACAGCTCGTTGTCTTTCATGACGGAGATCTGAAACGCATGTGCGGCGTAGACGCCAATCTCAGGGATCTGACATGGGATGAATTATGTAAACTTAAATTGAAGGATACGAATGAACGGATCCCGCTCTTTTCGGAAGTTCTTAAGGTTTTGGACGGTGTGGATCTGATCTGTGAGATCAAGAGCGACAACGGGATGAAGAACTATGAATTGTGCGAAAAGACCTACGATCTGCTGATGACTTATCCCGGCAGATTCTGTATGGAATCATTCAGCCCGTACTTAACCGGCTGGTTTCGCACCAATCACCCGGAGATCATCCGGGGTCAGTTATCCTGTTTCATGAAGGATACCGGTCATGGGAAGATAAAGGATTTCATGGCAACGAACCTGCTTGCCAACCGGATCTCCAGACCCGACTTTATTGCCTATGAATTCCGCGATGCAAAGAAATCCTCCGGCTTTAAACTGATCCGCAGGATCTTTGATCCCTTCTGTGTCTGCTGGACCCCGAAGGGAGAAGAGGAGATCAGCGAAGCCGCCACCATGTTTGATACGATCATATT
>JAFYDQ010000134.1 GCA_017544705.1 Lachnospiraceae bacterium | reverse complement strand
CGGCATCCGGACGATTCCCTTCATTCATCCGGAGCGGTTTGATCAACACCCTTCTGTTGATCTTCAGATCGTTGATCCCTCTAAATCATTGATCTTTCTAGGTTCCGCGGTCAGAAGTCTTTAAAAATCCCTCATAGGCTTTGACCAGCAGTTCTTTGATCTCGTTCTCTGTCAGGTTGACCCGCTTTGCCGTCACCAGCGTGGCGACCCCGTGGGTGAACATCCAGATCATGCGGAACAGTTCCCTCTTCTGCTTGCCGTCCATTTCCCCTGTGTCCGGCAGCTTGTCCGGTAATTCACTGTTTTCCCCTTGCAGGAATTCCCGGATATCTTCTGCTCCGTAATCGTCGATGGAAGCGATCAGTTTGAACAAGTGGCGTTCCCTCTGCGCCAGTTCAATGTATGCCATGCCCATCGTCAGATAAAGCGGTTTGCCTTGGGCCTTCTTCGAAAGCATGTAATCCGAGAAATACTCAGCGCTTTTGAAGAAAAGATCCCTCTTCAGCATGTCCATGTTTGCATACGCACGAAAGATCGGCTGTGTCGAACTGCTCAGCTGCTCTGCCAGTTTCCTGGCCGTCAGTTCCTCAAATCCGTTTTCCTTAGTCATGCGAAATGCCGTATTCAGAACCTGTTCCTTGGAAACCCTCTCCTTTGGCGGCATGTCTTACCTTTCCATCTCCCCCACATAACCTGTTATCGAAACCATTCGGGCTGGCCGGAGTCATTGAATAACATTGTTATGTTTGATTGTTATGTATCTTAGTTGCGTATCATAGTTATGCATCTAAGTTATATAACACCGTTATTGTAAAATATTATGGAAACCATGTCAACCACTTTTTGTAAATTTTTTTTACTTTCCCACAAGATATTGTGTTTTTTGTGAAATTACGGGCATTTGCGCGGTTTTCCGCATTCCTGCCGCGCACGCCGGAAAATCCGACGGACGGATCACGGAATTTTTTCCCGTCCATAATTGATTATGCGCGACATTATGTGAACTAGTTGGTTGCGCGCGCCGGTTAGGTTCTTAAAATGTCTGGCTGCATCTGCCACAATCGTCTCTCCCATCTGCAAAATCATCCCTGCCGGCCCCGATACCTACCAACGCCATCATCTCCGCAATTTAGTAGGTAAACGCCATCGGCCAAAAGCATACTAACCGAGGGTCAACTATGCTCCCGGTAGGTAAATCATCGAAATTTGGTCTCAAATCGGACCAAAAAAGTCCAGAAAAATCAAAAAAATACCCACCAACAAAGCAAAATGCATTTGTTGGTAGGTATCCGTAATTTTCTTTTTTAAGCCATACCTACCGGACGGCAACAAATGGGCCGGCGGTAGGTAAATCGCGAGCGGCCGAAGCGGCCGGGGCGGCCGAATTTACCGGTCTTCCCGGAAATAATTCGTACCGCAGGCTGCGGGCTGTGCCTTATCCCTCACCTGTCTGGCCGATACGATGACCAGGATGATGGCCGTGACTAAGAACGGCAGCATGTCATAGAAGGCGTCCGGAATATGGATCACTTCTTTATTGACATAGTATTTCAGGATGCGCATCGCACCGAATACAAAGGAGCCCCAGATCGCATTGACCGGCTTCCAGGCCGCGAAGATAACGAGTGCCACGGCGATCCAGCCAAGGCCGCCGACGCAGTCCGAGATCCATACGCCGCCGTTGGTGATCATGATCGTGAACGCGCCGCCGATCCCGCAGATCCCGCCGCCGATGATGATGTTCACGTATTTCCATGCCAGGATGTGTACGCCCGCCGCATCCGCTGCCGCGGGGTTCTCGCCGATCGCACGCACATTCAGGCCGGCCTGGGTGCGGTTATAGAAGATGGCCAAAAGGATCGCGATTACGATGCCGATATAGATGAACGGATTATAGGAAAACAGCAGCTCGCCGACAACGGGAAGGTCGCTTAAACCGGGAACGGAAATCGAGCGCATCTGGCTCGTCACATGCTCCGGCAGTTTCATGGTCCCGTTTTCGGACATGCCGAGATAATAGAAACCGATCACGTTGGTCAGTCCGATCCCAAAGATCGTCAAAGTCAGACCCGCCACCGTATGATTGGCCATGAAGGTTACGGTCACGATCGCATAGATGAGCGCGCCTGCTGCCCCGGCCAGGAATGCGGCCGCAATGGCAACTGCGAAGTTATCGCTCCGGTAGGCCGCCATAAAGCCCGCGATCGCACCAAGCGACATCATACCTTCGACACCCAGATTCAAATGTCCGACCCGCTCATTCATGATCTCACCGATCGTACCGAATAACAGCGGTGTTCCTGCCACAACGGCAGCTACGATAAATTTGATCAGAAAACTCATGCCGCCTCACCGCCTTTCATATCCGGAGCCTCAGAAGTCGCCTCCGGTGATTTTTTCTTACGCATCACAAACTTG
Organism: Lachnospiraceae bacterium; assembly: GCA_017544705.1. Taxonomy (GTDB): domain Bacteria; phylum Bacillota; class Clostridia; order Lachnospirales; family Lachnospiraceae; genus UBA2868. The sequence goes on along the minus strand of JAFYDQ010000134.1, from coordinate 11,939 downwards.
TACCGGACAAAGAATCCGCCGGCGATCACGAAGAAGAGGATGATGCCCTCGAGCACGTCCGAGCAGTCCGTGGAAAGCCCGTATGCCGACTGGATCACGGAAGAGCCCTTATCAAGGATGGCAAACAGGAAGGATACGATCAGGATCCCGACCGGATTCAAGTCCGCAAGCCATGCCACGATGATCGCGGTAAAACCGACACCGCCGGCAACACCCGTTGCAAGCGTCAAGTCGGAACCGGCTGCATTCGAGAAGCCCGCGATCCCGCAGATCGCACCCGATAAGAAGATCGTACGCAGCACGATCTTCTTTACGTTCATGCCCGCGTAATTGGCCGTAGCCTTGGAACCGCCGATAACGGTGATCTCATAACCGTGCTTCGTATATTTCAGATAGATATAAACAAGTACAAACAGGATCAGTGCGATCACCCAGCCGATGTGCACGCCAAACAGCTTCGGCAGCGTCGCATTCTCCGTAAACGTGGCGATCTTGGCAAAGCCCGGGTTCGCCGGATCACGCCATGGGCCGTCACGCAGGAAAGCGATGATATGCAGCGCGATGTAGTTTAACATCAGCGTGAACAATGTCTCGTTCGTGTTCCATTTATTCTTAAAGATCGCAGGCAGAATCGCCCACAATCCGCCGCCGATCATGGCAGCGATAAACATGACAAGAAGCAGCAGCGGTCGCGGCCAGTTGTCATGGAAAAGCCCGAAATAGGATGCAAAGATCGCACCCATGATGATCTGGCCCTCCGCACCGATATTCCAGAACTGCATCTTGTAAGCGAGTGTCACGCCAAGCGCCGAAATAAAGAGCGGGATCATGATCTTGACCGTACCCTGCACGGCCAGGGTGCTTCGGAATGCACCCGTGATGATCGTGCCGTAGATCACGAACGGATTGTAACCAAGGACCGCTAAGAAGATCCCGCCTGCAATGAGTGCCAAAAGCAGAGAGATCATCTTTAATCCGAACGACTGTCTGGGCGTCAGCTCCTTCCGTTTGCTCACACGCAGAAACGGCTCTTTATGTGTGGTGTTCTTTTCAGACATGTGCCGCCTCCTCTCCGGCCTTCGCCGCATTATTTGCTGCATCCTCAGCCGGTTTCACGGCACCGGTCATCATCAGGCCAAGCTGTTCTTTCGTGGTGGTTTTGGCATCCACGATTCCCGTGATTTTTCCGTGACAGAGTACCAGGATCCTGTCGCAAAGCCCAAGGAGCACGTCTAAGTCTTCGCCGACATTTAATACGGCAACGCCCTTTTCCTTCTGTTCGTTCAAAAGATCGTAGATCGCATAGGAAGAATTGATGTCAAGGCCGCGTACCGCATAAGCCGTGATCAGCACCTTCGGTGCCGCTTCGATCTCGCGCCCCAAAAGCACCTTCTGCACGTTACCGCCGGATAACAAGCGCACCGGCGTTTCCGTTCCGGGTGTTAAGATCTTCAGTTTATCGATCAGTTTGTCGGCCATCTCTTTGGCGGGCTTTCTGTCGATGAAATATCCCGGCGTTTTATAATAGGTGCGAAGCAGCATGTTGTCGGTGATGCCCATGGAGCTCACGAGTCCCATGCCGAGGCGGTCTTCGGGAACAAAGCTGATTGATACGCCGAGGTTTAAGATCTCAAACGGGGATTTACCCTTCAGTTCCGTGCCTTCGAGTACGATCGAACCCGTATCGAAAGGCATCAGGCCCGTGATCGCTTCGCACAGTTCCTTCTGGCCGCTGCCGGCAACACCGGCAACCCCTAAGATCTCGCCGCCGCGCACTTCAAAGGAAACATCGGTCAGTGCCCTTGTGCCGTCACTGCCGTCTACGCAAAGCCCCGAAATCTTCAGCACACCTTCCTTCTTCTCCGTTTCGGGACGCCGGATCGAAAGGTCCACAGAATGCCCGACCATGAGTTCCGTAAGCTTCAGTTCATCGGTAGAAGCCGTCTCAACGGTTGCCACGGACTTTCCTTTCCGAAGTACGGTAACCCGGTCGGAGATTTCCATGACCTCGTTCAGCTTATGGGTAATGATGATGATCGCTTTGCCGTCATCACGCATTTTCTTTAAGATCGCAAAAAGCTTCCTCGTCTCCTGCGGCGTCAGCACGGCCGTCGGCTCATCCAGGATCAGGATATCCGACCCGCGGTATAAGACCTTTAAGATCTCCACGGTCTGTTTCTCGGAGACCGACATGTCATAAACCTTCTTGTCCGGATCCACTTCCAGACCGAAACGCTCACAGATCTCCTTGATCTTTGTGCGCAGCTTTGCCGGCGCAACACGCTTTCCGGGGGTGCCGATCGCGATGTTATCCATGGCAGAGAATACATCCACCAGTTTGAAATGCTGATGGATCATGCCGATCCCAAGGTCCATCGCATCCACCGGAGAATTGATGAACACTTCCTTCCCGCCGACAAAGATCTCGCCCTCGTCCGGACGATAGATCCCGGAGAGCATGTTCATCAGCGTTGTCTTGCCGGAACCGTTCTCCCCGAGCAGCGATAGGATCTCGCCGTATTGTAACTGCAGGTCGACTTTGTCATTGGCCAGCACTTTGCCGCCAAAGCGCTTCGAGATCCCCCTGCATTCGATTGCATATTTTTCACTCATAAATAACTTCCACCAATTCCGTTAAGGCACAAAGAGCGGCATAAACATGCCGCTCCCTTGCGCTATCAAAATATTCTTATTTTTCTACAACGTTCTTGTAGTACCAGTCAATGCCCCCCTGAATCGTAGCGTCGTCAAGTGTGCCGCCCTTTGTTCCGACGATCTGACCGTCATTGGTCTCGATCTCACCGTCAAATACGTTGAAGGAACCATCCAGCATCTTCTTGCGCGCTTCTTCGATCTTGGCAGCAGCTTCCGGATCATTGAAATCAGCCAGGTCGGAAAGTGTTACCAGGCCTTCTTTCATACCGCCGTAGTAGTTCTCGCCGGTCCATGTACCGTTGATCACCTGCTCTACAGCCCATGTATAATATGCGCTCCAATCCCACATAACCGAGCACAGAACAGCCTTCGGGGCATCCTTGCTCATGTCGGAGTTGTAGCCGACACCATATACGCCTGCTTCTTCAGCAGCGAGCTGCGGGTTCGGGGTATCGCAGTGCTGTGCGATGACATCACAGCCGTCGGAGATCAGTGCCTGTGCAGCCTGTGCCTCGCCTTCGGGATCATACCAGCTGTTTGTGACTTTGACGTAAACGGTTGCGTCGGGGTTAACGGATTCTACACCCATTGCGAAAGCGTCGATGCCGCCGCCGGTCTCGGATAAGGTCTTACCGAATGCGGAAACGTAACCGATCTTGTTGGATTCGGTCTTCAGTCCTGCAGCGATACCGGATAAGTATCTTGCCTGATAGATCCGTCCGAAATAGTTGTTGAAGTTCTTGCCGTTGCTCTTGTAGCCCGTGCCGTGGGAAATGATGACATCGGGATACTCGGTCGCAACCTTCTCACAGGTATCCATGTAACCGTAGCTGGTTGCGAAAATGATCTGGCAGCCTTCCTCGATACACTCAAGGATCGCATTCTCGATCGCTGTCGGATCGCCGTCGTCCGTGTTGTTCTTACGGATGATCTGGTTGTCCGCAAGGCCTAAGTTCTTCTGCATGCCCTGGATGCCGAGATCATGGGTGTAGGTGTAACCGGAACCTTCCGCAGGATCCGTAATGTGAATGACACCGACCTTGATCTGGTCCTTGGGTACAGCCGGGAACAGGCCCGCACCGCTTCCTGCCGATGCATCGGCAGTACCTGTGGTGGCAGCCGCGCCGCCACAGCCCGTTAAGCAGGCTGCGATCATGGATGCAGCCAGGATAACGCTTAAAATCTTCTTCCTCATAAACATCCTCCATCTTCATTGAGTCCGCATGATTGATACTGTATCTTGTATGCGGTCTCCTCCCCAGTAAACCGTAGCATACAACATCTAGTATCCGCGCCAATACATTCCTAGTATAGAATACGAAAATAGCCCCGTCAAGAAGAGACGGGGCTAAAAATGTTTTTTGTCAGATACATTTACACAAAGGGTTTATCGACCTGGATCACGGCAAAATAATTGCCGTCCATGTGCGCAACTTCCTCCGCGATCTTCTGCTTCACTTCCTCATCCTTTAAGCTGCAGTCAAAGGGCACGACCACGTCAAAGATCAGGTTGGTATGCGTCGGTCCCTTGACCATGCGGAAGTCATGCATGGTGATCCGGTCATCGATCCCTTTGACGATGACCAGTACAACCGCCTTCATCCGGTTGGTCTCTTCGTCATCCACGGCGATCGGATCCATATGGATCACGGCATCGCAATGGAGCACGTCCCGAAGCTTCTGCTCAACGCAGTCGATGACATCATGCATCACCAGAATGTCGCCGTTTGCGGGAACCTCCGCGTGGAAGGAGATCATCATGCGGCCCGGGCCGTAGTCGTGCACGATGAGGTCATGGATCCCCGAGATCTCCGGATACGAGAGTGCGAACGCCTCGATCTTGTCGACAAACTCCTTATCGGGCGCGCTCCCGAGAAGCGGGGAGATCGTGTCTTTTGCGGATGTGATCCCGGTGTAGAGAATGAAGAGCGATACCAGGAGCGCACACCAGCCGTCGGCCATGATGCCCGTAAATTCGCTGAGCATCATCGCAAAGAGCACCGCGCAGGTGGATGCGGAATCGGAGAACGAATCCATCGCCGTCGCCTGCATCGCCGCGGACGCGATTTTTTCTCCGGTACGTTTGTTGTAATAGTACATATATAATTTGGTCAAAATCGAAGCGATCAGGATCACGACCGTCAGCGGGTCAAAGGTGACCGGCGCCGGGTGCAGGATGTGTTCGATCGCGTTCTTGAACAGTTCAAAGCCCATCAGGATGATCAGGAACGAAACGATGAGTCCCGTGACGTATTCGATCCGCCCGTGTCCGAAGGGATGCTCGGGGTCCGGATTCTGCCCGCTCATATGAAAGCCGACCATCATGATCAGGGAGCTTAAGGCGTCCGATAAGTTGTTGAATGCATCCGTCATGATCGCTGCGGAAGCGCTGATGATCCCCGCAAAGAGCTTGACCGAAAACAGGATCAGATTCAGCACGATCCCCACGATGCCGCAAAGCACGCCGTAAGCTCTGCGCACCTTCGCATCTTCCGTATTCTCATGGTTTTTGATCAGAAATTTCGAAAGAACGGTGATCATATTACTCTTCCTTCTCTTTTGTTTCTTCCACTTCTTCCGGCGAATCCGGCGCATCCGGCATATTTGCCATGGTGCCGTCCTCTTCCTCCGACAGGATCCCTTCGTTGATCAGTTCCCTTTTGTCAAACCTGCGGAGCTTGGAAATGTCTTTGAAAAGCAGCTGGATGCTGTATACGAAGTTGCGGAACACGCCCGCCTTGTAAAGGTTGATGATGATCATGCCGATCGGGACCGCAAGGATCAGGCCGACAGCACCGCCCACGCGGAAACCGATATAGAGGAAAAAGATCGTCGGAATCGGATCAAGTCCCACCGAATCGCCGACCATCTTGGGCTGGATCAGCTGTCTGACAAGCTGCGAGATCCCCCAGATGATCATGAGGCCGATCGCGCGTTTATAGTCGGTGCGGATCAGGGCCACCAGTGCCCAGGGCCACATCGCTGCCCCGGTTCCGAAAAACGGCAGGAAGTCTAAGATCGCGATCAGCAATGCGATCAGGAATGCGTAATCGATATCCAGGATCACAAATCCGACCAAAAGCACGGCATAAACGAAGACCATGATCTTAAGTTGTGCCTTGAAATAGCCGCCGACAGCGCCCTTCATCGTGGACATGACAAGACCTAAGCGGTTTCTGATCGCTTCCGGCACAACCCGTTTATACAGCTTTTCCAGATATTCCCGCTCTGCGACAAACAGGTAGGATGCGAGCACCGCCATGATGATCTCGATGATCAGGAGCGGTAAGTTGGAAGCGGTCTTGCTGGCAAAGGTTCCGATCGATTCTCCAAGGCCGGAGAGCCACTCGGTCATATATTCCGTTGCGGCCTCCCCGACACCGTCAAGCCAGCTCTGCACGCCGCCCGGCATTCTCTTAAAGAGGACCAGCATCTCTCCCCGAAGGCTTGCCGCGGTCTCGGAAATGACGGACCAGATCTTGGGCATGTTCGAGAAGAAACCGATCGTCTCGGTAACGAGCCTTGCGATGATGACATAGCAGAGCAGCACCACCAGACCCAAAACCACAATGATCACAAAGACCGTTCCGGCTTTGCGTACGATCTTTAATTTCTGCTCCAGAAAACGCACCACGGGGTTTGCGATCATCGCGATGATGGCTGCGATCACAAACGGCATGAAGTACACGATGAGCTTTGGCAGGATCCAGACGCAGAACGCAAAGATCAGCGCCATGGATACGATATTAACCGCGATCTTCAAGTATTTTGTCGATGGTTTCATACAGCTCCTCTCTTCCCTGCTTGGTCTGTGCCGAGAACGGGATGATCGTGCTTCCTTTTTCAAGCCCCAGTTTATCACGGATGATCTTTACGCATTTATCCTTCTGGGACCGGTTGATCTTATCAAGCTTCGTCGCAATGATGATCGGATGGAATCCGTTTGCGACGATCCAGTCATACATGTCTTTATCGTTGGCGGAGGGCTCGTGGCGGATATCGATCAGCAGAAAGATTGCCCGAAGCTGCTTGGAATTTTTCAGGTAACGCTCCACCATGCGTCCCCATTTTTCCTTCTCGCTCTTTGATACCTTCGCATAACCGTATCCCGGCAGATCCACGAAATGGAGCTCTCCGTTGATGTTGTAGTAATTGATCGTCTGCGTTTTCCCGGGCTGCGAAGAAGTACGCGCCAGCGATTTCCGGTTCATCAACGCATTGATCAATGATGACTTGCCGACATTGCTTTTGCCGGCAAATGCGATCTGCGGCAAAATCGAATCCGGCAGTTTGCTGGTCGGACCGCAAACGATCTCCAGCGCGACGTTTTTGATCACCATTACTTCAGCGCCTCCTTCAGCACATCGTCCATGGTCTCCACGTAAATAATCTTTAAGCCGGACTTGATCTCTTCCGAGATTTCACCGATGTCACGTTCGTTTTTCTTCGGTACCAGGACCTTCTTGATCCCGGCGGTCTTGGCGGCAAGGATCTTTTCCTTCAGGCCGCCGATCGGCAGCACGCGCCCTCTTAAGGTGATCTCGCCGGTCATGGCGACATCCGCATAGACCGGACGTTTTACGATCGCAGAATACAGTGCCGTTGCCATCGTGATCCCGGCACTCGGTCCGTCCTTCGGAACGGAACCCTGCGGGATATGGATGTGAAAATCATGCTTTTTGAAATAATCCGCAGAAATCTCTTTGGAAGCGCCCGTTTTGGAGCGGATATAACTTAAGCCCGCCTGCGCGCTTTCCTTCATGACATCGCCAAGCTGCCCGGTCAGCAAAATTTCTCCTTTGCCCGGCATCACGTTCACTTCGATCTGCAGCGTGTCGCCGCCGACACTCGTCCATGCAAGTCCGCGCACGATGCCGATGTCATCCTGCTCGTTTTTCATATCATAACTGTATCTGGGGGTACCCAGAAACTGCTCTAAATTCTTCAACGATACGGTCACGCTTTTCTTGTGATCCTGCAGGATCATGCGTGCCGCTTTCCGGCAGATCTGTCCGATCTTGCGCTCCAGATTTCTCACGCCGGCTTCTCTCGTATAGGAGCGGATGATCTCGGAGAGCGCCTTATCCTGAATGCGCACCTGCTGCTCCGTTAAGCCGTGCCGTCCGATCTGTTTGGGGATCAGGTGTTCCTTCGCAATGTGCACCTTTTCGTTTTCCGTATAACTCGTGACCTCGATGATCTCCATACGATCAAGCAAAGGGCGCGGGATATCGGTCATCGAATTGGCCGTTGCGATGAACAGGACGCTCGATAAGTCCACCGGGATCTCGACATAGTGGTCGATAAAGCGGTTGTTCTGCTCACTGTCGAGAACCTCCAGCAATGCGGATGCCGTATCTCCTTTATAATCGGAACTCATCTTGTCGATCTCATCAAGGAGCATGAGCGGGTTCTTGACGCCGGCATTTTTCAGGCCTGCAACGATCCGGCCGGGCATCGCGCCGACATAGGTTCTGCGGTGTCCTCTGATCTCCGCTTCATCCCTGACGCCGCCGAGACTGATGCGGATGTATTTTCGGTTCAGCGCCCTTGCAACGGATTTGGCAATGGATGTCTTACCGGTTCCGGGCGGTCCGACCAGACAGATGATCGGAGAGATCCGTTCTTCTTTTCCGGTCGCCAGAAACTCCACGGCCAGAAATTCCAGCATGCGTTCCTTGACTTTTTCCAGTCCGTAATGATCCTCATTCAGGATCTCTTCCGCATGGTTCAGGTCCTTATTGTCCTTACTGACCTTATCCCAGGGGAGCTCCAGCAGGGTCTCGATATAACCTCGTACCACGGCACTTTCCGAGGAATAGGAACTGATTCGACCGAACCGGTCAATCTCCTTACGGATCTTCTTTTTGACCTCGGCATTCGCCTTTAACCTGTCACAGGCTTTTTTGAACTGCTCGACATCGGACTCCTCGTCCTCGCCCAGTTCTTCCTGGATATATTTCATCTGCTCCCTGAGCACGTATTCCTTCTGGTTCTTTTCAACACGCTCCTTGGTCTCGTCCGATAACTGTTTCTTGATCTCTAAGACCTTCGTCTCCCTGGCAAAGAATTCGCTTAAGATCGCAAAACGCTCTTCGCCGGATTCCGCCTCGAGCATGGCCTGGCGTTCGGGCAGGGTCAGCGGGAAGTTCGCGGCCACACAGTCTAAGAGCTGTTCGACCGTATCCATCTTCTGGAACTGTCCTTCCAGCGATTTTCCGATCTGCGGATTGAAGGCAACATAGGCAGCGATCTGGTCGCGCAGTTCTCTGACCATAGCGGTCAATTTGTACCGGTTGTCCTCCATCGTCATGACAAATGCCTTGGTGACAGCCATGTAGAGATCCGTTTTGGTGAGTTCAAGCAGATTCGCCCGCATCACACCTTCGATCAGCACCCGCACAAAACCGTTCGGCAGTTTGATGACCTGTTTGATCTCCGCCACGCAGCCGACCGCATACAGATCGGCAAGCTCCGGCTCTTCCACGGTCTCGCTGCGCTGTGTCAGCAGATAGACGCGCTGGTCCTTGAGCATGGCTTTCTCGACCGCCTGGATCGAAAAGGGGCGGTTTAAGTCAAAGTGCACGATCATTCCCGGCAGTACCGTCAGCCCGCGCAGGGGAACACACGGATAAGTTTTCTTCGTGATTCTCGGCATCTGTTACTCCACTTTCTCACGGCTTTCCGAAAACAACATTTTCTCAGCCGCTCTTTGACGCGGCTTTCGAAAAGTGTTTTCGGAAATCCTTTAAGTAAACTGATTTGACATAGATGCCCGGAAAACACCTTTTGAGGTTGCGTCAAAGAGCAACCGAAAAAGCGTCGTTTTCCGGACATCTATAATAAACGATACTAAAAATTCTACTCCGCCTTCTTGAGCGGTTTCTCGCGGTGCACGATCAGCGGTGCACTGATCCCCAACGCCGCTTCCCTGGTGATCACACACTTCTCGATCGTTTCATCGGAGGGGATCGTGAACATCAGGTCATTCATCAGCTGCTCTAAGATGGAACGCAGTCCTCTTGCACCGGTCTTTCTGGCATAGGCCTGATGAGCGATGGCTTTGACCGCTTCCGGTTCAAACTCCAGCTTCACATCGTCCAGTTCAAACAGCTTCTTGTACTGCTTCGTGATCGCATTCTTCGGCTCCGTCAGGACCCTGACCAGTGCCTCTTCATCCAGCGGATCCAAAGATACGTTGATCGGCACACGGCCGACGAATTCGGGGATCAGACCGAACTTGGTCAGATCTTCCGGCTGTACCTGTTTTAAGAGTACGCCGATCTCCGTTTCGTTCTTGTCCTTGATCTCCGCATTGAAGCCGATGGATTTCTTATCCAGTCTGTTCTCGACGATCTTATCCAGTCCTTCAAAAGCACCGCCACAGATGAACAGGATGTTGGTCGTATCGATCTGCAGAAGTTCCTGATGCGGATGCTTGCGGCCGCCCTGCGGCGGAACGGAAGCTACCGTACCCTCGATGATCTTCAGCAAAGCCTGCTGTACACCCTCACCGGATACGTCTCTGGTGATCGAAACGTTTTCACTCTTACGGGTGATCTTGTCGATCTCATCGATATAGATGATCCCGTATTGTGCTTTCTCGATATCATAATCGGCAGCCTGGATCAGCTTTAAGAGGATGTTCTCCACGTCCTCGCCCACATAACCGGCTTCCGTCAGTGCCGTGGCATCTGCGATCGCAAACGGCACCCCGATGATCTTTGCCAGGGTCTGTGCCAGCAGCGTTTTACCGCAGCCCGTAGGCCCGAGCATGATAATGTTACTTTTCTGCAGCTCCACATCATCGGATTCGCGGTTTGCCATGACCCTTTTGTAATGGTTGTAGACCGCAACGGAGAGCACCTTCTTGGCATCCTCCTGGCCGATCACGTTTTCATCCAGATAATCCTTGATCTCCTGGGGCTTGAGCAGGTTGATGTTCGGACCCGCGACGTTTACCTCAGCCGGTTCCTCTTCGAGCTCCTCTTCCAGGATATCCATGCAGATCTCGATGCACTCATCACAGATAAAAGCACCGTCCGGACCCGCGATCAGTTTGCGGACCATGTTCTGGGGCTTATTGCAGAATGAGCATCTGATCTTGTCATCATTCATCTTGGCCATTTTAATTCCCCTATACCCTCGTGGTAATGATCTTATCGATCAGTCCGAAGTCTAAGGCTTCCTCCGCCGTCATCCAGTTGTCACGGTCGGTTGCAGCCACCACTTCGTCATACGGCTTGCCCGTATTCTCGGCAAGCAGCTTGTTCAGGCGTTCCTTGGTGCGAAGGATATTCTTGGCAGCGATCTCGATCTCCGTTGCCTGTCCCTTGGCACCGCCTAAAGGCTGGTGGATCATGATCTCCGCATTCGGCAACGCAAAGCGTTTGCCCTTGGTTCCGCCTGCCAGTAAGAACGCACCCATGGATGCAGCCATGCCCATGCAGTAGGTTGCCACATCACATTTCACGTAATGCATCGTATCGTAAATGGCAAAGCCGTCTCCGACTGCGCCGCCCGGGCTGTTGATATAAAAGTGAATATCCTTGTCCGGATCTTCCGCTTCCAGAAACATCATCTGCGCAACGATCACGCTTGCCGTCGCATTGTTGACTTCCTCACCGAGGAACACGATCCGCTCCTTTAACAGTCTTGAAAAAATATCGTAGGAACGTTCCCCTCTGCTGGTCTGCTCTATGACGTAAGGGATCAAACTCATAATTTCTTCTCCTCCGTTTGTGTTTTTCATCAGCCTTCCTTTGCTTCCTTTACAACCAGGTCTACTGCCTTCTGGATCGCAACATCTTCTGTCATCGTCTCCTTCTCGGCTTCACCGAACAGCTCTTTGAGCTTATCGACTTCCATCTTATAGTTGTCTGCCAGTTTCTGAAGCTCTGCCTCATATTCTTCTTCCGAAACTTCAATGTTCTCGGCTTTTACGACCGCTTCCAGAACCAGTCTGCTCTGGATCCGCTTTAAGGCGGTAGGCTTCATCTGCTCTAAGAACTTGGGGGAATCAAGACCCGTGAACTGGAAGTACTGCTCTAAAGATAAGCCCTGGTTCTGCAGTCTGCTTGCATAGTCGTTTGCAAGCTGGCGCGCCTGGGTCTCCACCATCGCATCCGGAATCTCCATCTTGGCATCCGCGATGATCGCTTCGATCACGGCATCTTCCTTTTTGCCCAAAGCTTCCTTTTCTTTCTTCTCCGCTAAGTTCTTGCGGATGTCTGCCTTGTATTCTTCCAGGGTATCGAACTCGGATACTTCGGATGCAAACTCAT
>JAFYDQ010000133.1 GCA_017544705.1 Lachnospiraceae bacterium | reverse complement strand
TACATGGATGCGCCGGATGTGGACGGCTTCGTATTTATCAAAACGGACCGGGAATTGATGAGCGGTGACCTGGTAAAAGTCAGGATCACGGGCTCTAACGAATATGACTTGATGGGAGTAGAAACGGATGAATCTGCCGAATAAACTAACTGTAATCCGGGCGGCCGTGGTGCCGGTATTTGTATTCTTTCTGCTGGGCAGGGAACTGTTCGGGCCAAATTACTTATGGCTTGCGGATTGGATCGCGCTGTTTATCTTTATCGCAGCGTCCTTAACCGATCTTTTTGACGGGAAACTTGCCAGAAAATACAATCTGGTAACGAACTTCGGAAAATTCATGGATCCGCTCGCGGACAAGCTGTTGGTCTGCTCCGCGCTGATCTGCCTGGTACACTTGGGCAGGCTGTGGGCATGGATTGCGATCATCATCATCGCCAGGGAATTCATCATCAGCGGATTCAGGCTGATCGCAAGCGATCAGGGGATCGTGATCGCGGCAAGCATGTGGGGCAAAGTCAAGACCGTGATCCAGATGGTCATGATCGGCTTTTTGATCGGCGCGCCGACTCTTTGCGAATTTCTCGAGACCCTTACGCCGTATTCTGCTGCATTTCATGTGATCGCGCTGATCTTTACATGGGTTACCTGGATCCTGGTGGCGGTAGCGCTTTTACTTACGATCATTTCGCTGATCGACTATATCTATAAGAACCGGCAGGTATTGAAGACCGTCGGGGAACAGGAATAGTTGGTTTACATAATTGATTGGTTAACATAATATAGTGGTTGACATAATTTGATGGTTTACATAAAACTGTGGTTTACATAAGTGCGGCGGAGGTTACGTGATGACTGTTGAGATCATATGTGTGGGAACGGAATTGCTGCTTGGTAATATCGTAAACACGAATGCCGCATTCCTCGCTGAACGTTGTGCCTATCTCGGCCTGACCTGCTATTACCAGAGCGTGGTCGGTGATAACGCAGAAAGGCTCACACAGACCATCCGCACCGCCACGGAACGATCTGATCTTGTAATCTTATCGGGAGGACTTGGTCCTACCGAAGATGACTTAACCAAAGAAACGGCCGCAGCCGTATTTGATCTTCCCCTCGTGGAAGATCCCGTATCCAAAGAACACATCCTTCAATTTTTCAAGACCAGAAACAGAACGATCGCAGACAATAACTGGAAACAGGCCATGGTCCCTGCGGGCAGCATCGCGCTTGAAAATGAGAACGGGACGGCGCCCGGTATCATCATGGAAAAGAACGGAAAGATGATGATCCTGCTTCCCGGCCCGCCAAACGAACTGCGCCCGATGTTTTTAAACCAGGTGGAGCCTTATCTGCTCAAGCAGCGCAAATCCGCGATCTGCTCACAAATGGTAAAGATGTGCGGCATCGGTGAAAGCGATGCGGAAACTGCCATCTTAGATCTGACGTCTTCGACAAACCCGACGGTTGCGACTTATGCCAAGACCGGTGAAGTCCATATCCGCGTCACGGCTTTTGCAGAGAACGAGGAAGCAGCCGCAAAGCTTGTAAAACCGATGGTCAACAAGCTGAAGAGCCGTTTCGGCAGCAGGATCTACACGACGGATCCGGAGATCACACTGGAGCAGTCGATCGTGGAGCTGCTGCAGCTTAACAAGATGACCGTAACAAGCGCAGAGTCCTGCACCGGCGGGATGATCTCCGCAAGACTCGTGAATGTGCCGGGTGCCTCTGCCGTTTTAAAAGAGGCATTTGTGACCTACTCGAATAAGGCCAAACGGACCTATCTGGATGTGAAGAAAGGGACTCTGAAAAAGCACGGCGCCGTAAGTGAGGAGACTGCCCTTGAAATGGCGCGTGGCGGTTGCATCCGCACGAAAGCCGACGCCTGCATCGCCGTGACCGGGATCGCAGGACCGGATGGCGGCACCGAAGAAAAGCCTGTCGGCTTAGTCTACATCGGCTGCAGCGTAGCCGGCAAGACCATAGCC
>JAFYDQ010000132.1 GCA_017544705.1 Lachnospiraceae bacterium | reverse complement strand
CGATCTTGATGATCCCGATAACGACATAGGTGATCAGGATCGGAACCAGGCTCAGATAGTGCACTCTGTCAAATGTCTTATGACACTTAAAATATCCGGTCAGCATCATAAACAGCGGCACACAGATCATAAAAAACCATCTGCCGTAAGTCATGACCATCATCTTCGCACCTGATAAGGGTGTCTGATAGTAGTTGCAGTTTAAATAGAAATGCACCGCCACAACGGACAGTGCGGCAAGGGTCCGGACCAGATCAGGTCCCGCCTCCCGCTCTTTTGTTTGCATGCGTGCTAAGCCTCCGATCACAGAGCCGCGATCATGTTGGCAAGCTCTGTCAGCCACTCACTCCGGCTCTCTTCAATGGCGCCCCTGTCAGAAAGCGCGGAAAGTTCCGGATCCATCGGGATCTTTGCCGTATGGGAGATATTGAATTTCTTCGCGATCTCAGCGATCCGGCTCTGCCCGAAGATATAGTGCGTCTTGCCGCAGTCCGGGCAGGCAAAATAGGACATGTTCTCTACAAGGCCCAGCACCGGGATGTTCATAAGGCCGGCCATTTTTACGGCTTTCCCGACGATCATGCCGACCAGTTCCTGCGGGGAAGTCACAACCAGAATGCCGTCAACGGGCAGGCTCTGGAATACCGTAAGCGGTACATCCCCGGTTCCCGGCGGCATGTCTACAAACATGTAATCAATCTCATTCCAGATCACGTCCGTCCAGAACTGCTCAACGGTACCGGCGATCACGGGTCCTCTCCAGACGACCGGATCATCTTCATTTGGCAGGAGCAGATTTACGCTCATCAGCTCGATCCCCGTATTCGTGATCGCAGGAAAAATGCCGTCTTCGCTTCCCTGTGCTTTTTCATGAATACCGAACATCTGCGGGATCGAAGGGCCCGTAACGTCCGCATCAAGGATCGCCGTCTTATACCCGCTCTGCTGCATGGCATGCGCCATCAGTGCCGTCACCATGGATTTGCCGACACCGCCTTTGCCGCTGACAACAGCGATGACTTTCTTGATATTGGAAAACTGATTTGTCGGCTTCAAAAAGCTCTTCGGATCTCTTTCTCCGCAGCTTTCGCCGCATGTGGAACAATCATGTGTACACTCGCTCATAATAACCTCCGGATAATCAATGTCATAAATAAAAAGTGTATGATCCTTCTCAACACTTCGCGCTCTAGTATAGCAAACTCTCCCGCTTCCCGCAAATGAAACGGAGTCTCTTGAAAAATGAGACAAACTGTGCTATTCTTTTTTCGTGGAAGGTGCTACCCGTACAGCAACGGTTAGCCCGAAATGGTCATACTAACAATAACCGCCGGGCTGGGCGGTTATTGTTTCGCATTTATGTCTTTTCCAAGGACATATCCCAGGGAAAAAATGTGATACACAGACAAATAATTGTCAGCATCTCCATATGCAATCCCTCCTCTTATCAGATTCCCTTTCGGGTTTCTATAATGATCAGGGCTTTGACTCCCTGTGGAGGGCTAACCGCCACCGTTTAAGCAGCACCCATAATAATGATATCATAATTTACGCATCGTGTATATACCGAATTGCACAAAAAGCAAACCTGCTTGACATCATAAACGGTTTGCCTTAAAATACTCAATGTTTCGGGGTGTGGCTCAGTTTGGCTAGAGCGCTACCTTAGGGAGGTAGAGGCCGCGTGTTCGAATCACGTCACTCCGATAAAGAAAAAGAGCGGGTTTCCGCTCTTTTTCTTTTTCAAAAAATAGTTCTGCTCCGCCGTTTCATTCTATGTATGATTCCGGCTATGGCTGTGGCTATGCGCGTCCGGTATTTCAATTACCGTATAGGTGTCTCTGATCTTTTTCGATTCGTACAGTGCCTTGTCTGCGATTCCGATCAGATTGTTCACAAGTTCCGTCCCGAAAGCAGCGCCAAAGCTCATGGTAATACTGACTTCCGGATTATTATCAAGCGTGATCTTTTTCAGTGCTGATTTTATGTGGGAGAGTTTATTTTCCAGGTCTTCCTTGCTGATATCAAAGAATACCATCATGAACTCGTCCCCGCCGTAACGGATGACCACATCCTCTTTTCGAACCGACTGTTCTAACAGCTCCGCGACTTTCTGGATCGCCTCATCGCCGACCTGATGGCCGGCCGTATCATTGATATTCTTAAACAGATCGATATCCGACATGACCACAGCTCTGCAAGGTTCGTAAACGAGCTTGTCATCCAGAAACTTTCTGTTTCTGATTTTTGAGAGAGAATCGATATAAATCTCCGTTTCAAATTCTGAGATCTTTTTCTGCTGAGCCAGATTCTGCAGCTTCGCATCCGTGGTATCCAAACAGCCGTAAACGATATGCGCGATGCTTCCGTCTTCATTCCTATCACCGATCAAAAAGACGCCGTTAAACCAGCGGTTCGCACTTTCACTGTAAAACTCCATGCTTGTCGAGCCGTGTTCTTCAATGGCGGCAAGAATATCATCCTTATCCAGCCATTCATATAAACTTTCGCGGAAACTCTCCGCAACCGATGCGTCAACATTGTTTTTGAGGAACTGCATGGCGTCCGGATCCTTCGGTGCCATTTCCACATATTCATTGGTACCGATCATGCGATAACTCATGTCGCTGACATCAATGTAGAGGGAAAAATTGAAGACCTTGCCGATCGCCTCGATGATCTTAAAATATTCTTCCAGTTCCTGCTGCGCGGTGATGTCACGATAGCAGCCCATATAAATTTCCAGGGAACCGTCATCCGGGCGTCTGATAAACCTTCCCGCACCGGTAACCCAGATGATGCTGCCGTCCTTCTTCTGCATACGATAGGTGGCATGTGTGATATCCGGCAGATCCCGGTGAATGCGGACCGAATCCCAGAACAGCTTCACGATGGCATCCCGTTCTTCCGGAACCAGTGTTTTCACCCAGCTGTCAAATTCATTCGGAAGGTCATCGAGCCCGTCATAGCCAAGCATCTGTCTGGTCTCTTCGTTGAACTCAAAGGTGAGCAGGTTCTCCTCACGATCAAACGTGCAGAAATACATACCCGCTTTTAACCCCTTCGCGAACATATCCTCTCTGAACATGGCGATCCGGTATTTGTCGTTTGCCTCTTCAATCCTTCGGTTACACTCTTTTAAGAGTTCATGCTGTTCCTTTGGGTAAGCGGACAGATCAAACAAAGGCACCGCATCGTTTACCACATTTCCGGATTCCGTTGCAAATTTCCCTACTCCGTGATCAATGCTGTCCGCAATTTTATTATTATCCATCATGTCTCCTTAAAAACGATCGTGTAAAAATCACACACATATATATCATATCACATTTATGCTTTCCGGGTGTACCTGTGTTCAGCCGTTCTCTATTCTTCCGAAAAATCCGTATCCATTGCCAGCTGCAGCTGATAATCCGGATAGTGCTTCTGCACATCCTCAAAAACATCTTTGTACACGGTTTTTCTGTCTTTTGCGTCAAAACTGATCACAATATCAAACCGCATGGTCTTTTTCTCTTTATCCATGTAAAATCCATGCATCTGCAGAATATACGGATGTGCGGTTACGATTTCACGCACTTTTTTCTGTGCATCCATGATATCCGGATCCTTGGTGTTAATGGAGTAGACCCCGATCGCCGTCAGGATGATCCGGTGCTTTGCGTACACTTTTTCCTGAATGCTTCGTATGAGCTGATCCAGCTGATCTGCGGAATAAGTGTCCGGCACTTCTATATGGACCGAGCCGTTCCATGAATCCGGACCGTAATTATTGAGTACAAGGTCATACGCTCCATGAACATCCGGGAAGCTCATAACAGTCTCCTTAATGCTTTTTGCCAGATCAGGGTCGTTGCGCTCCCCAAGTATCTGCGAAACCGTTTCCCTGAGCATATCCAGTCCGGATTTTATGATCACAAGCGAAATGACCGCGCCTAACCATGCCTCCAGGGAAACCTTAAACAGCAGGAACATCGCGGCTGCGATCAAAGTAGACGCCGAAATGATCGAATCCAGCGTCGCATCCTCCCCCGAATTGATCAAAGAAGAAGAATTCACCTTCTTTCCGACGAATTTCACATATCTTCCGAGGATGATTTTTACAACAACCGCTACCCCTACGATGATCAGTGAAACGGTTGAATACGCAGGCGTATCCGGATGAATGATCTTCTTAACGGACTCAACCAGCGACGTGATCCCCGCATACAGAACGATGGCCGCTATGATCATCGCGCTCATGTACTCGATCCGGCCGTACCCGAAAGGATGTTTCTTGTCAGGCTCTCTTCCGGCCAGCTTTGTTCCGATGATGGTAATCAGAGAACTGCCGGCATCCGAGATGTTGTTCACGGCATCCATGACGATGGCTATGGAATTGCTTGCAAGTCCGATGACTGCCTTAAACGCCGCCAGAAGGACATTGGCGATGATCCCGATGATACTTGTTCTGACAATGACTTTATTTCGATTATCACGATCATTCATTTGATTTTCCCTCCTGCAAAATCACATGCGATGCGCGCTCAAAAATAGTACTGCATAAAATTCCCGTTGTGTTTAAAGCCGTAAGATTCGTAGAGCTTCACGCCCGCGTCGGAGGCCGTGATATAGATCGTGCCGCAGCCGTAATCTTTGGCTTCTTTGACGACGCGGTCAAGCAGGTTTGTCGCGATCCCCATCCGACGATATTCAGGGTCCGTATACATGCTCGATAAAATCCCAAGGCGACCGGTAGGGCAGGTAAAATAGGGCGGCTTTTCGGCAAAGGACATGCCGCTTGTACCAACGATTCTTTCCCCGTCAAAAGCAAGCCAGGAAACATAGGTGCCTGCTGCCATGTTCCTCCTGTAAAAATCATACAGCGCCGCTTCCAGATCCACGCCTTCAGGCACCGTCCGGCCGGCCGATACATACTCTTCCGTCAGCTGGTCGAGGCGCATTTTGATGACCGTGTCAAGTTCTTTTTCCGTCAATTTTTTATACGTGATCTCCATGCTCATTCTTCCTCCGGCATATGCTCATTCATCCTCCAAAACATACCACTCATCGTCGTCTTCATCATAGTAATATATCTCATCTTCAAAATCATCATAGAAGAAAAACATGTCCGTCTCATCATCATAGAAGTAGACGTTTCCGTCCTCATAAAGATACCAGATCTCTTCCTCGTAATCGTATTCCCAGTCTTCGAAATCTTCGGACCCCTCGCAGGCTTCCCAGCCCTCCTCATAGGTCTGCCAGCCGCACCAGGAATCCTCGAACGCACTGTAGTCGCAATATTCATCGC
Source organism: Lachnospiraceae bacterium (assembly GCA_017544705.1). Lineage (GTDB taxonomy): Bacteria > Bacillota > Clostridia > Lachnospirales > Lachnospiraceae > UBA2868. The sequence goes on along the minus strand of JAFYDQ010000132.1, from coordinate 5,191 downwards.
TTCCTCTTGCGCTGACAAAACCCTTCAGCCAGTCGATATAGGTTTGATCGATCCCACATCCGGAATAAACTTCGACCAGCTTGTTATAGTAGCTTTTATCTCCGTACGGAAGCGAGACCGCAAGCCCCGTCAGTTCGTTTTTGTCGGACGTGTGCCCGAAATATGCCGCGCAGTTTTTCAGCGCCGTACGCAGTTCGTCCGTTTCCATTCCTTCTGCGCCGACACTTTCGACAATGGACAGGATATCACTCACGTAATAATCATCCATCGTCACAAAACTTTCATCATCCTCCCAATCATCAAAGAGAAAATCGATGAGCCCTCTTCCGATCGCTTTGTGCAGCTTACTGTAGTTGGACCCTAAGAGCTTTTCCGAATTCCGGTAGGCATATGCCGTCCACTTCTCCATCAGGTCCGGAACCGCCTTTTCATTCACAAGGATCATCGTGGAGGAACCGCCGGCATCATCGTCGTTTTCATTCGCGCTGATCATGTTGTCGATGATCTTTTTGCCAAGCAGCGGCGCGGAGATCCCGGGATTCTCTTCGAACAGTTTCATCCAGTTCGTATAGGACCAGCCGAGCCCCGATTCGAAATCCTCCGACAGCACGGCATATTTACAGAACGGAGAAAGAACGTAACAGGTCTCCAGATTTGCCATGATACAGCAGTCCATGCCGATGATGTCAAAACTGATGTCCGCATTTTCCCGCAACGCCTGCTGGATCTCATCAAGCGTCAGGGAATCCGTATCCTCCTGCCATTCGTCATAACCGAATCCGTATACCGGCCCGCCGCCGTGGTCCCAGAAAATGAGCATGTAGCGGTCAGCCGGATAATTCGTTTTGCCAAAATCAATAAAATCAGACAATGTGTCCGTCACCGTACAGTCCAGCTGGCCGAGGTCATCGGCAACAAGCTCCAGGTCGCCGTTATGCACCCTAAAGATCTGCGACGTTTTGGATGAGATGTCATAGTCATGCCACTTCTTCGTTCCCATCGTCTGGATGAGCACGTTGACGTTTTTTCCAACGCCCGATTCGACCATCTCTTCGATATCGACCGTGGCCTCGCCCGCCTTCGTCTCCAGATCCGATCCGTTCATATAGACCAGAATCGTCGCCGACCTCGCATCGCTTCCGATATCCACGGGATCGATATTAAGATTCCCGCTCACGCCGGTCAGACCACCCGCACCGGAAGCCCCGGCCGCGAAATCTGCCGAAAATCCCGGCCCGGCCGATCCATCACCGGAGCCATCCTCGCTGAACGAATCTTCCTCCCAGTCCTCAAGGCAACCGCACAGCGGCATCACAAATACAAATAATACAAGCAGAATCTGCAGCAGTTTTTTCTTCATAGAAAAGAGTATACCATCCCGTGATTTTCCGTTCAAATTTTGTCTGTTAATACATAGTCAATATGTTATATAATAGAGGTTGGAGACTTTGCATGAGAAAAACGATCATCATCATTGTAAATTTCATCATCATGACTGCCATTCTGGTTTTCGTGGAGCTCTATTCAAGGATCCAGAGTTCCGCTTCCTACAAGCGGCAGATCGAGTACTTCGAGAACACGACGGTCACCATGGAAAAGGTGACAGAGAACTATCTAGCAGGCGAGCAGCGCATCTGCGATGTCTGGGCACGCTATATCGACAACAAGGGCATGACAGCGGAAGAAGCGGCCGAATACATCCGCTCCTCGCACGTGCTGACAAATACGTCCGCTCACATCATCACCCGCGATACGCTGACGGGTCTTTCCACGCGCCCGAAGCAGGGTACGGACGATGACTACGCCGTATCCTATAAACGGCTGGACCTCTTTGAAAATATGGATCTTTCCGATGAGATCGGTCAATCCGTCAAAATCACCCGCGCCTACACCAATCCCATGAACGGGGAACAGTCGCTGGCTTTCTGTAACAGCATTACGCTAAAAGATCCGGAAGGCGCAAACACCTTCCCCGCGATCTTGCTGCGTGTGATCCCCATCTCGGTGCTCGAGCAAAAGTGGGTCTTTCCGCAGACCGGACTCGAAAACGCCGAGCTCTCCATGATCGACGCCAACGGAGATTACATTCTCAAAGGATACAGCTTTAAAAACTCCGGTTTCTTTGAATTCTATAAATCCTATAACCAAACAGACCCCGGGTCGGCGGATCAGTTGTTTGAGAAGATCACGTCAACGACAGGCTCCGTTTCGATGTACAACTCCCACGGACAGGAATGTATCCTGGCCTATACCCCGCTCTCTGCCACGGCCGGCTGGACATTGCTTGCGCTCGTACCCGCAAAAGACTTAACCGTGAAGAACGAAAACTGGATGCTCATCGGTGTTGTTTCCGCAGGACTTGTGAGCCTGTTCCTCTTGGATCTTTTCCATATGCTTTACCTGAATAAGCGGCTGAAGACTTCCGCACGGGAAGCAGAGGCGGCAAATAAAGCAAAGACCGATTTTCTCTCTACGATGTCGCACGACATCCGCACACCCATGAACGCGATCATCGGCCTTACGGCGATCGCCGACAAGAATCTCGAGGATGAGGCATCAACCAAGGAGCGCCTGCGCAAGATCAGTCTTGCCGGCAATCATCTGCTGACGCTAATCAACGACATCCTGGATATCTCGAAGGTGGAAAGCGGAAAGCTGAACTTAAGTCCCGTGAAATTCTCCATTGTCGAAACGGTCGAGAACCTTGTCAATATCTCACAGCCGATGATCAAGGAGAAAAACATCGATTTCAGTTTCCACATTAACCGGATGGAAAAGGAATATCTCTATACGGACCAGCTCCGTTTAAACCAGATTTATATCAACATCCTCTCAAACGCCATCAAATACACGGAACCCGGCGGTAAGGTGAGCGTAAATCTTCGCGAAGAAGCAAGCGAGCAGGAAAACTGCGTAAAGCTTACCTATGTGGTTGCAGATACGGGGATCGGCATGAGTAAAGAATACATGGAGACCATGTACCAGCCCTTCTCCCGCCAGATCGACAGCCGCGTCAACAGCATTCAGGGGACCGGCCTGGGACTTGCCATCACCAAGCAAATGGTCGAGCTCATCGGTGGGACGATCGATTGTGAAAGTGAACCCGGAAAAGGCACCACCTTCACGGTCGTTCTCGATATCCCGGTTGCCGACAAGCAGTGGGAAGACATGCAGTTTGAGCCTATGGATGTCCTGGTCGTTGATGACGATCCGGTCATGCTGGAGACAGCCGTTGACAGCTTAACGTCTCTTGGTGCCACGGTGGAAACAGCCGGGAGCGGTATCGAAGCACTCGGCATGATCGAACACCGGCATCTGTCCGGTAAAGATTACCAGGTCGTGATCGTTGACTGGAAAATGCCGGATATGGACGGTCTTGAAACGATCACCAAGATCCGCACGGAAATTGAAACGAGCGTTCCGATCCTCTTAGTTTCCGCATACGACTGGTCGGATATCGAGGATCAGGCAAAAAAAGCCGGCGCGAACGGCTTTGTCAGCAAACCGCTCTTCCGCTCCACGCTCTATCAGAAGATCAATGATATCATCGGGAAGGAATCCTCATCCCGCGAGCCGGAAGACGATCATTCGGATCTTGTGGGGCTTCGCATCCTGATCGCAGAGGATAACGATGTCAACTGGGAGATCATCTCCCTCATGTTGTCCATGTACGGGATCGAAACGGAACGCGCAGAAAACGGGCGGATCTGTGTTGAGAAGATGCAAAAAGCACACGCAGGGGATTACACACTCATCTTCATGGATGTGCAGATGCCTGAAATGAACGGACTGGATGCGACAAGAGCGATCCGGAAATTAGAGGATCCTTATGCATCCTCCATCCCGATCATCGCCATGACGGCAGACGCATTCTCCGAAAACATCACCGAATGCCTGAATGCAGGAATGAACGGACATATCGCAAAACCGATCGATAATAAAATAGTCATCCGGGAGATCCGGAAGATCACGGAAGGAAAGAAAGCATGATGAAAAAAATAAGCACAGTGATTGTAACAGCAATGATGATCGTAAGCCTGTGTGCTTGCGGCAAGGAAAATGAAGCGGCGGCAAAGGAAGGCTTTGCACCGGCCCTTGATGCAACCACATCCTGCCACATCAACGTTGCCGGCGGGTACGATAACTTTGAGTCGCTGGAAACGGAATTTGACCGGTTCAACGTATACTATCCCAACGTGGAACTGATGTTTACGAAAGTGGACGACTATAGCAACATGATCGGCACGGTACTAAACGGCAACGACGCCCCGGACATCTACGTCAATTATTCCTGGATGTACGGCAGGGACCAGTACAAGTCTTCGATCGACCATGCGGAGAACCTGGCAGATCCGGCGCTGAACCTTGACCTTGACTGCGTCAGGAGCAACATCATCTTAAATACGAGCGATGGAACACTGCCGATGGTCCCGGTCTTTGCGAATACTTACGGGATGCTTGTGAACAACAGCCTGTTTGAAAAAGAAGGGTTAAAGGTTCCGACAACTTACAAGGAACTGGTCGAAGTATGTAATGCGTTTCGCGAAAAGGGATATGAAAGTCCGATGATGGGCTTTACCAATGAAGAGACCACCTCGCTGTTCACGCTTGCGATCTACCCGTTCTTCTGCGGGACCGTAGCAGATGATGCTGAGGCTGTAAAGAAGCTGAACGCGCTCGACCCTGCTGCCGGGGAGTATATGCGTCCTTCCCTGGAAAAGATCAAGCAGTTCTTGGGCGACGGCTGTGTAGATCTTGCTGATTGTGCGAAGATCGAGAACAATTACGACGCCGTGATCCTTCGCTTCTTTGAAGGCGACGTCCCGATGATGACATGCTCCGGCGATACCGTTTCCGGAACCAAAAAGAGAGAGAGCCGCTCCGAAGCGTTTATCGCAAAGCCGTTTACCTACACCTTTGTCCCCATCCCCATGTCGGATGAAGGCGCTAGTTTCCTTGATATGCCCAATCTCCAGTTCTCCGTCAACAAAGACAGTGCGAACAAGGATATGGCCAACGAATTTATGCGTTTTCTGATCACATCCGGGGAACTGAATGAAATGGCACAGAACAAGGGGCTGATGTCCCCGACAAAGGATCTCTCCTTCAACAACATGTATGCCGCGTTCGGAGACATTCCGGAATCGCGGATCTTATCGCCGGAAGAATTCGGCTTAACGGATGATGCGGT
>JAFYDQ010000131.1 GCA_017544705.1 Lachnospiraceae bacterium | reverse complement strand
CTTGACGATATCGCAGCCATGACCGGGTTTTCCAAGTACCATTTCAGCCGCCTGTTTAAGGAATTTACAAACACTTCGTTTTATAAATACCTGAATGTCCGCAGGATCGGCTATGCCGAGAAACTGCTTCTCGATCCCGGCATCAATGTGACCGAAGCCGCCGTAAGATCGGGCTTCAACAGCATTTCCGCATTCATGCGCATGTTCAAGATCGTAAAAGGCTGCACACCGACAGAATTCAGGAACCTCTACACAAGCTGACAAAATGAAACAATACCAACTGTCCGATTACTGGCACGAAAGCGTCAATGAAAACCCGCATCTCCCCGTCCGTTTTGAAGACGTTCGGGAAAGCGACTCCACATTTCCCGTACACTGGCATGAATACTGGGAGTTTCTGTGTGTCGTGGAAGGTTCCATGCACGCAGTCATTCAGGCACGCACATTTGACCTGTCCCCCGGGGATATTCTGGTCGTCAACAGTGAAGAACTGCACATGACCAAAACCGGTGCCGACACGCGCTATCTTCTGCTACAGATCAACAAAAAGTATTTTGCGACCCTCTCATTAAAACCCGGGCTGTTTTATTTTTCGAACCTGATCCGTTCCGATCAGACCTGCGTCGATCTGTTTATGGAACTTCTGCGTATTCAGACGGAAGCTGCGGACGGTTATCCTTTTCTCTTTACTTCCAAACTTTATGACCTGTTCTTCCACATCTACAAAGCCCATTCCGAGATCCCGGACATGGAGCATGCCGACATGCGGGAACGCTCCCGCATGACCGAACTGTTGGACTGGATCAAGGATCATCTGACGGAGGATCTGACGCTGGATATCGCGGCAGACCATCTGCACGTGACCAGGGAATACTTCTGCCGGATCTTCCGCAAATATACTGGGCAGACATTCCTGGAATACCTGTACGCCCTGCGCACCATGGACTTCTTTGAAAAACTGAAAAGCAGCGATGACCCGATCCCCGTGCTCATGGAAAAGAGCCATCTTTCCAATTACAAAGTTTTTATCCGGACATTTAAAAAGCTCTACGGTGATACGCCGCAGAGCCTTCGAAAAACGTTTTCCTACCGATCATAACCGGAAGAATTCTCCCGCTTTGATTTCTTTTATTTCCCCTTTGTATTCTATGCTGACACTAAGAGCGCTCGGATTATAAAGGATATCCTCATCCGCATTGGAAATGAGATTTCTTGCCGCTACAAGATAGTCCTTGATCTCGATGTTGGTTGCAAACCAGATATCATCATAACTGCTGATCCGCTTGCAAAACTCCTCGATCATGTCCCACGTGTTTTCCCTCTCGAACTCAAAACTGTGTCCCCAGATATAAAACAGCGACAAGCTTCTCCATTCCGGTGCCTTGACAAAATCATCCAGCATGGAAAAGACCTTGTTGTGATGACAGGTCGGATGCCAGCGCATAAAGTCTGTCGGAAGATTAAAGTTCATGGTATCTTCCACGGTCCTGGAATACTCCAGCCCCACAACCTTTGCCACATCGATCATCTCCTGAAAGAACTCCCCGAAAGGATAAGACATGCCACGGACCGGATAATGGCAAAGTCTCTCCAGTGCACGCTTATCTTCCAGAAGTTCCGTAAGCATCTGTCCCTTCGTCAGGTGAGAAAAGAACGGATGATGGAAACCGTGACAGGACACCTCATGCCCTTCGTAAAGTGTCTCAACCTCATCCGCCAGAATATAATCCTCACAGGGATTGGACGTGCCGAATTTTCCGGTGTTCAGATGAAACGTGCCTTTCAGGTGATACCGGTCAAACAGGTCCACAAGCCTTCTGTCACATTCCGTACCGTCGTCGTAACTGAACGTTACCGCCTTCTTCAGGCCGCCCGGAAACCGAAATTGGTAGTCCATATCATTCCTCATCGTCTTCTTCGCTGGCGATCACACCCGAAACGACAGCGGAAACAGCAGCAACAACAACCGCAATGACAATGACCACAAACAAGATCAATACAAAAATACCCATAGCAACCTCCTGCTACCATATTAAAAAAAGTATACTGCATCTTTTCATTTTACGCAATTTATTATAAGATAATACCAGCCAAAATCCTAGGGAAAGGGGGAATATTCATGTATGTCGGCGAGATACCCGACGGCGCTTCGATCGAGATCAACGTGACCAACGGCGATAAGAAAATTTCCCTCTGTACATTTGCCCGTTCGCCCAAAAATCCCGTGGATGAAAAAATGATGCATGCATTTTTCAAAAAATACCGCTACGGAAGCGGCATTCTTGCAGACGCGATCGAACGGGACGGAAAATATGTCGGCTTTCACATGACGGAAGATTCCACGTTGCATGTGTTCGCCATCATCGATAAAAAACCTTATGCCTGGTCAGAAGTCAAGATCATTGCCGCTACTTTTAAAAAAGAGACTTACTATCTGATCATGTCCAACCAGAACGCCAAGGAGAGCAACCG
>JAFYDQ010000130.1 GCA_017544705.1 Lachnospiraceae bacterium | reverse complement strand
TCCGCCAAAAGGCCGAATTCCTTGGCGGCCGCATACAGTTCCGTGCCGTAGAACGGCAGTGCCATTTTGACTTCGATAAAGTTCGGGTCGCTCTCAAGGATCAACTTCTTGGTCGCAAGGATATGCTCGCGATTTTCCCAAGGGAACCCGATCACGTAAAAGCCCCAGAACGGGAGTTTCACCTCATGGCACCACTTGGCGGCGCGCAGGTTCATCTCCACGGTCGTGCCCTTCTTCAGGGTCTTTAACATCTCATCGGAACCGGATTCAAATCCGAATGCGACCATGAAGCAGCCGGCATCTTTCATGAGCTGCAGGGTTTCCTTCGAAAGCGGGTTCACGCGCGAATTGGCCGTGAACGCGATCTTTCCGTGCAGCGGCGAATTGATGATCAGCTCGCACATTTCCTTGACCCAAGCGGGGTTGATCGTGAACGTATCCGCCTTAAAGAAAAAGTTTCGGATGCCGTGCTTTTCATAGCATTCCGTCAGCTCGTCCATGACGTTCTGCGGGCTTCTCATGCGCACGCATTTGCCGGAGATGACCGGTGTCAAACAAAATACGCAGGATGAGGGACAGCCGCGTCCCGTCTGGATCGTCGCCATCGGCTCATCGGTATCCGGCCGTTTATAGAGCGCGTTGTTCATGAGTTGCCTTGCCGGGAACGGCCTAGAATCCAGGTCCTCTCCCCAGATATGGAACTGCGTACGCGCAAAGGTGCCGTCATCCTTCCGGTAGAGAATGGACAGGACGTCCTCGATTTTGCCTTCCTGACGGAGCGCATAGTCGGCCACTTCCCCGATGGCAAAATCAACCTCCCCGCCGATCATATAATCCACGCTCGAAAGGTCGAGCATGTCAAGCATCTCCTGCTCGGGATCGTAGAAAAGCGCGCCCTTTAACACCACAACGGGATTGTATTTTTTCTTGATCTCATTGATCAGCTTCAGGTCATCAAAGATCGTCGTGTTCGTGATGCTCATCATGATGAGATCCGGCTGAAACGCATCGAATTCCGCGTACATTTCCGAAAGGCTTACGCCCTCCGTCTGGTAGTCGCGAAGCTTTACCTCATACCCTTTTTGCAGCAAAATCGCGGCCCCGTACCCTAAATCGTTACAGGCACGCATGGCCTCTGCGGATGCATCTTTGATATTCTGCTGGCAACGGTCCTCGCCGCGCTGGAAAAGCATGCCCGGCGGATAGAACAACAGTACTTTATTTTTCATGGCTTACCTCACAAAGAGCTGTCCTTACGGGCAGCTCTCTTTCTTATCAAAATGAATCAAACATCGGTTTCGCTTTTAGGCGAAGAACACTTCCCTGTACCAGTGGACCGCGTTGATATATGCATTGTAGACATCATTCGTATCCTGGCCGGCAACCATCATGAGACGGGATACTTCCTGCCAGTTGGCATTTTCATACTGCGTGATCAGCTCTAACACCGGAGCAAGCGGACCGGCATGATCGACAAGCGCTACGAAGATATCCTTGGATACATTGACTTTTTCGAGTGCTTCTGCCATCGGCATATCTAGGATCAGATCGAGTACCGAGAACAGACCCATTAAGAAGAGCTCGGATGATTTTAACTTGAGGTCATAAAGCGGTGCTAAGTCTTCTGCGAATTTCGCACGAAGCAGGGACAGCCTTGTGATCTCGTTCGGCTTGTCGGAGCAAAGCTCTTTGGTGACCGCCGTGTTGATCCATCTCTTTAATTCCTTCTGACCGAGCATTGCCGCCGCGTGGCGGATCGTTGTGATTCCGTTGTTGACCGTCATTCTGTTGACCATCTTCAACAGTTCGAGAACCAGCGCCGTATCGCGTCCGATGACATCCGCTGCTCTTGTCAGTTCAAAATCAGGATCGTTGACCATCTGCAGAAGCTGTAAGTAGTTGGCTTTCAGCGGGGACACCTGCGCGTCGCCCTTGGTGATCGGGATGCGGTAGAATTCACCCTCGAATGCCGCATAAGCTTCATCATCTTTGAGCGCTTCGAATTTCTCCATGTCGGTCAGATTGCCGACGATGATCGAGATCTTCGGATGTACCTGGCCGAAGTAGATCTTCGCCTTGGCCACATCCACCTTCTTGCTGTCAATGAAAATATAATCCATCAGATCCAGCACCGGCTTGAAGTCCTGGTATTCGGCGATCTGCAGCTTGCGGATCGCAAGACGGTAGCCGACGCCTTTCAGCTGGTTCAGTCTGTCCAGATAGTTCTGGTCTGTTGTGATCATATGATCAAACAGGAGGATGATGCGCTTTCTGGGTACAAACATCTGCTCTTCGATGTCCGGAGAGAAGATCGCGATATTACCGACCGGAACGAAAACGTCCATATCGTTGGCCAGTGTATCAATGCCCATGTCTTTGATCAGATCAAGACCGTTTACGGCACCTGCGCCGTCATTCCGGCCAAAGCCCTGCATACCCGGATTCTTCAGAAGGTCTACCTTCTGGGAAAACAGGGAATATGCAAAGACTTTCAGATCTTTGTCAAATAGGGGAATCAATGTAGCAAGCATGCAGGCAAATCCTCCTTATGGATCAGTTCTAATTTCACTTATACAATTATACACTATTTTTTTGCAAGAAACCACAGAAATATTATACCGTCAAAATCACATACCTACAGTCTTTCGCGCAGGGCTTTTGCAACGGTTTCCAGGACCTTGATCCTGGCGTAATATTTGTTGTTGCCCTCGACGATGATCCACGGCGCATAGTTGGTGGACGTCTTCATGATCATCTCATCCACGGCCTGTTCGTAGAGATCCCATTTTTCGCGGTTTCTGAAATCCTCGTCCGTGATCTTCCAGTTCTTGTCCGGATTGCTCTGGCGTTCCCTGAAACGTTTTTCCTGTTCATCTTTATCGATCTGCAGCCAGAACTTCAGAACGATCGCGCCGTGATCGGAAAACTGTTTTTCCATCTGGTTCATCTCGCGGTAAGCTCTCTGCCAGTCATCCTGCGAGCAGAAACCTTCGATGCGCTCCACCATCACGCGTCCGTACCAGGAACGGTCAAAGATCGCGATGTGCCCGTCTTTAGGAACCTTGGTCCAGAACCGCCACAGATAGTGATGCGCTTTTTCGATATCGTTCGGTGCGCTGATCGGGTTCACGTCATAGCCACGCGGATCGAGCGCATTGGTCAGGCGGTGGATCGCACCGCCCTTGCCTGCGGCATCCCAGCCCTCAAAGGCAAGCACCACGGGGATCCTGGCCTGATAGAGTTTGCCATGTAATTCCTTGAGCTCTTCTGTCAGCTTCGCCTTTTTCTCTTTGTATTCCTCAAAAGTCATTTCCTTTGCGGGATCAAACTGCGACAGGGTCTTCGGCTCATATTTTTTCTTGGAGAATTTGCCGTTAACGACCGGCTTCTTTGCTTTGTCCGCAGCTTCGATCCGCTCCGTAAAAGCCTTCTCCACGGCATCCATGAGTTTGACTTCCGCGTACTTGATCTGCTCTGCCTCCACGATCGTCCAGGATGCATATTCCGTATCCGTTGCGGCAAGCATGTCTTCTGCCATCGCAACGTATTTGTCGTATTCCTTATTCCGTTTGACCGCCTGGTCGTTCACGCGCCATCTGGTCGCCTTGGAAGCGAGGCGTTTTTCAAACCGTTTCTTCTGTTCTTTCTTGGAAATGTAGAGGAAAAACTTCAGCACGAGCACGCCGTCGTCCGCAAGCATCTGCTCAAAGGAGTTGATGTCTTCGTATTTCGTCGGCAGGTCTTTTTTCTTCGTGATGCCGTCGAACCGGTCAGCCAGAACGCTCTTGTACCAGCTGCCGTCAAAGATCGCGATCTTGCCCTTTTCCGGTGTCTTGTTCCAGAACCGCCAGAAGTAAGGGTGCAGCTTTTCTTCTTCCGTCTCCGCACTCTCCGCATAAACCGTGAAGTCTTTGGGTGTCATCGGCAAGATCAGTTTGTTGATGACTTCGCCTTTGCCGGCGGCATCGAGTCCCTCCACGACGATCACGGTTGCGATCTTCTTCTCCCAGAGCTTGCGCTCCAGGGCATTCAGGGACACTTCGAGCTCGTCCATGCGGGCTTTGTAGGTTTCTTTTGCGATTTCGGCCTTCAGATCTGTTTTCTCAAGCATGTGTAACCCTCCTTTATTCAACAATCCGGATTTCATCGAAAAGACATTTCCTCGTCTCGCTCTTTGACGCTCGCTCGGAAAGTTTTTCGCTGAAATCCGTCGATCTATTCAACTCAAAGTATTAGCTCAATGCTCTGCTCTCCGACCGTGAATACATACTTCCCGGGGAGGAAAGTGCGATCCCCGTTTTCAAGCACGGTCGTTAGGCTCCATGCGCTTACAGGGATCGTGACCGTTTCGGTGGCACCGGCTTTAACGGCAATACGTTTGAATCCGCAAAGGCTCTTAACCGGCTGATTTGCGGCATCGAGCGCACCGATCTCATCCGGTTTGCCGCGCCCGTTTGTGATTTTTTCTGCGGGGCATTTGTCGACATAGACAAGCACCACATCTTCTCCGTCGCGCTCGCCTGCGTTGGTTACATCCACCTTAATTTCCACCGCGCATTTCTGATCACGCAGATAGTCGGCCGGGCCGGAAGCGATGCCGTCGGCCGTGATTTCGCCGGATAATGCGTATTCAAATTTCGTATAGCTTAAGCCGTGACCGAACGGGTACAGCGGCTCGCCCCGGTAGTACCGGTAGGTCCGGTTCTTCATCGAATAATCTTCAAAATCAGGCTGCTCCCCGTCCTTATAAAACGTGACCGGCAGTCTTCCAGACGGATTGACGCGTCCGAACAAAACATCTGCCAAAGCCGTGCCGCCGGAGCCGCCGGAATACCAGCAGGTAAGGATCGCTGCCGCATCATCTTTGATAAACGAAAGGTCGATCGCGGAGCCGGCATTCAACACCACAATGACTTTCTTTCCGGCTGCCTTGGCCGCCTTCATCACACAGTTTGCAAGCCGGATCTGCGATTCCGGAAGGTTCAGCGAAGTCTTGTCGCCGGATGCGAACATGTTGCCGGTATCGCCTTCCTCTCCTTCGATCGTCGCATCCAGACCAACACACAGAATCGTAATATCACTGTTTTCAACCGTTGCCGCTGCTTCTGCCAGCCGGTCATCGGGACCTGCCAGATCACTGGTCCGGTCCAGATACAAATGCGCACCGAGTGAATACAGGATCCTGGAATTGCAGCCTCTTCTGATGCCGTCAAGATTCGTCACGTATTCGGATGCGGTCCCGTTATAATTGCCCTCTAAGACACTTCGCAGATCGGCCGTCGGTCCGATCACGCCGATCGTTTGATAGTCCTCCTGACGCAGCGGAAGCGTGCCGTCGTTTTGCAGCAGCACGATGGATCTGCGCGCCGCTTCGAGGGATAATTCGTTATGTTCTTTCGTGTCGTTTTCGAGGAAAGAGATGGCATCGTATTTGGCGGTTTTTGATTTTGCCGCCGCATCGGAACGATCGAGAATGCCGAGTTTCATGCGGGTCTTCATGAGCCGCACGCAAGCTTCCCGCATCTGCTCTTCCGTCACGAGGCCTTCCTTGAGTGCCGCTAAGATGCACAGATATGTATTGCCACAGTTCAGATCGCAGCCGGCGCCCAGTGCCAGGGCCGCCGATTGTGCCGGCGTATTTGTGATCTGATGATTTTCGTGAAAATCACGGACCGCCCAGCAGTCCGAAACAAAATGTCCCGCAAAGCCCCAGTCTTCGCGAAGGAGTTTTGTGATCAGCTTCTTGGAGCCGCAGCAGGGTTCGTCGTTGGTCCGGTTGTAGGCACCCATGACGGACTCGACTTTGCCTTCCTTCACGGCAGCTTCAAATGCCGGAAGGTAGGTCTCCGCCATGTCTTTGGCGCTCGCCTTCGCGTTGAAATGATGGCGCTCGCTCTCAGGCCCGGAGTGTACCGCAAAGTGCTTCGCGCACGCCGCCACCTTGAGGGTGTCGAGCGCGCGGCCATCTTCGTCTGCATCACTGCCGGCCGCGCCATTTGCCGCGCCATTTGCCTCGCCATTTGCTGTCGCGCCATTTGCCTCGCCGTCCTCCGGATAGTTCTCGAGTCCCTGCAGCCCCTTGATGAATGCAACCCCGAGCCTGCTCGTCAGATACGGGTCCTCGCCGTAGGTCTCATGGCCCCTGCCCCATCTCTGGTCACGGAAAATATTGATATTGGGCGACCACATGGTCAGTCCCTTGTAAATGTCGCGGTCATCATGCGATGTCTGCATGTTGTATTTCGCTCTCGCTTCGGTTGCGATCACCTCCGCGACCTTTGTCAGCAGCTCCTCATCAAACATGGCAGCCAGTCCGATCGCCTGCGGGAATACCGTCGCCGTGCCGGCTCTTGCCACACCGTGCAACGCCTCGCTCCACCAGTTGTATGCGGGAATCCCCAATCGCCCGATCGCTTCCGCATCATACTTCAGCTGGCTTGCGACCTCTTCGATCGTCATCTTTTTAACCAGCGCCTCAGCATCTTTTGTCAGATTTGCCATATTGTTCTCCCATATGGTTGCTTGTGATTTACGCCATTTCCATTATATCACATCTCCGGTCAGCGATTACAGCGATTTCCTTGTCAATTGTTGACTTTCGATGCTCATTTTGAAGGCCCGGAGAGCGAATGCATCGAAATCGCCAGATTTCGTTGCATTCCGATGCTTGAAATCCCTGATTTTGCCAACGATTACATCGGGATCTATGCTTCCCTCTCAATCCCGATGCACAGGCCAAAGATTTGGTCAGTTAAATGCATCGGGATGGACAAGTCACGCTGGCTATCGATGCACAGGCCCCAATTTCAGGCAAAAAAATACATCGGAAATCGGCGGCAACCGCAGTTTCCGATGCTTTCGCAAAAAGCACAACGTAAAAGGCCGGCCTCTGACAGACCGGTCTTTCAGCTGTACTGCTTCATCTTGACTTCCGTGCGATAAGCCATAGCAGATCTCGTATAGCCTGATGCGTAATACTCGATCTCCTTGTCATTTAATTTCGCACTTTCCTCCTCAAGTTTTCCTGCGAACAATCCCTTCGATACTTTCCGTTTCGTCGTGGATTCTTCGCGTCTCTTTTTGTCCGGGCTGCTATGTGCTACGCCGGACACAATAGCGATTGACGGCTGTGTATACAGCTCCTGCATTGCATATGTCATAGTTCCCTCCCTGGAACATGTCCACGCCCGACCACGCGGATCCATGTTTTGCGACGATCTCTTTTAGGAATCCGGTTCCTTTAGAAATCCACTACATGCAACATATGGTATTCTGTTGAATCCTTTCACTATATATATCGGCAAAATCACGGTAAACATAATAAGTAATTACTGTCATTATTCACGACGAATGTGACTTTTGTGCGCTTATTTTTCATGCAAAGGAGAATATTCGCCGGGATATTGCATTATGTAAACCAAATCAACCAATACAAACATCATGCAAACGATAATCATGCAACCAATAATAAGTAGAAACGTGCGCCGCTAGGCGCACCACAAAAAGCCCGCCGCCAATCAGGCAGTGGGCTCTTAGAAAAGCTGGCGTTGCGATCATCCGTTCAGCATGAAGTAATCCCCGTAGATGCGTACGTGATCATAAATGCATTTCCAGCTGCTGCCGGAGTTTAAGGTCACGCAGATGTAGGGCTGGCCGTCCG
>JAFYDQ010000129.1 GCA_017544705.1 Lachnospiraceae bacterium | reverse complement strand
TATTTCTTATTATGACTATTACCAGCCGGAGGCCTATGTGCCTTCGACGGATACCTATATCGAAAAAGATTCCGATGTAAATGACGAGATCGATAAGCTGCGGCTGTCGGCAACCGCGTCGCTGACAGAGCGGCGGGATGTGGTGGTCATCGCCAGCGTATCCTGTATCTACGGTCTGGGCAGCCCGGACGAATATTCGGGCCTGGTCGTATCGCTTCGGCCGGGGCAGCAGAAGGACCGGGACGATGTGATCCGGGAGCTGATCGGCATCCAGTATGACCGTAACGATCTGGATCTGAACCGCGGATGTTTCCGTGTGCACGGGGATGTGCTGGAGATCAATCCGGCGGAGCAGGGCGATACGATCATCCGTGTGGAATTTTTCGGAGATGAGATCGACCGTATCACACAGCTGGACCAGGTGACGCACCGGCCCATCTGTACGCTCGAGCATGTCAGCATCTATCCGGCATCGCATTACGTGGTGTCCAAAGAACGGATGGAGGAAGCATGCAAGGCGATCGAAGAGGAAGCGAGAGAGCGCGTGGCTTTCTTTAAGAGCGAAGATAAGCTGATCGAAGCGCAGCGCATTTACGAACGTACCAGTTTTGATGTGGAGATGCTTAGGGAGACCGGGATCTGTTCCGGGATCGAGAACTATTCCAGGCACCTGACCGGTATGCCGGCGGGGGCGCATCCCTACTGTCTGATGGACTTTTTTAAGAATGACTTTCTGATCATCATCGATGAGTCGCATATGACGATCCCGCAGATCCGCGGCATGTACAACGGTGACCGCGCACGAAAGATGACGCTGGTGGACTATGGTTTCCGTCTGCCGTCAGCCTTGGACAACCGGCCGCTCAATTTCTCGGAGTTTGAATCCTATATCGACCAGATGCTGTTTGTATCGGCAACGCCGGCGGAATACGAGGCACAGCACGAGCTGCTGCGGACCGAGCAGATCATACGGCCGACCGGGCTTTTGGATCCCGAGATCAGTGTGCGCCCGGTAGAAGGGCAGATCGATGATCTGGTGGCCGAGATCAAAAAGGAAACGGCAAAGAAGAATAAGGTGATGATCACGACGCTGACCAAGCGTATGGCGGAGGATCTGACGGATTATCTGCACGATATCGGCATTCGTGTGAAGTATCTGCATTCGGATATTGATACACTGGAACGGGCTGAGATCATCCGGGACCTGCGTCTGGATGTGTTTGATGTGCTGGTGGGTATCAACCTGCTGCGGGAAGGTCTGGATATCCCGGAAGTCACGCTGGTGGCGATCCTGGATGCGGATAAGGAAGGCTTCCTGCGTTCGGCGACTTCCCTGATCCAGACGGTCGGGCGTGCGGCGCGAAATGCGGAAGGGCATGTGATCATGTATGCCGACAATATGACGGATTCGATGCGGATCTGTATCGATGAGACCAACCGCCGCCGTGGGATCCAGATGAAATATAATGAGGAACATGGCATCACACCGACGACGATCAAAAAGGCGGTACGCGAACTGATCGCCATCAGCAAGTCCATTGCTTCGACGGAATCGGCATTGGAAAAGGATCCGGAATCCATGGATGAGAAAGAATTGAAGAAAGTGATCGCGGATACCGAGAAGCAGATGCGCAAGGCAGCGGCCGACCTGAACTTTGAGGTGGCGGCGGAGCTGCGTGACCGCATGCTGAGTCTTAAGAAATATCTGGCGGAGGTGTAAGCGATCAGGAAGAGGGCTCGCCGAAATCCGTTTTCCGGATGGCGTCGGCCCGGGCGATGATCTTTTCTTTCCAGTCGTCATCCTGGGCGTTGAGCTGGTAAACATTGTAGCCGTACTGACGGCCGAGGGTGCAGACGATGGCCTCATCATCGATATGCAGTGAAATACGGTAGTGATTCGGGAGCTTTTGCGGCAGGAGCTCCTTTTTGTCACGCTGTACTTCCCTGAGATGCCGGTTGGCATTTACAATCCCGTTAAAATGCACGCCGTAGTGCCGGAACAGTCCGCGTATATATTGCTCCGAACGGAAAGAGGAGGTGTAAACCCACACTTCGTAGCCCAGGTCCTGCAGGGTATTGATCAGTTCGGGCGTGCCGAGGCGCAGCCGCTCCTTGTAAATACGGTTAAACGGCCAGTGCAGTTCGGGTTCGGTTTTATGTGTCTCGGGCAGGACGAAGAGTACCTCATCCAGATCGAAAGACACGCGCATTTTTCGATCACTCATCTTTATTGACCTTCAGTGTCTGTTCCAGAATCGTCATTATTTCACGGGCCCAGTCGGCAGGTTCGCAGTTCAGGTCGTACTGTTCAAATGCCTTATCGGCAGTGTAGGACCGGACGATGTCTTTGTTATCAAAAGTGATGGTTTCCCTGTAGTTTTCCCGGAACAGTTTTTGGATTTCTTCACGTTTTCTTTTATTTTCGTCATTGGCTTCCAGCTTACGTTTGGTACCGGTGATCACACCTATAGTATACATCTCCGGCGGAGATTTTACCACATGGGATCCTCTTGTATCGTTTCCTGCGGTATAGTATAATTCTTTCTGGTTACGATTTATGAACCTGACTTTTCGGTATTTATAGTAAGCGCAATAAATAATTGCGCTTACTATAACGCTCCGCGAGGATGCACACGGATTTTGTAAGGAAATACGCCGCTTTCAGCGGCCAAAATCCGGCGCAGTAAACGACAAAACGAAAAGAGTTTTGTCGTTTACTATAATATTTCAAAACAGCAAAGGAGAGAAGCATATGAGGGAAACACTGCAGCAGAAATGTGAATTACTGGCGGACAACTATGAAGTGATCCGCAAGGATTTTAAGTGGGAGTTTGAGATTATGTCGATCGTGGCAGCAAATGTTTATACGAATGCCGGGATTGCTGCCGATACGGAAAAGATGAAGGAATGCAAGGAAATCCTGAAGCAGAAGAAAGGGGCATTTTCGGAATTGCGCGGTATGGCGGAACTGGCGCTATTGGCCAAGATGGCGATCGACCGCAATCCGGAGGGCTTTTTGGACGAAGTGATCGGGGTCTACGACAAGATCCGGAAGGGAAAGGTTTTCACCTCTTCCTATATGGTGCTTTGTGCAATGATCATCTGTGAGCAGCATAAAGTCGGGCAGGCCGATGAAGTGATCAAAAAGATGAAAGAGATCATGAAGAAGATGGAGAAGGAGCACCCGATCCTTACCGGCAGTGAAGATATGCCGCTTGCTACGGTAATGGCGCTGATGAATGTGGATGCAGATGATATGATCGCAGAGATGGAAGCATGCTATGATATCCTGAAGAAAAAGTTTCCGCTGCATAAGGATGCGGTGCAGGGACTCTGCCAGGTCCTCAGTCTGAGCGGAAGCGGGACGGAGGAAAAATGTACCAAAGCAGCAGCCATCTATGATGCGCTGAAGAAAAAGAACGTAAAATACGGCAAATCGACCGAACTGGCGGCATTGGGTGCTTTGGTTGACCTGGATCTGAAAGTGGATGAGATCGCGGATGAGATCCGGGAGGTATCCGAACTGCTCAAGAAGCATAAGGGCTTCGGGAACCTGTCGCTCGGAAAAGAATACCGCGCGATGTTTGCAGCATTGTTAGTAGCACAGGAATATGCAGAGCAGAATGTGGTCGCAGATACACCGGCCATCGGCAGTGCTCTGGCCCTGATTGTAGCAGAAGAGATCGTCATGCTCATCCTCATCTCAACCACTGCAGCGACGAGCAGTACCGTAAACTAAAAAAAATGCTAAAAACAGAAAAACCTCTTTGTCATAATGCTGAAAATCTGCTACAATAAAATAGCAATATTGCCCAAAAGGAGTTTGGGCGTGCTAAAATGACCGACGGAAATTTGGCGGTAAAAGTTATTTTGGCAAAGAAAACAGGAGGTTTCTATGAAGATTGACCAGATGGCATCCAAACAGATAGCCACTACTTTGGCGAAGCATTATGACAGTCTCTATTATATTGAGATTGCCACCGGACATTATATTGAGTTTGTTCCTACCAAAATGTTGCAGG
The DNA here is from genome assembly GCA_017544705.1 of Lachnospiraceae bacterium. GTDB lineage: Bacteria > Bacillota > Clostridia > Lachnospirales > Lachnospiraceae > UBA2868. The sequence continues at coordinate 2,353 of JAFYDQ010000129.1, read as the reverse complement.
AACTGCAGATCCCGCAGGAAGGGGAAGATTTCTTTGCGCTGTCAGCAAAGAATGCGGACAAGTATGTTCACCCGGAAGACCTGGGGCAGATACTGCGGATCCATGACAGGGAAAAGATCCTGGAGAACCTGAACAGAACGGGATCTTATTCCGTCAGCTGCCGGCTCAGGATCGACGGCAGGATCCTTCATGTCCGTCATATCGTGATGATGTGCGAGGATAAGGAGCATCTGATCTTCTGCATGGAGAATATCGATGACGAAGTGCGGGAGAAAGAAGAGCAGAAAAAGGCTCTGCAATCGGTGGAACGCAAAGTGCTTCATGATGAACTGACAGGCGTAAAGAATAAAAATGCCTTTGTCGAGTGTGCGCAGGCCATTGATAAGAAGATCCAGTCTGCAGACAGTGAACTGGCATTTGCGGTCGTGATGTGCGATATCAACGATCTGAAACTGCTGAATGATACCAGAGGCCACAATTACGGTGACGAGATGGTGCGTAAGGCATGCCGTATGGTAAGTTCCGTCTTTTCTAAGAGCCAGGTGTTCCGTATCGGCGGAGATGAATTTGTTGCGGTACTGATCGGCGAGGAATACGAGATCCGTGAGGAACTGTTGGAGAATCTGAAGAGAGAATCCTTTGCCAACGGTCGTTCCCGCTCCGGCCCGGTAATTGCCTGCGGGCTTGCGGTTTATGACCCGACGACCGATGCGAAGTTTTCCGACGTATTCAAGCGCGCGGATTTTGAAATGTATGAAAACAAGAAATGGCTGAAGCCGGAGCGGAAGGAGATGACGCCGGATGTGGCGAGAAATCTGGAGGTTCCGGTTCCGGAAGACCGGAAGCGGAAGCTGGATATCTTATTTGAGGCGTTCTTTACCATGGCCGGAGAAGGATATGTCTTCCTGAACGATCTGAAATATGATTTTTCCAGATGGTCGGCTTCTACGGTGGATGATTTTGAGTTTGCATCGGAGTATAACTATCATGCCGGAAAGATCTGGCAGGAATTCATCCATCCGGACGATCTGGCGGAGTACCGGAAGAATGTGGATGCGATCATTTTCGGAAACGGGGAAGTAACCGAGTACCCGCACCGGGTGCGCAAGCCGGACGGTACCTATTTACTGCTTAAGCCAAGAGCTTTTGTTCTGGTGGATGAGCAGGGACATCCGGAGTATTTCGGTGGGATCATGATCCCGCAATGACGTTGGCAGAAAATAGAATAAGAACAGGCCCGCAGATCGTGATGATCGGCGGGCCTGTTTTCGCTTTATTGGAAATTCCTTCGCAATTTCGTGGATCAGTTTGCTCTTGTCGGCAGATAAGGGATCAGAGCGCCTGCCAGATGCGGTACCGGCATGGTCTGCAACCATACGTGGCCAGGGCCGGTGATCACGGTATTGAAAATACCTTCGCCGCCGAAGAGTGCGTTCTTGATGCCCGGAACGGTCTGGATATCCATATGGCAGGTACTGGTCATAGCCGCCAGATAACCGGTGTCGACGATCATCTGCTGACCCGGCTGCAGGTCATACTCTTTTATGAAACCGTCAAACTCTAGAAATGCCATACCCTGGCCGGACAGTTTCTGCATAATGAATCCTTCACCGCCGACGAGACCGGATCCGAGCTTCTTCTGGAAGTGTATGGAAAGCTCCACGCCGGAAGTTGCTGCCAGAAATGCCTTCTTCTGTGCGATGATGTCCTGGCCCGGTGCGATCTCAAAAGCACGGATCGAACCCGGAAAACTGGATGCAAATGCGATCATACCTTCGCCGCCCTGTGCAGTATAGCGGTTCTGGAACAAGTTCTCGCCGGAGAACATTCTGCCGAGCATTTTGCCGACGCCGCCGTTGGATGTGGTCTCCATCTTCATGTTCGGAGTCATCCAGCTCATTGCACCACTTTCCGTGATCATTGTCTCGCCGGAATCCAGCGTACAGATCACTACCGGTAACGGTTCACCCTCAATTGAATACCTCATTTAAATACCTCCTTAAATATGATTAGATATAGCGGAAGCCCGTTTTCATCGAGCTATCTATCATTATATCGCGTTTCCTTCTGCTCGACAATATCTTACGTTTTATAATCTCGTACGAAGCCTGTTGTAGCTGCGAATGTGGATAACTTTGTTTAAAAGATGTGGTTGACAACAGGATCATTTTTACATATGATATGAACTTGTGAATCGGGACTTCTCCCGAACCGTGAACAGGCGGCCGCCTGCTCCGATCACAGCAGACAAGTTTATATCACAAAGCTGAAGCAGGGCATCTATGGTTCTACAATCTGTTTTTATTCTGTATTTCCCTTTCCGTTTGTCAGAACATCTTCTTTGCCCTGCTTC
>JAFYDQ010000128.1 GCA_017544705.1 Lachnospiraceae bacterium | reverse complement strand
CTTCTTGCCACCATATAAACCACGCCGATCACAACCAGCATGCCTTCGCTGAACACTTCCAGACGCAGCGCGGCACCGCTTAACACAAAGAAGCAGGCAAGCAGCGGCCTGGACCATTTGTCCGCGCGATCCATGATGTCTTCGGAGAGCGGACAGATGTTACAGAACACGGTGCCTAACATCATACAAGTTAAGAGCGATGAAAAGCCGATGGTAACAGGCCCTGCGTGAAAACTGAATTTTGTGACGGCAACGGTCAGGAAGATAAAGGCGATCGTCATCGCCAAACGGTTCGTGTTGGAGTGGAACAGTTTCTCGATCTGTGTTAAGACAAATCCGCAAAGCGTTCCAAGCAGCAGGGAACAGACGATCTCGATCAGCGGATCGAATACGATGGATGCAACGCTGATCTGGCCGCTGACCATGACTTTGGCGATCCCGAAGGAGATCGCAAAGAGGATCAGTCCGACCGCATCATCGAGTGCAACGAGCGGTAAGAGCAGATCCGTCAGTTCGCCCTTGGCTTTATACTGCCTGACGACCATCAGGGTTGCCGCGGGAGCGGTTGCGGCTGCGATCGCCCCGAGCGTGATCACTTCCGGAACGGTCAGCAGGTCAGGCCTTGCAAGATAGAAGAGGTAGAGTGCGATATCGACCAGGATCGTTGCTGTCACGGCCTGGAGAATACCGATCACGAATGCCTGTTTCCCGGTTTTCTTCAGGGAACTCAAACGGAATTCGGAACCGATCGAAAAGGCGATGAAACCCATGGCCACTTCATTGACGAGATCGTATCTTGCGACCTCCTCATAGCTGGTAAGCCCGAGGCTTCCGCTCCCAAGACGACCCAATACGAAGGGACCGATCAGGACACCGGAGATCAGAAAGGCCGTCACGTCCGGCAGATTCCATTTTTTGAAGATCCTTGTCATTAACAGGCCCGCTAACAGTGCGAAGGCCACATTCAGCAAAACAGACATTTGTTTTCACCTCTTTTATCGATATCAACTTCACATATATTAGGCCACTGTTTTGTATTTGTCAAAGGTAACTTTTTATGCTACACTGTTCTATGTGACTTTAGACTGTTAAAATTTTACAAAGTGAAATGACAGAGGTGCAACCGGATGGTCAATTACGGCTCTTTAAACGAAATACAGCTGGATGCGATAAAAGAGATCGGAAATATCGGTGCGGGCAATGCCTGCACGGCGCTTTCCGTTTTGCTCGGAACGATGGTGGATATGGATGTGCCGAACGTCCATGTGCTTGATTTTGAGTCCACTTCAGAATATCTGGGCGGGGAAGAGAACCCGATCTTAGGGATCCAGATCGATGTCACGGACGACCTGGAAGGCATGATGTTCCACATTGTACGCAAGCCTTTCGCGGAGCGGATCATCAATACGTTCTATGAAAAGCATCTGGAGGACCTCGCCAATCTGGATGAAATGGATACGTCCGTTTTAAGTGAGATGGCAAATATCACATCCGGTGCCTACGCCAATTCCCTTGCGACACTGACCAATCTGTTCGTCAACATCGGCGCACCGATCCAGAAGTGCGCGACGATCGGGGAAGTGTTAAAGATCCCGTTTGAGAGCATGGTCAAGCCGGGAGAGAAGATCCTGGTCATTGATGAGGAGTTTGAGATCGACGAGAAGAAGATCCACTCCAATATGCTGCTCGTTCTTGAAAAGAATTCCTTACAGAAACTGTTTGACAGATTAGGAGTAAAAGAGGCATGAATCCCAAGATCCATACGGAAGCGGTCGACTATCTGTTTGACGCCATCATGCAATTGAAGAGTAAAGAAGAGTGCTATATCTTTTTTGAAGATATCTGTACGATCAATGAACTGTTGTCTTTATCGCAGCGTTTTGAAGTGGCAAGCATGCTCAGGGAAAAGAAGACCTATCTGGATATTGCCGAGAAGACGGGTGCATCCACGGCGACGATCAGCCGCGTGAACCGGTCTCTAAACTACGGAAATGACGGTTACGATATGGTATTGAACCGTCTGAAGGAAGCGGAACAGCAATAACTTTACAATTCCGGGAGAATACATGAATCAGGTAATAGAAATACTGAATGACAAGCAAAGAGAAGCGGCTCTGACCATCGATGGGCCGCTTTTAATATTGGCAGGCGCCGGGAGCGGAAAGACAAGAGTGCTGACCAACCGGGCCGCTTACATGATCAGCGACTGCGATGTAAGACCGTGGAATATCCTGGCGATCACGTTTACCAACAAGGCGGCAGGAGAAATGCGCGAACGTATTGATGCGCTGGTCGGGGAAGATGCGGAGAATATCTGGGTTGCCACGTTCCATGCAACCTGTGTGCGCATCTTAAGACGTTATATCGACAAGCTGGGATATGATACGAACTTCACGATCTATGATACCGATGATACCGTCACCGTCATGAAGGATGTGTGCAAGCGGTTACAGATCGATACGAAACAGTATTCGCCAAAGGCCCTGCTCTCCACGATCTCGAAAGTCAAAAACGAGATGATGACGCCGGAAGATTATCTTGCCGACGCCCCCTGGGACTATGGCAGGCAGCAGTTCTGTAAGACCTATGCGGAGTATGAGAAGACGCTGCAGAAGAACAACGCGCTTGATTTTGACGACCTGCTGTTAAAAACGGTCGCACTGTTTCAGTCGCAGCCGGAGGTTCTGAATTACTATCAGGATAAGTTCCTCTATATCATGGTGGATGAGTATCAGGATACCAACACCGTGCAGTTTGAACTGATCCGTCTGCTTGCATCCAAACACCGCAATATCTGTGTGGTCGGGGATGATGACCAGTCCATATACAAATTCCGCGGGGCAAATATCCGCAATATCCTCGATTTCGAAAAAGTGTACCCGGATGCCAAGGTGGTGAAACTGGAGCAGAATTACCGCTCCACGCAGACGATCCTGGATGCGGCCAATTCCGTGATCAAACAGAACGCTTCCAGAAAGGATAAGGCGCTTTGGACGGATAAGGGCGCGGGAAACAAGGTACACTTCCATCAGTTCGATAACGCTTATGAAGAAGCGGAATTCATTGCGGATGATATCGCAGGAAAGCGGCGCAGGATGGAGGCGCGCTATCAGGACTGCGCAGTACTCTATAGGACCAATGCACAGTCCCGTCTGCTGGAAGAACGCATGATCATGGAGGGGATTCCCTATGACGTGGTCGGCGGCGTGAATTTCTATGGCAGGCGTGAGATCAAGGACATTCTGGCATATCTGAAAACGATCGACAATGCCAGGGATGACCTTGCCGTCAGACGGATCATCAATGTGCCAAAGAGAGGCCTTGGTGCCACGACTTTGGCAAGGATCCAGGACTATGCGCTCTCTCATGAGCTTTCGTTTTATGATACACTCGGCATTGCCGATCAGATCCCGCAGGTTGCAAAGGCAGCGGGCAAGATCAAGCCGTTTGTGGAGATGATCGAGACTTACCGGTCAAAGCTGCCGTATCTGACGCTGGAGCAGCTGATCGGCGATATCCTGAAGAGGACGGAATACATCGAAAACATGGACGTGGCGGATGATGTCGAGCTGCAGACAAGGGTGGACAACATTGACGAACTGATCAATAAAGTGATCGCCTTCCAGGACGAACATGAAGACGCCACGCTTTCGCAGTTCTTGGAGGAAGTCGCACTGGTTTCCGATATCGATAACGTGGATGCGGATGCGGACCGGGTGATGTTAATGACCCTGCATTCCGCCAAAGGACTGGAGTTTCCGCAGGTTTATATCGCCGGCATGGAGGACGGTCTGTTCCCGAGTTATATGAACATTACCAGCGATGATCCGTCGGAACTGGAAGAGGAGCGCAGGCTCTGCTATGTCGGCATCACACGTGCGAAGGATGACTTAACGATCACCTGTGCCAGATCGCGCATGATCCGCGGTGAGACCCAGTACAATGCGGTTTCCCGGTTTGTGAAGGAGATCGATCCGGCACTTTTGGATGGCAGTGTTCCGAAAACGCGGGTCCGTGAAACGGATATTCCCGGTCCTTCCATGAGCACGTATGGGAGAGAGATGGCAAAATCAAAGCCGTATGCATCATCGCCCGCCGCAAGGAATGCGTATGCCAAGCCCTACATTGCGACGGCAGCAGGGGCAGGAAAGACCACGGCAAAAAGCAACGTGCTGACGAAGGGGACGGATATCCTGGATCAGAAGGCACCGCTTGATTACGGTGTCGGGGATACGGTCCGCCATATCAAATTCGGGACCGGTGTTGTTGAACAGATCAATGATGGCGGACGGGATTATGAAGTGAGCGTGAACTTTGAAAAGTACGGCATGAAGAAGATGTTTGCGTCATTTGCGAAGTTGCAGAAAGTATGATTGAAAAATCCGTCAAGTTATGTTAAACTGTTTTGTACAGAAAAGAATCATTTCATGCCTGGGGGCGTAAAGAATATAAGGAGGAAATAGGGGTATGTTTGATGACATCATGAAAACGATCAAAGATCAGGAAACGGCAGGACTGGCAAAGGCAGGCGAACTTTTAAATGCCGGAAAGGCGCTGTACGGTCTTCGCAAACAGGAAGAGGAAGAGCAGAAGAAGAACAATACGGTTGCGATCGTGATCGGTATCGTGCTTGGCATTCTGCTCATCGCAGCGATCGCATATTGCCTGTACCGTTATTTTACGCCGGATTATCTCGATGATTTCGAAGACGATCTGGATGATGAGTTCGATGATGATTTTGATGACGATTTCTTTGATGAGGAACCGGCAAAAGCAAAGAGCTGATCAAATGAAGAGATTTTATGGGCATCTCATCTGATATGAGATGCCTTTTTTCGTTATAAGGCTATAAGGAACATTTTGGTTGACATAAGATATTCATAGTTGACATAATGTTGATTTGGTTAACATAACATATGCTCTGGGGAACGGGATAAGATGAGTGAACCGGTTTGGAAAAAAGGAGAACGTTACGTAGGGATCGTCACGGATGTGAGATTTCCTAATAAAGGCATCGTTCGCGTGGAAGGGATCGATGGCATCTGTGTTGTCAAGAACACGGTGCCCGGACAAACGATCGCCTTTTGTGTATTTAAGCGCAGGAACGAGCGGGCAGAAGGCCGCCTGATCGAGGTGCTTAAGCGTGCGGAGACGGAGATCGAAAGCGACTGTCCGCATTTTGCGGATTGCGGCGGCTGTACCTACCGCACGTTGCCCTATGAAGAACAGCTGAAGTTGAAAGAATGGCAGGTGCGTTTTCTGCTTAAGGATCTTGTATCAGAAGAATGTTTCCTTCCGATTCTGCCAAGTCCGGTCACGGAAGGATTCCGCAACAAAATGGAATTCTCGTTCGGGGACTCCGTGAAAGACGGCCCCCTGGAACTTGGTTTACATAAAAGAGGAAGCTTCTATGATGTGCTCTCCGTTTCGGAATGCAGGATCGTGGATGAAGACTACCGCAAGATCCTTTCAGCCACACAGGCGTATTTCCGATCGCTTAAGATTCCCTTTTATCACAAACTGCGCCATGAAGGTGTGCTGCGGCACCTGCTCGTCCGCAAGGCCGCAAGAACCGGGGAAATCCTGATCGATCTGGTGACCACAAAAGAACCTTTGGGGTCTGCCTGTTCCGCAAAAGAACCTTTGGGGACGGGGTTAGTGGTTCAAAATTATGTAAACCATATGCTTGGCCTGCAACTGCAAGGGAAGATCGTCGGGATCCTGCATACCTGTAATGACGCGCTTTCGGATACGATCCGCAACGATCAGACAAATGTGCTTTTCGGCCAGGATCATTTCTATGAAGAGTTGCTGGGACTGAAATTTAAGATCACGCCGTTTTCCTTCTTCCAAACCAATTCGTTAAGTGCTGAGGTTCTGTACGACACCGTACGGAGTTTTGTTACGAGCGGGAATGAATTAAATAACAGCGTTATTTATGATCTTTATTCCGGAACAGGTACGATCGCACAGCTTCTCGCGCCTGTTGCAAAAGAAGTGATCGGCGTGGAAATTGTAGAGGAAGCCGTCATGGCGGCAAAATCAAACGCAGAACTTAATGATTTACATAATTGTAAATTCATCGCCGGGGATGTGTTAAAGGTTCTTGATACCATTACCGAACAGCCGGATTATATCGTTTTGGATCCGCCACGCGACGGGATTCACCCGAAAGCACTTGAGAAGATCGTTGCATATGGCGTTCCGGGCATTGTGTACATCTCCTGCAAGCCGACCAGTCTGGCAAGAGATCTGCCCGCCTTTCTTTCTGCCGGCTACAAAGTGGAGAAAGTTCAGCCGATTGACCAGTTTCCGGCCAGCAGCCATGTTGAGACGGTCTGCTTGCTGACGCGAGAATAGCGTATTTACAGGCTTTATCGGCATTTTTGAGAGGAATATATCGACGAAAAATCTGGAATTAAGTATGTACTTTTAGCGAACGATGAAGTCAGTGGGTAGGCGTTTTGAATATATTTGCAGACAAGCTCATTGTCCGTCAAAAAAGTTTAAAAAATCTGTACGCAAATATGTTAAAAAACAGTTGTTAAACAAAGAATGCGGTGACTGCTGCAGTATCGATGTCAAAGAAGCAGAGTGTTATGACATCGCATGGCAGGAATGGTTTGAATCGGGACATGAATATGGTCTAAGAGATAAGGACTTTTTGGATAAAGGGTTATAT
>JAFYDQ010000127.1 GCA_017544705.1 Lachnospiraceae bacterium | reverse complement strand
GCGATCAGTTCTTTCTTGTCCATTTGTAACCCTCCTATATTCATCTGTTTTTAATATACGTTATCCGGCAGCTCTTCGTCATAAGAGCCTGCATCAAATTCCGCGCGCCGCTTTTCGATCAATGCCTCTGAAACCTGCGTGATGGGATATTCCTTGGAGTCCACGATCACGCTTTCGATCTGATCGTAAGCGGAAAAGACATCCTCGTCAACATACTCGTATTTCTGAGGCGTTTCGCCGTTCTCGAGTTTCTGAATGATCGCTTCCACTCTCGGCCCGTGCAGCGGATTACATTCCGCAATACACGAAATGGAATCATCCAGCACATCCTGCAGGGCCTCCGGTTTCACACCGTCAAAAGAGAGCACCATGATCTCGCCTGCTTTGATGTTGCTGCCGACGCGCCGCCCGGCATCTTCGATCGCCTCGATCGCACCGAAGGCTTCGTTGTCATTTTCGCAGTAGACGACATTCATCTTCGGATACTTGCGCAGCAGCTGCTGTGTTGCTTCATATCCTTTGGTCCGCGTGAATTCGCCTTCCACTTCGGCAACGATGTTCCAACCATACTCTTCTGCGGCAATCTTCAGCCCTCTCGTCCGCCCGATCTGTGCGGAAGCACCGATCGTTCCCTGAATATCCGCGATATAGATGTCTTTGGCATCAATATTGTGTTTGACACAGAACCAGCGCAGCCATTCACACATCTTTCTGGCTTCCAGTTCGAAATCCGATCCGACCCAGCACTCAAACAGATTACTGTTCGGAACATCCACCATACGGTCTACAATGATCACCGGGATCCCGGCATCTTTTGCTTCCTGCAGCACCGTATCCCAGCCCGTCTCCGTAACGGGTGCGACCACGATGTAATCCACTTCCTGCTGGATGAAACTGCGGATTGCCATGATCTGATTGGTCTGTTTCTGCTGCGCATCTTCAAAGATCAGTTCATAGCCGTTTGCTTCCGTAAATACGGACTTCATGGACTCCGTGTTGGCACTTCTCCAGTCTGATTCCGCTCCAACTTGAGAAAAACCTACCACAGTCAGTTTTTCTTCCGGTTCTGTGGCAGGTTCCCCTGCATCAGCAGTTCCGCTGTTTCCAAAACGCGCACCACATGCGCACAGGAAGGAAAGAAGCAGGAAACAGCTAAGAACCGCTGCTGATACTTTCAGTTTCTTCATTTTTTAACCTGTTTTTTCTTACGGGCCATAACAACACTCTGAATCACCAGGAATAAGCAGAGCATCGCTGCGATCGTAATGCCGGTCCACCATGCCTGGTCAAGACCTGCACTCGAAACGATGTTTTGGATCGTGCTCAAGGACAATACCCCAAAGAACGTTCCGATGATATTGCCGACACCGCCTGTTAACATCGTACCGCCGATGATCGACGATGCGATCGCGTTCATTTCGGCACCCTGTGCATGAGACGGTGCGCCGCTCCCGACATGCAGGAAGTACAGATATCCGCCGATGCCTGCTAAGATCCCGCAAAGCAGATGCGCAAGGAACTTGGTCCGCTTAACGTTGATGCCGAGCATCAGGACACTCTGTTTGTTGCCGCCGACCGCATAGAAATTACGGCCAAGCTTTGTGTAGCGCAGGACAAAGAACAGCACCAGTACCAGTGCGACCGCAACCAGAACGCCGATCTCCACATAAGCATCCACGTAAACACCGAGCTTGTTGACAGATCCCATACCGGGAACCGGTACACGGGTGTCCTTCAGCGCCACGAAATTCGGATTCTCAACGTTGAACGGGTTCGTATGCACGATCGTTGTCATACCTCTTGCAAAGAACATGCCGGCAAGCGTTACAATGAACGGCTGGATGTCCAGATAGGCAACCAAAAATCCTTGTACCAGGCCGAAAGCCAAGCCGATGCCGATCGCGATCAGCAGGGAAATAAATACGTTGCCGCCCTTATAATCGAGGTAAACCGCACAGCACATACATACCAGCGCGGTCACGCCGCCGACGGAAATATCGATACTGCCGGTGATCATAACAAGACTCAGTCCGCATGCAAGCAAAATCAAGGCAGCATTTGCATTTAAGATGTTAAAGAAGGTCTGCGGCTTTAAGAAGCCTTTGCCCTGGAAGATCACTGCTCCGATGTACATTAAGAAGAATACAACGATGGTGATGAAAAGGAGCAGGTTGGTATCGCTCATGTTTCTGAATTTCTCTTTAAGCATTCTTCGCTACCCCCTTCTTTGTGATCTTCTTCCACTGCGTGGACAGGAATTCTCTGACTACGGGAGCCGAGAACACAACGAGCAGGATGACCACGACCGCCTTGTAAGCCGGAAGTGCATCAGCCGATACGTTGAATTTGTAAAGTGTGGTGGTTAAGAACTGAATCACGTATGCACCGAGGATCGATGCCGTCATGTTGAACTTACCGCCCGATAACGCGTTACCGCCAAGAGCGACCGCAAGGATCGCGTCCATTTCAATATCTTTTGCGATAACCGAGTAGTTGATCGTGGAAAGGCGGCTGACTTTGATGAGTGCCGCAACCGCAACGCACAGTCCCAAGATCACGAAGCTTAAGAACTTGATAAACTCAGGATTTAAACCGTTTAATCTCGAAGAACTCTCATTAATCCCGACGGTCTGCGTATAGAGCCCCAGGTTCGTGAATTTCAATACCAGGAAGATCACGACCACGCAGGCTGCCGCAATAAAGAACGGCGTCGGGATCGGAATGCCCGGAATGAATCCGCCAAAATAACTGAAAGAAACCTCATTGACGATCGGCAGCTCGTTGTTGTTGATCCATGCTGCGATGGAACGGCCTGCCGTAAAGAGGATCAGCGTTGCGACCATCGGCTGGATCTTAAAGAACGCAACCAACGTGCCGTTAAACGCGCCGAAGATCATGGCAACCACACAGCTGATCAGGAAAGCGACAATGATCGGTGCCTGCATCGTCTCTGCATGATGGTCTCTGCCGCAAAGCACGCGAAGCACGACCGAACCGCTGATCGCGATCGCTGCGCCAACGGAAATATCCTGTCCGCCGGAAGCCGCCGTAACAAGCGTCATACCGATCGCTAAGATTGCAAGCTCCGAACCGTAGTCAAGGATTGTCATTAAGTAGCCTGATAATACCGGATCGCCTGCACTGTTGTAACCTAAAGTGATCTTGAAAAAGGAGGGATCCATGATCAGATTGAAGACTGCAAGGAGCAGCAGTGCCGCAATCGGAATGAAAATCTGGTTTCTGAATATTTTACTCATCTTTCTTCTCACCTCCGGCAATTGTGCTCATGATCTTGCTCTGCGTCAGGTCTTCGTCCGTCAATTCTCCCACAACGGCACGGTCGCGCATGACGATCATTCTCGAGCAGGTTCTGAGCATTTCATCGGTTTCGGAAGAGATGAAGGTGATACTCATACCCTCCGATGCTAATTTCAACACAAGCTTCTGGATATCGACCTTCGTACCGACATCGATACCTCTGGTCGGCTCGTCAAGGATCAGATAATCCGGATGCGTCAACAGCCATCTTGCAAGGATAACCTTCTGCTGGTTTCCGCCGGATAAGGACTTGATCGGTGTGTCAGCCGAAGCCGTCTTGATATCCAGCAGTTTGATGTATTCATCTGCAAATCGGCCTGCCTCGGCTTTGCTGAAAGGCTTGAAGAACCCTTTCAAAACCTGCAGGGCCAGAATAATATTCTCTCTTACGGAAAGGTCACCGACAATACCGTCAACCTTACGGTCTTCCGGCAGATAACCGATCCCGTTGCGCATTGCATCGATCGGCTTGGTGATCTTGATCGTCTTGCCGTCCTTTTTCACGGATCCGGTCAGGACTCTGTCCGCACCGAAGATCGCACGTACGCACTCGCTTCGTCCGGAACCCAAAAGGCCTGTGAACCCGTTGACTTCACCCTTTTGGATGTAAAAATCAAACGGCTTGATGCCTGCATCCGACTGCAGTCCCACTGCCTCAAATACAGGCGGTGTGTTCGGATCGGCTTCAAATTTCTTATGTTCGCCCGAGATATCGGATAAGTCATCGAGTTCCTTACCAAGCATCTTGGATACCAGCTGGACTCTCGGCAGATCCTTGATCTCGTATTCTCCCACCAGTTTACCGTCACGAAGCACCGTGATCTTGTCACAGACTTCGTATACCTGATCTAAGAAGTGCGTTACGAAGATGATGCCGACACCGCGTGCTTTAAGATCACGCATTAACTTAAACAGTTTTGCAACTTCCTGCTCATCCAGAGAAGATGTCGGCTCGTCAAGGATTAAGACCTTACATTCCATATCTACCGCTCTGGCGATGGCTACCATCTGCTGTACCGCGATGGAACAGCTGGAAAGCTGCTGTGTCGCTTTGGCCGGAATGTCCAAAGACTTTAAAATCGCGTCGGCATCGTCATTCATCTTCTTCCAATTGACACCGGCGCCGGCCCCGCGACCTATATACATATTCTCTGCCACTGACAGATTGGGACAGAGTGTGATTTCCTGATAAACAGTACTGATTCCCATTTTTTGAGCATCCTGCGGGGAACGAATGATCACGGGCTTTTCGTAACCCTTCAGATATATCTGTCCGCCGTCTTTAGGATACACGCCGGTCAACACCTTGATCAGTGTGGATTTTCCGGCTCCGTTTTCACCCATCAGTGCGTGGATCTCTCCTTCGCACAGCGTGAAGTCCACGCCCTGTAGCGCCAAAACGCCGGGAAAGACTTTATCGATTGCTTTCATTTCCAGGATCGCATTTTCTTTCACTCGTGGATTCACCTCCCGTTTTTATAGTAAAACCAAAGACTTGCTTAATTTCTTTTTCATTTCAAAACGCGGCACGGCATACCGCCGCGCCGCGTTTAAAAGCTCTTACATATTATCCTGATTCAGCTCCGCTCAGGCGCCGCTCAGGCATTGTCACATATCGTTTTTTGATGTGTGACGTGTCACCCAATCGTAGATTGTGGCATTAGATTCCGTAATTGTTAACGTCGTCTGCTGTGATCGTTGTAGCATCGAAGCCCTTCTCATCCATGATGATCGTCTTCTGTGCAGGTTCCTGACCGGATTCCAGAGTCTTGATTACATCTAAGATGTACTGAGACTGGAAAGGATTACACTGGCCATCATAGTTCCAGTTCTGGTCAAGCAGTTCCTGAAGTGCCCACTTGTTGCAGTCAAAGCCCATAACGATGACGTCTTTGCCAACACCGTGAGAGATGTTTGCTTTGTCAAGAGCTGCAACAGCACCCTTAGCCATATCGTCGTTCTCAGCGTAGATTACGTTGAACGGTGTGCCTGCGTCGATAACGGACTGAACGATCTGCTGTGCTTTTTCTGCGTTCCACTCAGCGGTCTGCTGTGTAACGATGTTCCAACCATCGGATGCAGCTGCTGCATCAACGGCACCGGAACGACCCTTCTGTGCTGCGGAACCCATAACGCCCTGGATGTGGATGATGTTGTACTCGGAAAGGTTCTGGCTCTTTAACCAGTTAACAGCTGTCTCACCTTCCTTATCCATATCGGATACGATGGAAGCGCTGTAGAGAGACGGATCAGCATCGATGGTTCTGTCGAACAGGATTACATGGATGCCTGCTGCCTGTGCATCTTTCAGTACGGAATCCCAACCTGCTGTATCAGCTGCGGAAAGCAGTAAGTAGTCAACGCCGTCCTGGATGAACTTCTGAGCTGCTGTGATCTGCTCATCGTTCTTTAAGCTGTAAGCGAAGGAAGCCTGGAAACCATTAGCCTCTGTAAATGTAGCCTTCAGATCCTTATCGTTAGCTGTACGATAACCGGACTCGTTCGGGTCATTGTTGATGATGCCGACTTTAATCAGTTTTCCGCCTGCATCTGCTGCCGGAGCTGCATCGCCGCCATCAGAGGAAGCTGCTGCGCCGCCGCAAGCTGTAAGGCCAAGCACCATTGTTGCTGCCAGTAAGACTGCCAAAATTTTCTTTTTCATTTGAAATCCTCCTATTGATTTGGAATCGTGGCTCATATAGAGCCTACAAAACTCTGACGGTAACATCATAAATCGGAGGCGTCATCAAATCCATACAGATCATTCCGCAAGTGGTTGGATTTTTTATGAATTGTTTTTTTGAAGTTGGATTTTTTACGATGGGAGTTTGATTTTTTACGAAGAAGATTTACCCGATTTCCTCTTTCGGAAGACGGATCTCGCAGACAGTACCCTCGTTAAACACGCTCTGCAGGCGGATTCCGTAGGCATCGCCGAATTTCAGGCGAATGCGTTCGTTCACGTTGTAGAGGCCGTAAGCTTCCGTACTTTCCGGTGCCCGGCCGTTCAAACGTTCATTGACTTCATTAAGGCGCTCTTCCTGCATGCCAAGACCGTCATCCTCCACACGGATGACGACATGATCGTCGCGCTCTTCTCCGAGGATCCTGATCTTTCCTTTCCTGCGTTTGTTTTTGATGCCATGATAGAGCGCATTTTCCACAAGCGGCTGGATCGTGATCTTGGGGATCATATAGCGGTGCAGATTTTCCGGGACATCGATCTCATATTCCAGGATATCCTGATAACGGACCTGCTGGATCGACAAGTAGCTTCGCACATGCTGCAATTCTTCCTTGATCGGGATGATATCTTTTCCCTGATTCAGCGAAGTCCTGAAGAAATCCGAGAGGCTCTCCACCATGCTGACGACTTTGGCCTGATCGCCGCCCTCTGCAAGCCACACGATCGTATCGAGGGTATTATACAGGAAATGCGGGTTGATCTGCGACTGCAGCAGCTCCAGTTCGGCGCGCCGCAAACGTGCCTGCTCCTGTGTGACCTGACTTAAAAGTTCGTTGATCTTGTCGATCATGGCATTTAGCGAATCGGAAAGCACGCCGACCTCGCCGCCGGCCTCCACATCGGAGCGCACAGTTAAGTCCCCTCTCGCCACCTTGTCGGTAACTTCGGAAAGCCTGGTGATCGGTTGTGTGATCGACTGCGGTATATAATAAGAAAGAAAAATGATCACGATCGTGATGATCGCAAGTGCCACAAGCGTAAAGCGGAGCAGACGCATGTAGAAAGCCTGGTATTCCGCCCTCGCCACTTCCAGATCCTTGATCTCATAGTAGATATATTGGAAGATCGTCTCACGCAGAAGGCTGGTCACGATCTGGACGTCATTCTCCCAGATCTGGATGTTGTCCTCGTACTTATTGCCCTCTTCCATGTTCTGCTTGATACGCTCGATATAGGTCGCGAGGTTATCCAGATATTTTCTGGCGCTCTTAAGCCTTGCCGCGTTTTCCTGCGATCCGTTTAAGGACGCAAGTCCGTCAACGACACGGTTTGCATCGGCAAGCAGCGCATCTAATTTAGATTCTTCCGGAGATTTGTTCCCGACAAGAAGCAGATATGTCTCATAGTCGAAGTCCTTCTTAAAGTCCAGACTGAACTCACTGGCAACGACCGCCGAATTGATCATTTCCGCATATTGCGTATTGCCTTCCCAGATATAGAAAAAGCAGATGATCATAAACAGGAACAGCGGTACCGTGATCAGGACATAGGAATACCGGATCTTACTGGCCAGTGTGGAATTGACGACGGTGCGTTTGATGCGTTCGATCATGACTCAGCGCCTTCCTTAAACTGCGTCGGCGTCATGCCCTGCGTTTTCTTAAAAATGTAGGAAAAATAATGCGGATCCTTATAACCCACTTCAAGCGCGATCTCGCTGCTGCGCTTGTTGCTGCACTTTAAGAGTTCTTTGGCTTTATGCATACGCAGGTCCGTCAGATACTTGATAAAGGTCTGGCCGGTCTGTTGCGAAAAAATCATACTCAGATGGTTCGGAGACACATTGACATGCGAGGCCAGCGTATTGAGCGACAGATCTTCCTGTGCGAAGTGTTCCGAAATATAACGGATGACTTCATCCACCACTTCCGTATAACGGCTGTTCGCCCGTTTCTCACGAAGTGCAACGGCTTCCTGTACGATGTCGCTGATATAGGCTCTCGTTGCCTCGGGTGATTGTAACGTATCGCCTGCCATGTCGGGCTGTGCGATCTCGCTTCTCTCATACCCCATCTCTTCGACGAACGCGGCAACGCTGAAATAGCAGTCCATCGCGATATACTGCCGGAACATCGAAGATTCCAGGCTCTTCTCTCCGATGCCGTCCAAAAATTCATCCACGAAATAAACCGCCTCATCCTTGCTGCCAAGCTTCAGGAAATTGGTGGTACGGCTTCGGTCGATCTGCTTGGGATCCACGTTGGTCAGATCCAGATCGCCCTTCTTAACGGGGCTCTCCGGCTGCAGATCGGATGCATCCACGATCCGGCTCTCGTTCACGAAATACCGGTGTGCAAACGCACGGTTTGCCTCGGTAAAGCATTCCGGCAGCTGCATCAGCCGGTTCACGCTCTTGCCGATCCCGCCAAAATAGGTGATGTGCGGGTATTCCTTCAGGATCTCCTCAAAGCGTTCCACGAAGGCTTTCTGATTCTGCTGCAGTTCCTCTTCGGAATCCGCCTTAAACAGCAGCGCCTTGCCTTCTAAGTTCCTGTCAAAGAGCAAAAAGGCGTGTTCCTCTTCCAGCGCCTGCAGCTTCTCTTCCACTTCCACCACGCTGTTGGAGTATTCGCCCTGCAGATGCGCGGATGACTGCATGATCATCAGCAGAATGTTGTAATGCATCGCCGTTAGATCCAGGGACAGACTGCCGGCCGCCTCCATTAACTGCGCGGGTGATTTTGCCGCCGTAACGAGGTCCGTAAAGAGGTTGGAGCGCTCGCGGATCGTGGCTTCTTCCATTTCACGCGCGTATTGCTCCCTGATCAGACGCTCTCTTCTCTTCTCTTCGATCCGGGCCGCTACGATGTCGACTTCCTTTAACAGGTCATCGCCCTTGATCGGCTTGGTTAAGTACTGTGCCACGCCGATCTTAATGCCCTGCTTGGCATATTCAAATTCCTCGAACCCGGACAGTATTATAATCTCCATCCAGGGGAACTCTTTCTTGATTAGTTTACTAAGTTCCAGTCCGTCCATAAACGGCATGCGGATATCCGTGATCACGATATCGGGACGGAGCTTCTGGATCATCGGGAAGGCCAGTTCGCCGTCTCCCGCTTCACCGCAGAACTCATAACCGTGCCCTGCCCAGTCCACGTTATTCTTGATGCCCTCACGCACCACAAACTCATCTTCGACTAAGAATACTTTGATCATGGTATTATTCTATCACATCTTTCCATAACAAAAAAATATATTGTATAATGAATGCAAACTTTACTGCAAAGAGGATCATATGAAAACAATCAAGAATATTTTGCGGGATCTGAATTCCTATTTTCTGATCATCATCGGTGCCCTTTTGGCAAGCTTTTCGGTTGCCTGCATTTTGCTGCCGAATGATGCGATCGACTACGGCACGGCAGGCATTGCGATCATCATCAGCAAGATGACCGGGTTTCGGTTGTCGCTCTGCGTGCTTTGTGTCGTCACACCGTTCCTGATCTGCGGCATGCTCTATCTCGGCAGAGTCTTCTGCATCAAAGCACTGATCGGCTCCGTGGTCTACATGGTCGGTCTGGATTATTTCGAGCGGATCCCGTTTTCATTAAATACGGAACACTTTCTGGCGGTCGCATTCGGCGGGGCGCTGCTTGGTGCGGGACTTTCCCTGATCTTAAAATTCGGCGGCTGTATCGACGGCTCCGAGATCCTGGCAAACGTCATCGTCAAGAAGCTCTCCGATAAGACCGGGCGCAACTACAGCATGAACGTGATCCTCATTATCTTTAATGCCTGTGTCTATGCGGCGGCATTCATTTTGATCGACCGCAGTGCCGCCCTGTTGAGCCTGCTCGTATATGTAGTGG
>JAFYDQ010000018.1 GCA_017544705.1 Lachnospiraceae bacterium | reverse complement strand
TGATATACTGATCGCCGTTGTCATCATCCGGACAATCGTGTTCAAAATCATGGGATGGATAGATATAGATCTTTCCATTATAAACATGTGCGGAAGGATCTGCCGTATAGATACTTGTGATCAATGGTTTTCTTTCATTTGCTCTCATAACCAAATAATATCCGTTAAATATCACTCATGACTATATCATTATTGCTTTTCGCATCCGAATAATTGCTATTCTGTTTCCGCGGACAGCAGATAGATAAACGGTGAGTTCCAATAGATCGTCACTTCGTTCGTCGAGTAGCTCTGCGCATTGTCCGCATAGCACTTGGCCGGTGGCACATCCGCAAGTACGGACTTCACGTAGGAATCTTCCCCGTTTCCGTCCGGTCCGCCAACGATCATGCCCTTCATGGTCTTTTGCAGGGCTGTACTCGGTCTGTGATGGGTATTCTGCGGTGAAAGGGAACCGTAGCCCGTCACAAAACAGTATCCGGTCGCATTTTGCCCCAGCAGATAGGACAACTGGTCATATGCCGCCTGCTCAAAGGCTGCCGCATCCGCCCCGGGGTTAGCTGCAGCAAGCATCATTTCCCTTGCGTATGCGCAGACACTTAAATTAGATCCCCAGCAATAGTTATCACCCAGATCAACCATATAACCGTCCGTTTTGGAATTTTCCAGATAAGTCTCCGCCTTGCTGCCGATGTCCTCCCGGATCTTATTGAGGTAGGTTTCATCCTGCAGATCGGGATCCATGCGAAGGTAAGCAACGTTTCCGTATCCGCCGACGCCCTGCCAGCCGAAGCCGTGCAGCACGTACGAATCAAGCAGGTCTTCAAAATATGCTTTGTATTTTTCCTCACCCGTCACCTGATACAGTTCCACGGCAGCCCAGAACATTTCATCCTTATATTGTCCGTCCGGATACTCACCCGTTAAGATCTCCTCCGGATTCTTAAAGCTTGGGGAACTCTTGTGATCCTCCAGATATGCATATGCCTTCTTTGCAGCCTTCAGGGCATTCTTTGCAAAATCCGGATCGATGTCCGCATAGAGTACGGATGCTTTGGTCATGACTGCCGCAAAATCACCGGTTGCAGTGTTGGAGATCGCACTGATCACGAGTTCCTCCGTTTCCTCCTGCGGCATCACGAATTCCGGAAATTCTCTGCAGGTTACTTTATGGTAGACGCCTCCCGAAGCCTCATCCTGCATCTTCATCATCCAATCCAATTCATATCTGGCTTCATCCAGGATATCCGGGATCCCGTTGCCGCTCTCAGGGATCCCGAGGTCATCGCGATCCCACAGTTTCGGAAAGTCCTCATAGGTCAGGAACAGATCCGCGACCGCTGTCGCACCGGCCACCACATAGCGCCCGTAGTCACCGGCGTCATGCCAGCCACCGCTGACATCTTTATATTGGTCTGTCCCGTAGATCAGCGCTTCGGTATCATGGCAGACGGGATGGGCAAAATCACCCGCATATTCCGCAGGAAGCTCCGAGCCGCATCTTTGTTTGTATAACATCAGGAAGCTGTCCTTAAGCAGTTGGTCATACACGTTTTCCCCAATCTCAAACGGGTAGGATTCATCGCCATTGGAAACGCAAACCGTATAGCTTCCCGGTACGTCAAAATCACTGAAGTCTGCCTGATACACCATTTCCCCGGCATAAGCTGCTTCAACGGGCCCCGTGAGTGTCCCGTTGTAAACTTCTTTGCCGGACCGGTCTTTGATCACAAAGGTTTTGTCGATGCCTTCGCTCCGGATCACGGCCGTCTTGCGCGCTTGCGGCAGGAACCCGACCTGGTTCAGATTCACGTTTTTGCTCAGGTCGACCTTCTCTGCCTTGACTACGTTTGTGTCGTCGATCAGGATCAGCGATACATTATCAATCGTGATCATATGCGGATCAAGTGATGTGACCGATGCCGGCGTTCCCAGATTAAAGCATAGCCTGGGGGCAACATCCGTTTCTTCTTCCATGGTGAATTCCCATGAATAATGGGTAACACCCGGTTTGATCGTAAAGATCTGCCCGAAGTATGCATGGTAATCGCCGCCGTTTAACTGAAGCCTGACTTCTATATCACGCGCCAGGGTGGTATCGATATCAAACGAAAACTCGTAGACGCCGCCTTCATCCAGCTTAAATCCGTCATAATAAATCTGCACACCGTAATCCGTGGCTCCGGCTGCCGAAATGTCAATCTTTCCCTGCTCATCCTCATTCGTAAAATCACATGTGCCGCCGTGATTCAGATAGGTATTCCAGTTTTCCAGCCCGTTTGAAAAATCACCGTTGACGATCTGGTTGATCCCGACGAGGGAATCCTCCGTCTCATCAGCCGTTTCCTGATCAGTGGCATCTTCTGCCACTTCTTCTGCCACTTCTTCCGTCACTTCTTCCGCCGTTCCTGTATCCGGAGCAGCAGCCGTCGTCGTATCCGCAGGGCCGCCTCCCGCACAGGCAGTAAGTCCTGCCATTAATGCGAAGATCAGCAAACCCGCAATACCTGTATGTTTTTTCATCTGAATTCCTCCCGATTATGGTAAACGCCAAAACGATCATCAGTTCAGGCATATTGTATGCTATAATAAAAAAGGTGTAAAGAATATCCTTACCGGGGGAAAAAGAATGAACAGATTTACCTGCGATCTAAGTTATGAAAATGATCTGAAAGAATATACGGAGCAGATCCTCGAGAAAAACGGCGTCTCCTCACAGGCCGCGGAACGGGAGATCATGTGTATGGCAGATGAGGGCAACACGGTTGCCGGAAAGCTGTATGCGGATCTGGTCTTTTATAAGAAGATCCTGCGCAAGAATTCCTATCGTGAGGCCTTTGATCTCTATTTAAAATCCGCAGGCATCACGATCTCGGAGAATAAAGAATGGGAATGCAGCGGTGTTTCCTATCCGCTGTCTTTCTGGACCATCGGCTATTATCTGGTCAACTATCACAGGGAATCCTCCCTGCAAAAATGTGAAACGATCGAGGTGATCGAGAACATGACCATGACGGAGCGTCTTTCGATCGCTCTGGAACTGGCCACCTCCTGCATCACCTATATCAATGCTTCCGGTGCGATCAATCTGGTCGGCAGGATCCTTCGGGAAGCAGCGGAAAATGAAGAAGTTTTCAATGCCCTTTTACCGGTCATAAGCGATACTGTTTCCGACCGTGATTTTCCGGAGATCTCCCTGAAAGTCACCGCATGTAACACGGCCGCCCAGTGCTCTGCGATCGCGGAGCTGTTCTTTGCAACATCCGCACAGGAAGGCTATGTTTATGCCTGCAACAACCTGGCAGCCAGGGAAGCCGGCAGGATCGTCCGCATGAGCATCAGCGGCAAGGAAGACGAATTCCTGAAAGAATGCATTATGAAATACATTCATTATCTGAAGATCTCCGCCGACAAATACGAACCCTATGCCGCGAACCGGCTGGGTCTCTTCTATATGACCGGCGAGATCAAAAGCAACGGTGGAAAAGTTGTCTGCAAAGATTATATCGATACGGCTCTGGCCAAGACCTACTTCACCAAAGCGACCGTCTATCCGGATG
>JAFYDQ010000017.1 GCA_017544705.1 Lachnospiraceae bacterium | reverse complement strand
GAACGTGCAGGACAGGGATCGTTTCTACAAAAGAATCCTTGGGCTCTGTGTGGCAGTGATCATATCAATGATATCCATTTTACCGCTGATAGACTATGATATCCGAAATACATACGGGGTCGCGGGGGGATCTATTATAAGCAAGATATGTACTCTTTCCTGTTTACCCTGTCTGTTGTCCTGATCGCCCTGGCCTTGTCATACCTAGTTTTTCACGGAAGGGAGCATACAACGATCGGTCGGTTTATCATATATTGCAGCGTTACAAATGTTTTTCCAAATCCCTTTTTGCTTTGATCCGGATCAACGACCAGCGTGTGAAGAACCATGACTTCGCTATCATCTGCTTCATACTTCCAGGCAGCTTTTGCATATTCCGGATACTGGATTTGGTTGATCACACCGCAGGCCACGATGATGCCGGCGTCTTTCATAACGAATAAATCCCGCGATCAAGAGCCTCTTCAGCAGTTTTTCTTGTTGGATAGATTTCCCTTTTCCAGCCGGTTGTGATTCTTCCGGCTTCCTCTTCATCGTGTATGCGGCTGTAGATGTCGGCGATTTTTTCAAGATCGCTGTTTTCTGCCTTGCGTATCATGACTGTTCTCTATGTCCTTAAGTTGGTTATTTCATTTTATGCCAGGAATAAAACCGCGTCAATGAAAGAATAATCGGTGTTTGGGGCTTATAATCGCCACTTACATATAGTACAATTATCCCATAAAGGTGTACTGTATGGATTTATCTGTTTTTCTTGAAAACCCGTTCTATGTGGGCATAGGGATCGCGGTTCTTATCGTGCTGCTTATTGTTCTTCTTGCCTGATCGAGTATAACTATGTCATGAGCATGAACCAGACCAGGATCCATTTAAAGCGCACGACGGCCGCCCTTCCAGCGGAAGAGGCGGATCAGATAAAAGATACCCCTGATGCATAATTCAATACACATGGCGGTCCATACGCCGGGAAGCCCGTAGATGCCGGCAAGATAAGCAGCTAACGGGATTCTGATGCACCAGGTGCTGATGAGATTGATGAGTGTGGACAGAAAAGTTTCACCAGCACCGCGGAATACACCGGAAGCGACAATGGATGCGCCAAACAGCGGTTCCGCAAATGCTTCGATCCGAAGGATCGTTACGCCCAGCGCACGTATCCGTTCATCCGGCGTCAAAATCGCCATCATCTGCGGTGCCAGAAGATACATCAGCGCACCGGTTACCGCCATAAAAATCATGCCGAGGAATACGGTCATAAATGCAAAACGGCGTGCGAGATCGCGTCTTGCGGCCCCGAGGCTTTGGCCGATGATCGTTGTGGCTGCGATGCTGATCCCGTATCCGGGCATATAGCATAAGCTTTCGGCCGTGATCCCGAACGAATTCGCGGCAACGGCTATGGTTCCGACAGGGGAGACGATCCGTGTAAATGCCACATATGCAAGTCCCATGATCACATTTTCCGCGGCAACGGGAAGGCCGATCGAAAAGGCTCTCGGAACTTCCTCTTTGATGAAATGTTTCCATGCCCTGATGCGGCGGTTCAGAAACGAAAGAGAAGGGGTTTTCCATAAGAGCAGATAGAGCATGATCAACATGATGAGGATCTCTGAGATGCTGGTACCAAGCGCTGCGCCGGCAACCCCAAGGATGGGGATGAGCAGGGCATTAAACAAAACATCCAGGGCACACATGACCACGTTCATGATGCTTGGAAGCCGGATGTTCCCGCTGCACTGGATCATGCCCTGGGCAAGATACAAAAGCTGATGCACGGGAAGTGTCAATGCATAGATCAGAAAATACCGGTATGCGTCTTTCCGGATCGCTTCTTCGCCACCCATCCAGACCGGAAGGCGGCTGCTGATGGCAAGCGCCACGATCATCACGAGAACCCCGGATAAAAACCCGAAGAGCAAACCGTATTTGGCAACCCTTGCGGCACCTTCTTCATCCTTTGCACCGACTTTGTGGGCAACCTGTACCGTGAATCCTGCCGTAATGGCCCCGATCAGGCCGCCGAACAGCCAGGTGGTACTGGTGACCAGTCCGATGGAAGCGGATGCATTTGCACCCAGGCGTCCGACCATGGATGCATCAATATATTGCATGACAACGGAAGATACCTGTGCCAGAATGGCGGGAAGCGACAGATGCACAATAAGCTCCAGCCCGGCCTTCATTCCGAGTGGAGCTTCACTGTGCAGTATCGATAACAGATTGCTTTCCTGATCTTTCAATGATTCTTGCGATTTTATGCGCCTTTCGACGCGTTGTTTTCCCGTTCTGATTGTTTATACGATGGTTCCGTGAAAGGGGACTGTGTGGCTAGATTTCTTCACACCATTTCAAATATTCCACGTTCTTTTTTTCCACATCACTTAACATGCTCTCATCAAACTTATCCGGTTCGATCGTTCCGTTGTACCAGGGGCGGTTATTGAAGTATTCCTGCAATTCGCGGTCATTGAATTTTCGCCCGTATCTTGCATAGATCTCGTTCTTCGCATATCTGGCAACATCTCCGAAGATCATGATCCCTGCCGCTTCCATATCGTCGGTATCGCTGTACGGCAGGATATAATCGGGACCTTTGTGATCTTCCATGGCTTGTATGATGGAATACAGATTGTTGTCAACGTATGTTTCCAAAACCTCATTTCCGTCTGAGCCCCTAAAACGATGCTCAGTCGTCCAGGCATTCACGGAATGGAAGGATTCATCTCCGGGAAGGTAAACGGTATTATTCTGAAAATCCAGAATATCCCCATAGGTAAACATGCATGGGATATCTCCATAGCCATAGAACGGAGCGTCCGGATTCCCGGTATATAACTCAAACCAGCCGCCGGTAGATCCGTCATAGTAGCTTCTCCCATTAAAGACCGTGGATACAGCCCTGTATGTTGCTTTCTGTTCTTCCTCCGGATCCGGAGTAACAACCGGTTCAGGTGCAGCTTCAACTACGGCAGCGGGAGCGGCTTCTTCGGCGGCAGGAGCGGCAGCGGGCGCAGCTTCTTCGACGGCAGCAGGCGCGGCCTCCTCGACGGCGGCAGGCGCATCCGCCGCATATGCGACTTCTTCTTCCTCATCGCGGTCGGCATGACTGCTGTCGAGCATATGCAGCGTGACCACTGCACCGATCACCAGCAAAGCGGTTGCAACAAGAGAAACGATGATGATCGTGACCTTTTTCCTGTCAACCGGTTTATGGTTTTCAACAGGAGCACCGCAACCGGGACAGAACCGGTCATTGCCCGCTAACGGTTGCCCGCATTTTCCACAGAATGAACTCATTTTAGCACCTTCTTTATGTCAGTTTCTTAAAGATAAAGATAGCACACCGGCTGTTTTTGTCAATCACCGTAGTGCTTGAGGGAATGAGGCGGTTATTATATAATCTAATCGATATGAAAAACCTGAAAATGCGATCGGTAAACAACTCAATTAATCCTTTTATGCTTGCATGTCTGCTGGCCTGCATTCTGCTGTTCACAAGCGGATGCGGCACAAAACAGGCGGGAGATGAGGCAACGGACGGCTGGGGTGAGACACAGAGTTTAAGTGTTGCGACCGAGTGGGCCGGCCTTGATTTTGACGCGCCTGCTGAGTCCTTTCAATTGGACGACGGAACGCAGATCACCTTAACGACTTACCGCTACCGGAAGGGCATCGTGGAAGCGCTGTACCGGGGAGATGATTATGAACTGGTGCTGCGCAGGTCGAATGTACTGGAGGGACAGGCACTGGCCGAAGATCCAAACGCATACGCGCAGGAATGGGAGGAGACGATCCAAACAAAAAGCGTGCACTGTCTGGGTGACGGCGTGCACGCAAATGTAGCATATTTTGATGAGGACGGCGATCATTTCTCGATCACATGTCATATCGGTGCTTCGGATCGCGGCTTAAACGCAGATGAGCTGACCGCTTTTTTGGCCCCCTAGACTTCCGGTTACAGTTCTTCATGCCATTTTAAGAATTCCACGTTCTTTCTTTCTGTTTCACTCAACATGCTCTCTTTGAACTTGTCGGGTTCGATCGTTCCGTTGTACCAGGAACGGTTGTTGAAAAATGTCTGCAGTTCCTGATCTTTGAATTTCCTGCCGTGTCTGGCATAGATTTCGTTCTTTGCATATCTTGCGAGTTCTCCGGTGATATTGACCATGGTGTCGGGCTGATCCAAAAGGTACCAGTCACTGTCCGGCAGAATGTATTCGGGGCCTTCTCCGGCATTCATTGCCCGGTCGACCGATGCGATGTCTCCGGTGAAATTTAGATCGCGAAAATCGGAACCGTTCATATGGTATCGTGATTCCACCGTCCACGGGTTCAGGGAATGGAAAGAGGAACCGTCTGATAAATAGACCGTGTTGTCCTGGAAATCGGTGATGTCGCTGTAAGAATAGCAATTATTTGCATCGCCGTAACCGTAGAAGGATTCATTCGGGCTTCCGGAATACGGGTCGAACCAGCCAAACGTGATCCCGTCATAGTAGGTTCTGCCTGCGAAGACATCCGATACGGCATAGTACATTTCATCAAGCCTTTTGGCTTCTTCTGCTGCGGGATCGGGTGTGGGCTCTGCTGCGGGTTCTTCCGTGGCAGCAGGTGCAGCCTCCGTTTCTTCCTTTGTCAGTTCATCGTCTGCCTCGTCCTGCTTTTTCTTCTTTTTATCGGTTTCTTCGTCATCATCCTTTTCTTTGCTGACTTTGGTTTTGCTTTTCTTTTCGTCTTTGTCTGCTTCCGTATGCCCTTCCAGCATATAGATGGCAAAGATGACGCCGACGATCAGGAGGACGGTCGCCACGGCGGAAATAATGATGATGGGAACCAGTTTGCTGCCACCGGATTTTGCGGGCGGTGCCTGCATCGGGCCTTGCGGCATCGGACCCTGTTGCATCGGCTGCATGTGCGGTGCCTGCATTGTCGCCGGTGCCTCTATGGGCGCACCGCAGCCGGGGCAGAACTTATCATTGCTTTCCAGCGGTTTTCCGCATTTTCCACAGAATGTACTCATGATCTTACCTTCTTATTTGTCGATTAAATTTTGAAACACAAAACACCAAAGGATCATTTTGAACCCCTAACCCCGTAGGCCATGTTCCTTCGGAACAGGCAAACCCCAAAGGTTCACTTTGGGTCCAATGGTTCATAGAGGCGGTCGAAGAGGTGGCCGCGGATCACGTAGATATCATGTTCGTCGTCTTCACGGAACGCGATATAATCGCCGGGATCGCCGGAATAGTATTTCTCCGGATCCCAGATGGTAAACAACTTCACACTCTTTGTCAGGGGGCGTGCATAGATCTTGGCGCTTCCCTTGGATATGGCTGCCCTTGCAAAGGGGAGGACCTGCTTTTTCTCCTCGGTGTGTGTGTCCTTGATGCTTGGCGCATATTCAAACTGCCTGCCGTAAGGACGGTCCTGCAATTCATAACTGTTCTCGAACTTTTCCTTTGTGATCGGATATACTTCCCCTTCGATCCCGACCATTAAATATTTATCTTCTCGATGCGTACATTCACATCGCCCTCCAAGGTACGGATCTCGACCGTGGTCCCTGCGGGAAAGATATCCGTCAGTTTTACGACGCCAAGCTCCTGCGGAAGCTTTGCATATTTGTGCATGCCATCCATTCCGAGGATCGTTTTCCCGGCATAGATGATCTCATATTTGGCAAAGTAGGAAGCCATGCGTTCGCGTATGATCGCAGATACCGTATCCGCAAGTGACTGCGTGGCATCGGCCGGCAGTTTTTCCGGACGGATCGTGCCGCCTGCTTTGTACAGGTGCCCGCCGCCACCGCCGATCCCCTCGGCCAGATGGGCTGCCAGTTCATCCGCATGAACTTCCTTGATACAGCTCCTGACCGAAAACTTGATCTCCTGATCGGTCACGAAATACGCGCAGCACACATCCACGCGGTCCGTCTCCAGAGAAAAATCACTGATCACGCCGAGAATGTTGGGATCACAGGGATCCGCGCGCAGGATGAGATAGCGGTCATCTTCGTGGTATTCGTAATCCAAGATCGCCTTGCCGGTGATCTTGAGTTCCGTCAGGGAAATATTCGAATTGTTCATTTTTGTGATCAGGGATTTCTGCGCCTGCAGTTCCTCGAGCATATCCCGATCCAGCGGGTGGGAGATCTCGGCGAGACGGTTGGTGTCCGTATAGAGGCCGTAATAGAGTGCCGTGGAGAGCAGCGGCTCGTTCTCGAAGGAGAGCCCTTCGTCTTTGATCATGTCCCAGATGATCGTGGAACAGCTGCCGAGCCGGCTTCTGATCTCGGAAAGCTTCGGCGGCTTCTCACTGACCTGATGGTGATCGATCACTGCGATGTTTTCCGCTTCCGTCAAAGTCACATTACGCTGACCGTACTGGCAGTCCACGGTGATCAAAAGTTCAGGCTTCCGATCCATTTCCGGCATGTATTGCACGGGGATATCCAGTTCCTTCAGCATGATCTGCAGGTTGCTTTTCTGGATCCTGTTCCTGCCGCGATAGATAAAGCCGGCATCCTTTCCGTTTTGTTTAAAATACCAAAGCAGGGCATAGCCGGAAGCGAGCGCGTCGGCATCCGGATTGTCGTGGCATTGGATCAAGATGTCATTGTAGTTGAGCAGTTCATTCAGTTTCATAGGAATATCATAGCATTTTCTGCCATTTTATGCTATCCTACTGAAGAAAAAGTCGGAATTTTTTTGACGCGGAAGGGCTTAAAAAACGTGAGCGGAAAAATACAACATTATGATGCATTCATCAGTTACAGGCATGCGGAGACAGACAGCCAGGTTGCGGTAGCGTTGCACCGGAAGCTGGAACGGTTCCGCCTGCCGAAAAATCTTCGCAAGAATTATCCCAAAGAACGCTGGAAGATCAACCGCGTATTCCGGGATCAGGATGAACTGCCGCTTGCCGATAACTTATCGGATCCGATCGAGGCAGCGATTAGGAACAGTGATTTTCTCATTGTGATCTGTACCCCGCGACTTCCGGAATCCAAATGGTGTGCCAGGGAGATCGAATTGTTCAAGTCAATCCACGGGCAGGATCATATCATGGCGATCCTTGCGGAAGGAGAGCCGGAGGAATCTTTCCCGGAGGCCATCTGTTACAGGGATATTGAAACAACCGATGAGAACGGGCAGACCGTTACGGTCCGCGAGAGCGTTGAACCGCTCGCGGCGGATGTTCGTGCGGACAGTCCCAGAAAGCGCAATAAGCTTTGCGATGATGCCGTACTCCGGATGGTCGCACCGATGTACGGGCTCGGTTATGACGATCTGAAACAGCGGCACAGGGAACAGAAGATCAGGAGGATCGCAGCGATCAGTGCCATTGCGGCCGGCATATTCTTTGTGTTCGGTATGGTCTGCATGTTCTTAACCATGAAGATCAATTCCCAGAAAACCGTGATCGAGCAGCAGCATGAGGAACTGCAGACCCAGTATACGAAGGAGCAGATCAAATTCGCGGAATCGATGACGGTCGTATCGGATACGCTGATGCAGGAAGGCAGGCAGAAGGATGCGGTGTATGCGGTTTATAACGCGATGCCGCATGATCTTAATGAGCCTGACAAACCTTATGTCGTCTCTACGCAATATGCGCTGTCCAAGGCACTTGGGACCTATGAGAGCAATGTCTTTTTCCCTGCGGATATCATACCGATCCCGGCCGATGAAGAAGCGGATGATTTCTGGGGAGATCCCGGAGAATACAGGGCCTTGGAAGAATATCTGCCGGAACAGGCGGTCCTTTGTGCGGAAGAGTTACCGGGTTTCGGGATCCTGGTCGTGACCAGCACCTGCCACTTATATGTTTATGAAGAAGAGAGTGCAACACTTCTTGATTATACCCACACCTGGTTTGCGGACGAACCGGACCGCTATGTGATGTGTGCCGCTTACCGGGATGAGACCCTTTACCTGCAGTTTTCCGATGCGGATTATGTTGCGGTATACCGCTGGATCGACGGTTCGGCATATCCGAAAACAGGGTCCATTACCAATGAAGAACGCATGGAGGCGACCGGGAAGCGTGTGGATGACGGGCAGTATCTGGCGGTCACCGGTGCCAACCATACGGTGACGATCTACCGGAACGGTTCGGATGAGCCGGTAAAGACCCTGTATGACCTGACAGGCAGTTTTTCCAAACTGATCAGGCTTGCGGGAACGGACCGGTATCTTCTGCGTGCCGCGGGTGGTGCGAAGTATTCGTATCTGCTCAACGCGGATATGGAGATTTTGGAGCGGATTCCGTATTTCCATGATTATGATCCGGAAAAAGGAACATTCATCCTGGCAGTGCAGAACAACAGTGAGAAGAACTATGATTTGCGCGAAGTGCCGGTCGCGGAATATGATGATCTGATCCGGGATGCAGAGGAATGCCTGAATGGTTATCAGCCGGATGCGGAAGTATCGGAACGCTATAAAATGTTATAAAACGGGAGTAACAATAAAAGGGAATGAAGATTTACAAGGATATGGATAAGCTGCCAAGCGGCAGGGCGGATGACAGTATTACGGAAGGCTGTATTGTCTTGGAAGGCGGTGCATGGAAGGGCGTCTATACATTGGGGGTATTGGACGCACTGATGGAGGAAGGCATCAATTTCCGCAAAACAGTCGGAATCTCGGCAGGAGCACTTGCGGGCATCGGATATTTATCGGGACAGATCGGCTGGTCCATCCGGATCGACTTAACCTACCGGCATGATCCGCACTACTGCGGGATCAAAGCATTCGGCAGGGATCACGGGATCACCGGGTTTTCCTATCTCTTTCATGAGATCTTAAAGGAGTATCCGCTCGATAAGGAACGGTTAAAGACCACGAGTCGACGACTTGCGGTCGGTACGACCAACATGCTGACCGGAGAGACCGTATATTTTGAAAAGGTCAATTGTAATTTCTTCCGTGCGGTCCGCGCATCTGCAACGGTTCCCTATATCTCGCGGCCGGTCGTGATCGGCGGCATTCCCTATCTGGATGGCGGCTGCAGCGTGAACATTCCTTATGAGTGGGCCAAGCAGCAGGGTGATTCCAAGATCATGGTGGTTAAGACCAGGGAGCGCGAGTACCGCTGCGAAACCGGAAAACTGAAGGCGGCAAGGCGTCTTTACAAGGGGTATCCTGAGTTCGTTGAAAGCATGGAAAAGTCCAACGCTGATTTTAACGAGATGACGGAGGAACTGCTTAAGGAGGAAGAGAAGGGGACGATCTTCTTAATGGCACCATCGAAAGAGGTGACGATCTCCCGGTTTGAAGGAGATGTTGATAAGCTCGCCGAACTCTATTGGCTGGGATATCATGACATGAAGGGCCGGATGCCGGAGCTGAAGGCGTATTTACAAAAGTAGGGAAATACCTTGATCATGATCAAATGTGGGAGGACATGATGAAACAGGAATTTTATGAGAGTGCGATTGGCGGCAGGATTCCGTCGGGGCTTCCGGGCGGTTATTTTATCTATGAGGCAGAGGGAGATGAAAGAATTGTTTTTGCGGAACCGAATGTCGTAACGCTTTACGGCTGCGATACGTTTGAAGAGTTTATGGAATATGTGGGCGGATCTTTCCACGGTATGGTACATCCCGAGGATCTGCACAAGATCGAAAACCAGATCCAGGCACAGACCCTGTTTGGCGAGAAACGGCATGACTATGTGCGTTACCGCATTAAAACGAAACAGGGTGATGTACGTTATATTGAGGATTTCGGGCACCTTTTGCATTGGACGAACGGCAAAAGTTTTTTCTACGTATTCATTGTGGACGTGGATCAGAACGAGTTCTTAAACCGTAACCGGAATTCCTTTGCCGAAGCGGAAGTGCTGTCCATGAATCATGAAACGGATCCGCTGACGGGATTGTTCAACATGTCCTTTTTCTATCAGAAGATCCAGATGCTGCTGTCCACGCCGCAGGGCAGACGGCAGGATATTTCCTTTATCCATTTTGATATTCCGAATTTTAAACTTTATAACGAACAACACGGGTTTAAACTCGGCGACGAGTTGCTGTGTGATTTCGCAAAAATCATCCGCGAAACGTTTTCGGATGCCACGATCTCCCGCTTTTCCGATGACCATTTTGTGGTATGCGCGACCGGCGACAGAGAGAAAGTGGTGGAAAAAGTCGAACAGGTCTACCGTCGGATGTTGCTTGCCGAAGATGTGAACAAGAAGGTCAGGATCAAGGCGGGGATCTATTATCTGGATGATCGAAGATCCGAAGTCGGTCTGGCGTGTGATCATGCAAGACTTGCCTGCAACAGCATTAAGAACCGTCATGATGTGAATTACTGCATCTATGATGAGATGTTAAGAGAGCAGCTTCGCAGACAGCAGTATGTGGTCGATCATGTGGATGAGGCGATCGAAAACGAATATATCAAAGTATTCTATCAGCCGGTCATCCGTGTGAATACCGGGGAGATCTGCGGTTACGAAGCACTGGTGCGCTGGCTCGATCCGCAGTACGGGATGATCTCACCGGGGGATTTTATCGGGACACTGGAGCAGTTCCATCTGATCCATCTCGTGGATACTTATGTGATCAAAAAAGTCTGTGAGGACTACCGGAAGCTGCTGGATGCGGGGGAGGATATCGTACCGGTTTCCATCAACATCTCCAGACTTGATTTTGAACTCTGTGATATTTTCGGGATTGTCGAAGAAACCAGGGAAAAAGCGGAAATGCCGCGCAACCTGCTGGATCTTGAGATCACGGAGAGCGCACTCAATGATAATGTCGGCTACATAAAAGCAGAGTGTGACCGCATGAGAGAACTCGGTTACAAGATCTGGCTTGATGATTTCGGGAGCGGCTATTCGTCCCTGAACACGCTCGCAGAATATAATCTGGATGTGCTGAAACTGGATCTCATTTTCCTGCGCAATTTCGATCACAATCCCAAGACCGGAAAGCTGATGTCCTACATCATCAAGGGTGCCAAAGGCATGGGACTGTCACCGCTTTGCGAGGGCGTTGAGAGTGAGGCGCATTTCGCATTCTTAAGAGAGATCGGATG
This sequence comes from Lachnospiraceae bacterium, assembly GCA_017544705.1. Taxonomy (GTDB): domain Bacteria; phylum Bacillota; class Clostridia; order Lachnospirales; family Lachnospiraceae; genus UBA2868. Next base: position 11,541 of record JAFYDQ010000017.1, on the reverse strand, counting down.
CGAACGCGTGCAGGGCTATTATTTCGGGAAACCGATGCCCATGGATGAGGGACGTGCTTTTACGCGCGAAAAGGGCATGCGCTGGGAGAAGAGCGCACCCTAGAAATTCGTTGCGCGGACTATTGCTCTTTGCTATTATATACTTGGTTTATATTTCATCGAAACACCTTTCGAAGCGTGCGTCATAGAGCACGCGAGAAAGAGTCGTTTTGATGAATAATATCGATATAAAAACGGAGAACATGTATGGAAAACAAGAAATTGATCGTCAGCAGTGCCAATGCCATGAGTGATGACAACCTGAATAAGGTTGACGAATACCTGCAGACCCTTGATTTTGGCCCGAAGGACAGATTGCATGTACGTCTGCTGATTGAAGAAACGCTGGGGATGCTGCGCGGCATGACGGGACAGTACAGCGCGATGCTCTGGCTGGAGAGAGCTAAAAAGGATTGCAGGCTGCACGTGACGGCTACGGCGGATATGGACATCAACAAGAAGAAGGATCTGCTGTCCGTATCCAGCAGCGGAAAGAATGCCTTTGCCAAAGGGTTCATGGCCAAGATGGGTGACCTGATCGAGAACGGCATTATGAACTATGAGAACGTGATGCTCCTGCAGCAGAAATACGGCATGGGTTATGTGGATGTCGCATCCATGGGCGGTAATCCGTCGGACATCATGTTCACCTGGACGTTGGATGAGTACCGGAAAAAACTCGGACAGCAGAAGGGTGCGAACGAGCATGCGGCAGCCGCATGGGACGAGTTGGAGAAATCCATCGTTGCAAATATCGCAAGGAACATTACGGTCGGCGTCAAAAAGGACCACGTGGAAATGGTCATCGACAAAGAACTGTTGGGAGAATGATATGTCATACGAAGCGTTCCTGTTCAGGAAAATGGCCCTGAAATCCGATAAGGCAAGAGACGCGGGTCTGACTATCCCGGATGAGATCACATACATCCGGGATATTTCCTATGGACCGGATGCCAAATTTCATACGCTGGACATCTGTTTTCCAAAGGATGGCGCATCCACTAAGCTGCCTTTGATCATCAGTTTTCACGGCGGCGGTTACGTGTACGGCAGTACGAAGATCTATCAGTTCTATTGTGCCGATCTTGCAAGACGCGGGTTTGCGGTCGTGAACTTCAATTACCGTCTGGCACCGAAATACAAATATCCCGCACCGCTACAGGACATGGAACTCGTGATGAACTGGCTGGTAAAAGAGCAGGAGAACTACCCCATCGATCTCACACACGTTTTTCTGGTCGGGGATTCCGCCGGCGCACAGCTGGTCAGCCAGTATGCCGCGATCTGTACCAATGCGGAATATGAGAAACTGACGGGAATCACAAAACCTGACGTTACGATCCGTGCCATCGGATTGAACTGCGGGATGTATGACCTAAAGAAACGGGTCGGAGAAAAAGCAAAGGGGATTACGAAAGATTATCTTGGCAGGCATCCGGAACGGTTTGCAAAAGAACTGGACGTTTTGCATTACATTACTTCCGATTATCCGCCTGCTTATCTGTTTTCGGCAAACGGGGATTTCCTGAAAGAAGAATGTGAGCCGATGGCGAAATTGTTACAGGAGAAGAACGTTCCGTGCGCATATAAGATTTACGGGGACGAACATACCGGCCATGTATTCCATGTGAATGTCAGGGATGAAATCGGTGTGGCGGCAAATGACGATGAACTCAATTTCTTCAGACAATATCTGTAAAGACAATATCATTCTGATCGGAATGCCGACTTCCGGAAAGAGCTGTGCAGGTGTGATCCTTGCCAAAATCATGGGACTTGATTTTGTCGACACGGATCTGCTGATCCAGAGAGTAGCCGGAAGAAAACTGCATGAGATCATTTCTGCAGAAGGTCTTGATGTATTCTTAAAACGCGAAGAGGAGGCCTGCTTATCCCTGCACGAAAAGGGCAGCGTGATCGCAACCGGCGGCAGCGTGGTCTACAGCGGAAAAGCCATGACGCATCTGAAAAGCCAAGGCATCGTCGTATACCTGGAGATTGATTTTGACACCTTAACGAAACGGCTTCATAACGTGAAGCAGCGCGGCGTGGTCTTAAGAGAAGGACAGACGATCCGGGACCTGTACGAGGAACGGGCGGTGCTGTATACAAAATACGCGGACATCACGGTGTCGGAAGCAGATCTTGACATGGAAGAGACGGTTGACAGCATCCGCAAGGGTGTCGTAATATATCAATCGAGGAATTAAATATGTACTGGAAAATGACGAATTTACAACTGATGAAAGGTTACATTGATCTCCGCTAAGGGGATAGTGCGCCTTTTTTTCAGATAAAATTTGCATCATCTCCTTATCGTCACCTGTTGTAGAAAAGTACGAGTAAAGGAGATTTTTTTATGTTAAAAATCAAGAAACAGATCAATATCTTATATATCACATCCGCGCTTTGGAATTTATCCATTACGGGCGCGTGGGTTGCAATCCTTGCCGCACGCGGGTTTTCACTCGTTGAGATCGGGCTTGCGGAGACGGTGTTCCATATTACCAGCATCATCTTTGAGATCCCATCAGGCGTCCTTGCCGATGTGATCGGGCGAAAGAAAATGCTGCTGATCAGCAACCTGTTATCGATCATTGCATGTTTGATCATGGCCTGTACTTCCGGGTTTACCGGAGTGTGCTTATCGTTTTTCTTTAATGCAGTGAGCTGGAATTTTTCCACGGGTTCGGGGGATGCGCTTGCGTATGATTCCCTCAAGGTTGTAAAAGAAGAAGAACGCTATGTGAAGTATGCGTCCAACCAGACGATCATTTACCGGATCGCTACGGCAATCTCCACGCTTTGTGCCGGCCTGGCACTGATCCTGGGCTACCGGATCGCGTACCTGTTGAGTGTGGTGAACCATCTGATCGCGCTCTTCCTTCTGTTCGGACTCAAGGAAGTGGAACATACGGAGGAGGATGCGGCGGATCGTTCCGTGGAAGAGATGACGGTTGAAACCAAACATCCCGTCCGGAAATTCTTCCGCGACTCGACCGCCTGCTTTGCAGAGAGCTTCCGCTTCTTAAAGATCAATCGGAAAGCCACGGTGCTGATGTTTTCCAATGCGCTCGTGGGTGCCTGTGACATCCTGCTGTTATTTTTCCTGCAGTCCAAGCTGCGGGACTCCGGCCTTGGCGATACATGGCTCGGCGTTGCGCTCTTCCTCATGGAGGTCGGCGGGATCCTTGGCGCCAAGCTGGTGCTGCTCGTGAAAAAATGGCGTTATGCGCTGCTCTTTGCAGTCTGCACGTTCGTTGTACTGCTTGGCATTGCGCTCGAGCATACGGGGATCACCGCCGTGATGGTGCTTGGCGGATTTCTTTCCGCGGCGGCAGATGATGCGCTGCAGATCCGTTCCGACGCAAAACTGCAGGATATGTTTTCTTCCGCGCAGCGTGCGACGTTGATCTCGATCTCTTCTTTTGTGTTCTCGGTCGAGATGATCGTGCTCTCGCCGCTTGCCGGCTGGTTTTTCTCCGTGTGGTAGGACAATGCGGAACCGTATATTTCTAACAAATCATTTGCCTTGCAGACAAAAATTGTGGTAGCATGGAAACATGAGAGAATCCACGTGTTACGATCGTATCATGACTGTCTGCAAGGCACTTTTTACGGTGCTTGTTCTGGCATGTCTGATCTTCTTTATTTCCTATAATATTACAGATAAGGGAATCGCGGCTGACTTTGATCCCAAGAGCATTGTGATCGATGACTGGACGGTTGTGATGGAGGACGGAACGAAGTTCCGTGCCAGAGACGCCCATGCCGATGAACCTGCATTCTATGAGCCCTATCACCTGATCACCAAATTGCCGGATGAGATCAAGGGACAGCATTTCTTATGTTTCCTGTGCTTCCGTGATACGAAAGTCATGGTCGGTGATGAGATGCGTGCCGATTTTGTAAGAGCGCGCGATGTGCATCTTTTTGGCGGCATCGTGAAGGCTTCCTATCTCTTTGTGCCCATCTATGAAGAGGATGCCGGGGAAACGGTATCGATCGAAAGGATGAGAGGAGAGACGGAGCGGAAGGTCTATCCGTCGACGGTGTTCGGGACTGCGAAAGAGATCTATCTCTTTATGATGGACGAGTATGCGACGGCCTTTATCATGTATCTGATCATTCTGGCGATCTCGCTTGTGATCGTTCTTGCCGGCGTCATTCTTGCGATCCGGATGCGGCGTGAGATCGACATGCTGTTTGCGGGACTTGCGGTTCTGATCACGACGGTCTGGCTGATCACGGACTCGTTTCTCTATCCGTTTGTGTTCGGACATTATTATATTGACGGGGTCCTGTCCTATCTCATGTGCATGATGATCCCGATGCCGTTTTTCCTATATCTTAATGCCATACAGAAAAGAAGATATGTGAAGTGGTATGCGATCCTGGAGCTGCTGACGTTTGCCAGCTTTACGCTCTGGACCGTGCTGCATTTCACAGGCATTTTCCCGTTTAATAAGGCCCTGTATTATCTGGACGCGGTACTGGTGATCGATATCATCGGCGGCCTGATCATCTCAATTGTGGATATCGCACGCGGGCACGTGAAAGAGTACCGGTATATGGCGATCGGCTTTTTGGGATTTGCCGTTTCCAGTTTCCTGCAGATCATTGTGATTTTTACGATGGATCTGAACAATGACGGTGAACTGCTGTTGCTGGGGCTTCTGTTCCTGCTGGTCTTTGTTGTCCTGCAACAGTTGTACGAACTGGCGGAATCGGACCGCGAGAAACAGCATGCCATGGAACTGTCCGACGCAAAGACCAGGTTTCTGGCCAGCATGTCGCATGAGATCCGTACGCCCATTAACTCGATCCTCGGCATGAACGAAATGATCTTACGTGAAAATCACGATGATACGATCAATGAATATGCCCAGAACGTGCAGAGCGCGGGGAAAATGCTGCTGGCACTGATCAATGATGTGCTTGATTTTTCCAAGATCGAATCCGGAAAAATGGAGATCATCGACGTGGAATACAACCTGCCGCACATTTTAGCCGATGTTGCGGGGATCGTGCGGGAGCGTGCATTAGCCAAGGGCCTGCGTTTTGACATCCGCCTGAAACCGGATCTGCCAAGGACCTTGTTCTCCGATGAAGTGCGCATCAAACAGATCCTGATCAATCTGCTGACGAACGCCGTCAAGTATACGGACAGCGGCAGTGTGGCCATGATCGTTTCGGGTAATTATGAGACGGATGATGTTTACCGCCTGCGGTTTGATGTTGCGGATACCGGCAAGGGGATCCGTGCGGAAGAGCAGGAAAAACTGTTTGACGCATTTTCCAGAATGGATATGGCGAGGAACCGGAACGTGGAAGGAACAGGCTTGGGACTTGCGATCGTGAGAAGGATCGTGAATGCCATGGACGGAGAGATCAGGGTGAAGTCCGTTTACGGGGAAGGTTCCACGTTCAGCGTGAGCCTGCCGCAGCAGGTGATCGACAGGACACCGATCCCTGCGGGGCTGAATCTGTTTGAATACGGGAATGCGCCCAAGGCATACCGCGAAACGTTTATCGCGCCGGATGCGCGCGTGCTTGCCGTAGATGATAATGCCGCGAACCTAAGCATCGTAAAGCAGTTCTTAAAGCATACAAAGATGGAGATCGACTGCTGCATGAACGGGGAGACGGCGATCGCACAATGTGCCGATAAGGAATATGACCTGATCCTGCTTGACCATATGATGCCGGATCCTGACGGGATCGAGACGCTTGCAAGGATCAGAAGTATGGAAGGGTCCAAAAACCGTAACACCAAAGCGGTGGTCCTGACCGCGAATGCGGTTGCCGGAAGCCGGCAGATGTATCTGGACGCAGGGTTCGTGGATTATCTGACAAAGCCCCTGGATTCGCACCTGCTGGAAATGACGGTACGGAAATACCTGCCGGGCGAAAAGGTGATCGAAACGGACGGAATGGATGGCAGCAGGGAAGAGACAACGGATCCGGAAGAAGCCCGCTCAGCATGGGATATGATCGGGGAGCTTGATCGGGAGATGGCGTTACAAAACTGTAACGGCGAAGAGGATCTTCTGATCATGATCATCGACGATATCGTACGGGATTGCCGGATGCGTTCCGATGGCCTCAGGCAGGCAATGGCGCAACAGGATTATAAGAACTATCGCGTTCACGCGCATGCAATCAAGAGCAACATGGCAACGATCGGTGTGAACGGACTCTTTGAACGGGCAAGGAAACATGAATATGCCGGCAGAGATGAAGACGCCGCCTTCATTGCGGAAGACGGCGAAGCATTCATTCAGGAATATGAAAAGTTTTGTGACCGGTTAAAACAACTGCTTTGACTAGCCTCTCGGAACCGAACGGCGGTCATTGCGTCCGTTGAAGAATTTCTTTTTCTCGGTATATAACTGTTCGGCCGCGGCCGTTTTGATTGGGGTCATATCTGCGCAGCCTTCTTTGCAGTAGATCGCGCCGATCGAAACGGAGCGCTTCTTGCGGTCCACATATCTGTGCAATTGTTTCACTTCGTTTTCAAATACGGTTTCATTGTCTGCGTAATCATATACCACAAATTCGTCACCGCCGCTGCGGAAGACGTTCTGTGCGCCAAATACCATGGCCAGGGCATTTGCAACATCGATGATCATGTTGTCGCCTTCGTTGTGCCCGATCGTATCATTGACGATCTTCAGGCCGTTTAAGTCGCAAACGATATAACCGAACGGCTTGGTCGTATCACGTTCGTTTGCTTCGAATTCATCCAGGGCACGTCTGTTTTTCACGCCGGTCATCTCATCAGAGTAACTGTTCTTCAACAGCGTGTTCTGTTCATCGCGCTGCGAGATGATCTGCGCAAAGACATAGGAGAGGAGTCCCATGATCTCGCCGGCTTCTTTGATAAACGCAGCGGGCAGATTGACCAGACCGAAGAAACCGACATATTTTCCCTCGATGACAAGGGGCCCTGTGATCAGGGACTGAATGTCCTGCGGTTTCAGCCAGTTGTACATCGTCTCGTTGCCGGGACGGTATTTTTCCAGATCTTCGATCGCGATATGGTGATCCTTCTTGAACTCGTCATACCAGATCTCAATGAGGCTGTCATAGGGAACTTCCTGCAGATTGGCGATCTGCGGATGCGCACCCGGGCGGCACCATTCGTAGGTGTTTGCAAATGTGCCGTCCAGCTGGTCTTCAAAAACGCAAGCACGGTCTGCGTGAAGCTGGATGCACAGATATTCCAGAACGGATTTGATTTTTGTGTCTGCACCCTGTGAACCCATGGCACATTGCAGGATCTTGTTGACCACACGCTCACGCTCGATGGAAGCACGGTCGTCCGTCCACCAGCGCAGGACCTGCCATACCATGGTCAGCAGGAAGATGATCATGCCGTAGCGCAGGAAATGTCCGTAGCCGCCGGGCATCCGCTGTTCTCCCTTAAGCGTAACGATCAAAATATCGAGCAGGGCACAGACCGTTAAGCAGCCCAGTCCGATATAGAACAATCCCAGTCCGGAAGGCGTTCTGTTCACCCGGCAGTAATGTTCATTGTCAAGCAAAATAATGAGCGCCAGGATCAGTGCAAGGGCGTAGGCTCCGTAAATGAGCGGTGAAAGATCGTGCATGTCCGTTCCGAACGTAAAACGTACGAAGAACATGGAAGAGAGAAGTAGTACCGGGATCCAGAAAGCCAACTGTACATAGACCGGCCGTCTCTTCTGTGTCAGTGAGATCACAAACAGAAGCAGAGGAAAAATCGCCAAAGGCAGGAGTGTATAGTCCAAAACACGGATCCCGTAGATACAGCCTGTCAAAAGCTGCGGCAGTTCCGTATCGATCAGGCACCAGATGCCGATCAGGATCAGCGCATTTCCGAGCGATGCCAGATGATAAGGAGAGGTATGTTCTTTCGGGATCAGGAAATGAATGATCAGCATCAGGATTCCGAAGAAGATCACAAGGAATGAAAAGGATGCCGCAAACAGGGAACTTCTGACGATGATCGGAACGAAATCCGAAGGAGCGCAGAGGAAGATCTCATTGAGCCGTCCTGCGGTATAGTTGGTAAATACCGAGGATAAGGTGATGGTGATCTCCTTGCCGGCATCCTCATCGGACAGATAGATCGTATGATAATTCACGCCGCTTCCGGAACCGATGAGATTCGGAACGGAATCGAACTGATAGATGTCTTTGGAACCGACCGTGATGTCGATCTTCGCATTGAGGCTGACGATGGCTAAACAGGTCTGATCGGCCAGATCGTTAGGCAGAGATTTGGTCAGCGTGATCTGATCTCCGTAGATGCTTGCGTCCGTATCGAAGATGTTGATCTCTTCTCCGGTATCCGTAAGCCATCCCTGAGAAAAATCGATTTTGCCCTCAGGATCTTCATTTAAAAAGAAAGAACGAAAATCCGTAAAGAATGATACAAAGCAAAACAAAACGATCATGCATATGCCGATCACGATCAGATATGGAACTGCAAATTTGTCACGTTCTTTATTCATGCATTCACTATATCATAATCATATTTCATTTGCAAAAAAATCCCATAAAAACGGGCTTGACATCCTGCCGGGACGACTGTATTATTGTATTAAGCGCTTAATACAGTAATACAAGTAAACGAAAGGAAGGGATGAACATGTCATGGAAACTGGATTCTGACAGACCGATCTATACACAGCTGATCGAGATCCTTAAGATCGAAATCGTTTCCGGGAAACTCCCGCCGGGATCAAAGTTCAAGAGTGTCCGCGATCTGGCGATGGAGGCCGGCGTCAATCCGAACACGATGCAGCGTGCTTTTGCGGAACTGGAAGATCTGGAACTGCTCCGCACGGAACGAACGAGCGGCAGATTTGTGACAGAGGATGCCGAACTGATCGGGAAGACGAGAGATGCGATCGCGTCCGCACAGTTTGATCTGTTTGCGGAAAAGATGGAGCAGCTCGGCTTTTCCAAACGGGAATTGGTTGATTTTGTAAATAAGAAGGTGGAGGTTGAGAGTGATGGCTGAGATATTATCTTTGGACCATCTGACAAAGGTATATAAGGGCAGTGACAAACCTGCGTTGGATGATATTACGCTTACGATCGGGAAGGGCAGGATCGTCGGCTTACTGGGACCGAACGGGAGCGGCAAGACTACGCTGATCAAACTGATCAACGGACTGCTGACACCGACAGCGGGAGAGATCAGGGTAGGCGGTTTTGCAATCGGACCGGAATCGAAAGCGATCGTTTCCTATCTGCCGGACCGCTTCTGTCTGCCGGGAGATACGTCCGTTAAGGAACTGATCGGATTCTATCGTGATTTTTACAGTGATTTTGACACGGAGAGAGCCTACGGAATGCTTGAGAGCCTGCAGATCGATCCGCTAAGCAGGATCAAGACGTTTTCAAAAGGCATGAAGGAGAAGATCCAGCTGATCTTAGTCATGAGCCGCCGGGCGCAGCTCTATGTTCTGGATGAGCCGATCGCGGGTGTGGATCCTGCGGCAAGGGATTACATCATCCGTACGATCATCGGCAATTACCAGCCGGATGCATCCGTTCTGCTGTCAACGCATCTGATCACGGATGTGGAGAATATCCTGGATGATGTGATCTTTATCAAAGAGGGAAAAGTGATCTTAAGTTCTCCCGTTGAGGAGCTTCGGATTGCACAGGGGAAATCCCTGGACGCTTATTTCAGGGAGGTGTTTTCATGCTGAAAATGTTGATGAAATACGAATGGAAATATATTTGGAAGAAGCTGCTGCTGTTTGCGGGAATCCTAATGTTTGCCACGCTCATCGGCGGGCTGTCCACAACGCAGTTTGACAATCTTGCTTCGCCCGATCAGATCCTCGGTTTTCTCGGCGCGATGTTCGGATTTATGTTTTATTACACGCTGCTCATCGGTGCCGTGATCGGGTTTTCGCTGATCGTGGGGATCCGTTTCTACAAGGTCGTGTTCGGAGACATGGGTTACGTGACGAATACGCTGCCGGTCAGTGCCAGGCAGATCTACGCGGCGCACCTGATCGTTTACGGCCTGTGCACGTTTGTGATCTCGGGACTGATGCAACTGAGTATCATGATGGTTACGAACACGATGTTTACCAATATGTTCAACGAGCTTAATGCGAGTGATGCAGCAGATGTGTCATACTTACATTTCGGTCCGGCCAGTTTGGCGGAGGTCTTCGGCCTCTCCGAGTTTGGCGCGGGGATCCTGATGACCCTACTGCTTATCGTCGGTACGATCAGCAGCCTGCTGATGATCTATGCAGCCGTTGTGCTCGGCCAGAACTGGAAGAGACATAAAGTCTGGGGCGCGGTTGTCAGCTACATCATCATTTATTCCATCATGATGGTGGCTGCCTGGATCGTGACGATCCCTTACATGATCCATATGTTCATGAATGCAGCTTCCATGGGCGATACGGCCATGCCGGTATTCGGCCCCTCCTTCTGGGTGATCTGCCTGGCCCTGTCTGCCGTCTTTGGCATCGCCACATTCTGCATTATGGACCACGGAATGACGAAGAAGCTGAATTTGGAATAAACACTGCCGCTTCATTGGCGCATGTTTCATGTATATGTGAAATGTGATCATAATATTGTGAGTTCAGAAAGGGCCTGCCGGCCGACGGCAGGCCTTTTTTCTATACTTTTATGTGACCTAAGCATGCTTTTTTTGGCCTTTTTGGGGCCTGTGCATCGGAAGTCAGCGATTACAGGGGTAATCGATGCATTTCGCTGACCAGGAAACATTTCCATTCCATATCCCCACAATATATAGTATAATATTGCCTAGGTATATGCTTCTTTACACAAATTATGAATGCACCCATGAAATAAATGCGTGTGCAGGGAGAAATGCATGGAAAAAAGGTTCGAGCAGGGAATAGTTTACATAACATTGGGAGAAAAGCTGGACTATGATCTCTCTATTGCGGCAGAGGAGGAGATCATCCCGTTTCTGGAGGAAGCGGAAAGTAGTGGAGCGATCGCAGGGATCGTATTGGATGCGGATGCGCTGTCCTATATTTCCTCCGCGGGGATCAGGCTGCTTTTGAAGCTTAAGAAACGCATTCCGGATATGCGTGTTTTACATGTTGCGGACAATATCTACGATACGATCAGCATCACCGGCATGGAGGAGATCTTCGGACTCGAATTGAAGAGCGCCGGCGCGGTTGCTGTTGGCGCGGGAAGTAATGGGAGTGCGGATACTGCCAAGCGCACGCCCTATGACCGTAAGTCCTGGCAGAAGGCGGATACGGGGATCCAACATACGGGGATCAATGCGACCGTTTCCACGGCGGATTTCTATGCCGTAACGGAGATGTTTGAGAACCAGGTCCAAAAGCATGCAAAAGAAACCGCCGTTGTTTCTTCGAAGGGTTCCTATACCTATGAAGAACTGAACAAGGCGGCTAACCGGATTGCCAATACTTTGCTCTATATGGGTGCACAGCCGGAAGACATTGTCTGCATCATGCTGGAGCGCGGGATCGAGAT
>JAFYDQ010000126.1 GCA_017544705.1 Lachnospiraceae bacterium | reverse complement strand
TCCACCAATGCGTTACCGTAACTGACTCTTGTTGCGATCTTTTTTACTTCTGACATAACGCTTCACCTACTTTCTCCAAATCTGCCATTGCTACTGCATACTGCTCATCGTTGGGTGCCACACCATGCCATGCAACACTGTTCTCCATAAAGGATACACCTTTTCCTTTGATACTCTTGGCAATGATCGCCGTAGGTTTTCCTTTGGTGTTCCTTGCTTCCTTAAACGCCGCGCGGATCTCATCAAAGTTATGCGCATCTATTGTGATCACATGGAAATTAAACGCTTCAAATTTCTTGTCGATCGGATTGGAGTCACAAACTTCCGTGATCGGTCCGTCGATCTGCAGTCCGTTGTTGTCAACGATCACAACCAGGTTATCGAGGTGCTTGTGTCCCGCGAACATGGCGGCTTCCCATACCTGGCCTTCTGCAAGTTCCCCGTCACCAAGCAGTGTATAAACTCTGTAATCATCGTTGGACAGTTTTCCGGAAAGTGCCATACCGGTGGCAACGGAAATACCCTGTCCCAAAGAGCCGCTACTCATATCAACGCCCGGTGTATGCTGCATGCAGGGATGTCCCTGAAGGTGAGATCCCAGTTTACGCAGTGTAACCAGTTCTTCCACCGGGAAATAGCCTCTATTTGCGAGCGCTGAATAAAGCGCCGGCGCACAATGACCTTTCGATAAAACAAATCTGTCACGATCTGCCTTCTTCGGATCTTTCGGATCAATGTTCATTTCCTCGAAATAGAGGAACGTCATAATGTCTGCACATGACAGGGATCCGCCCGGATGTCCGGCGTGCGCTGCGTGTACGGCCGTAACAATACCTTTCCGGATCTCATTGGCTGTTTTTTGAAGTTCTAAGTTTTCCATAGCGTCTCCTTTTTCTTTTTCTTACCGCAACAAACGGCTGGTACATTATAGCATAAGAACGGGTTTCTTTCAATGAATCAAAGGCTTTCGATAAAGCGGAGAAACTGTTCTTTTCCCTCCGGCGTTCGCTTGAAGACACCCGCATCCTCAAGGACTCCCGCAAATACCATTCCGACTTCTTCCTTGAGGATCGAATCGATGCTTTCCGGGTTGATCTCGCTCTTTCTGCGCGATTTGACCTCTTCGGCCCAGTCCGCGTGTTTCTCTGTCCGCTCATCGGATTTCAGATCCGAATCGTCGAGCATCTTTGCCGCAAGGACTTCCAGTTCCGTTTTCAGTCTGGCAGGCAAAATCGCAAGCCCCATTACTTCTATGATGCCGATATTTTCTTTCTTGATATGAAAATATGCGGGGCGCGGATGATAAACGCCAAGTGGTCTGTCTTCCGTCGTGATATTGTTGCGCAGCGCCAGATCCATTTCATAGAACCCGTCGCGTTTTCTTGCGACCGGTGAGATCGTATTGTGCGGTTCGCCATCCGTTTCCGCATAAACAAACGCCTCTTCATCCGTATAGGATCGCCAGCTTTTTAGGATATGGTCTGCCAGTTCCACCAGACGGTTGGCATCTTTGTTCCGGATCCGGATCACGGACATCGGCCAGTTGATGATCCCGGCTTCCGTATCTTCAAAGCCCCGGATCGTCACCGGCGTTTCAATCCCGGCTCTGGCCATCGGAAACTCATAGTGCCCGCCCTGAAAATGCTCATGTGAGAGGATCGATCCTCCGACGATCGGCAGGTCCGCATTGGACGCGATCATATAGTGCGGGAACTGCCGGATAAAATCAAATAACTTTGCAAATGCCGCTTTGTCAATGGTCATCGGCACATGCTTCCGGTTCAGCAGGATGCAGTGTTCGTTAAAATACACATAGGGTGAATACTGAAATCCCCAGTCTTCTCCTAAGATCGTAACCGGCATGATCCTGTGATTTTCCCTTGCGGGATGATTCACCCTGCCTGCATATCCTTCATTTTCCACACAGAGCTGGCACTTGGGATAACCGGTCTGCTTCGCACTCTTTGCAGCTGCGATCGCTTTCGGATCTTTTTCCGGCTTGGACAGATTGATCGTGATATCCAGATCCCCATACGGAGTCTTTGCTTTCCATTTGATGTCTTTTGCGATCCGGTAGGTTCTGATGTAATCGGACGCTTTGGAGATCTCATAGAAATAATCGGTCGCTTTCTGCGGAGAATCCTGATAGCGTTCGTTAAAATTCCGGATCACTTCTGACGGGCGCGGGACAAAGCAGTTCATGATCTTCGTATCAAACAGGTCCCTGTAAACAACACTGTCCTCGATCAGATTTCTGCTGACGGCATCATCCAACAGTGCTTTTAAGATCGTTTCAAGATCATCCGCCCGGCGCAGGACCTCATCTTGATCTTCCGGTTCCGCATAGTCATCAAGCTGCAGAACATCCAACAAAAGGTTTGTGGAATAGATCCGTTCTTCTTCCGTGATCAGCCTGCTGCGTACCGCATATTCGGCTAGTGCTGCGATCCAAAGGTTTCTCATAGAATCTGCATCCCCCCGTATTTGCGAACTTTCAGAACATGGCAGCTTCCTTCGCCGAGAAATCCGTCCATATATTTGCGATATTCTTCCACCATCTCATCGGGAACAAACGCCTGGATCGTTCCTGCAAAACCGCCGCCGTGTACTCTCCACGCGCCTTTTCCTTTCAGAAATTTCTCGCTCAGCGCCAATGCAACGGACACGCCCTGATTCTGCACATCGCTGCACGGATATACATTCTGCAGGTATTCGAACGAGCTGTTCCCGGATTCGATGATCAGTTCTTTAAAATCATCAAAGCGGCCTTCCTTCAGCGCTGCAACCTGTTTGCTGACCCGTTTGTGATCTTCATAGACATGGATCGCGCGAAGGACGGCTCTGTCCCCTGCTGCCTCCCGTGCCTTCGGTAACTCTTTATAAAACCGTTCTTCCTCCAATTCGCGAAGATATTCGCATCCGTAGAAATGACAAAGCGTCTTTAATTCCCCGGGGATTGCAGCATATTCCGGCGTCAGGTTGGCATGATCGCCCTTGGTATCCACGATGCAGAGGCTGTGTCGGAAATTGGCAAAATCAACGTCCACCTTCGTGATCTTCGGATCGGCCGGATCTTTAAAATCAATATTGACAAGACTTCCTACGGAGGAAGCCATCTGATCCATCAGACCGCAGGGTTTGCCAAAATAAACATTTTCTGCATATTGGCTTGCCTGCGCAATATAAACGGGACTGATCTCCAT
>JAFYDQ010000125.1 GCA_017544705.1 Lachnospiraceae bacterium | reverse complement strand
CTCTTAAGCATTTCTTCCGTCATGTAAAGAAGACCGTAACCGGTTGCTTCCGTACGTGCCAAAGATCCGCCGTAGGATAAACCTTTACCGGTCAGAACACCTTCGTAAAGGCCTGTCAGTCTCTTGTACTGGCCGTACATAAAACCGATCTCTCTGTCACCCGTTCCTATATCACCTGCCGGTACGTCGGTGTCAGCGCCGATATATTTGAATAACTCCGTCATGAAGCTCTGGCAGAATGCCATAACTTCGCGATCGGATTTGCCCTTCGGATCAAAATCGGAACCGCCCTTGCCGCCGCCGATCGGAAGACCCGTTAAGCTGTTCTTAAAGATCTGTTCAAATCCCAGGAATTTAATGATACCGAGATTTACCGAAGGATGCAGACGCAAGCCACCTTTGTAGGGGCCGATCGCGGAATTGAACTGGATTCTCATCGCATTGTTTACCTGTACCTGGCCCTTGTCATCCACCCAGGGAACACGGAATAAGATCTGGCGTTCCGGTGTGGTCAGTCTCTCCAGCAATGCATCCTTTCTGTACTCTTCTTCGTTTGCTTCGATCACGACACGAAGGGACTCGAGTACTTCCTTGACAGCCTGATGAAATTCCGGCTGTGCAGGGTTCTGCGCTACGACACGATCGTAGACTTCATCAACATAAGACATTTTTCAATCCTCCTCTTCTATTGAAAAAATGTAAAAAAATAACGTCCATAAAGGGCATAGTATGCCCCTTATGACGCCTTTGTCGTATACATCATATAAGAAGTATACGAAATTTGCAAGAACAAAAAATTTTGTGAATCAAACAAATATTCAGAGATTGGAATATCCCATTAAGGATTCATCCACTGCTTTTGCGACCGCCCTGCCTTCTGCGATCGCCCGGACCACGAGCGACTGGCCGCTGTGCATGTCCCCGGCCGTGAACACTCTCTTAGTGGAGGTTTCAAACGCATCCGGATCGGTTTTTGCATTTGATCTGCCGTCCGGTTCCACATGGAAGGTATCCAGGGTATAAGCCTGCGGGCCTAAGAATCCTGCTGCGATCAAAACCAGATCTGCCTTTAATTCCTGTTCGGATCCAGCAACCTCTTCCATCTTCATGCGGCCGGTCTTTTTATCTTTTACGGATTTTAAGGAAACCGTCTGCACCGCTTTCAGTTTCCCCTGTTTATTCGGGACAAATGCCTTGATCGTTGTCTGATAGATCCTGGGGTCTTCCCCCTGCAGTGCGATCGCTTCCTCCTGGCCGTAGTCGGTCTTTAAGACCTTCGGCCATTCGGGCCAGGGGTTATTTGCTGTTCTCTCTTCCGCGGGCTTTGGCATCATTTCCAGCTGGATCACATGTGCTGCCTGAAGCCTTAACACGGTACCGACACAGTCATTGCCGGTATCGCCGCCGCCGACAACGATCACTTTCTTTCCCGCGACTTTGCCGAAGGAAAACGGCTGCTTTTCGATCAGTTCCTTGGAATCATAATCCAGATCCATCAGCTTCCTGCTGACTTCCGACAAGAAATCAACGGCAAAATAAATGCCCTTCGTCTCTCTTCCGTCCGCCTTTAAATCTCTCGGATTCCCGGCACCGCCGCAAAGGATCACACGGTCAAATTGTTCAAGCAACTCATCGCCCGTGATATCTTTTCCGACATTCAGCTCGTAGCGGAACGTCACGCCTGCATTTTCCAACAGAGCGATCCTACGGTCAATGATGCGTTTGTCCAGTTTCATGTTCGGAATGCCATACCTGAGCAGTCCGCCGGCCCGGTCGTTTTTCTCAAAAACCGTAACCAGATGACCTCTTCTGTTTAAGAGCTGTGCCGCAGCAAGCCCTGCAGGGCCGCTGCCTACGATCGCGATCTTCTTGCCGGTCCGGCTCTTTGGTACTTCTTCCTTGACCAGACCGTTTGCAAATGCATATTCGATGATCGCTTTTTCATTTTCCTTCGTCGATACGGGTTCCGTATGCAGGCCGCAGGTGCAGGCGTTTTCACAGAGCGCCGGACAGACTCTCGATGTAAATTCCGGAAGCCCGTGCGTGGTGCTGAGCCGGTAGTATGCCTGTTCAAAATTCCCGCGATAGACGAGTTCGTTGGTTTCCGGAACCAGGTTGTGCAGGGGGCAACCTGAGATCATACCGGCAAGTTTTTCTCCCGACTGGCAAAAAGGAACACCGCAGGCCATACATCTGCCGCCCTGTTTCTGCTGTTCCGTGAGCTTGAGAGCATCGTGAAATTCATTGAAATCCTGCAGTCTTTCCGCCGGACTTTTCACGCATCCGTCCATCCGTTCATAATCCATAAATCCTGTTGTCTTTCCCATTTTTCCTCTCCAAAATCACCCGTTGTTTTGTCCGGTACATGCGTAAAACGCTTCGATCTGGGCATCCTCATGGCTCATGCCCTGTTCTTCATACATCCCCGTCATGACGATCAGTTTCTTGTAATCTTCCGGAATGATCTTCTTAAATTTCGGCAGTTCCTCTTCAAAGCTTTCCAGGATCTGCGCGGCCTTTTTGGAACCGGTATAGCGGACGTGGTTTTCGAGCATCTTCTGCAGTTCCTCACGATCCGTTTTGTTCTCGATCTGTTCCATCAGAACCATTTCCTTGTTCAGGTTCCGATAGAGGCGGTTGTGTTCGTCATAGACATAGGCGATCCCGCCGCTCATACCTGCTGCAAAGTTCTTGCCGGTGGGTCCTAAGATCACGCATCTGCCGCCGGTCATATATTCGCAGCCGTGCTCGCCGACGCCTTCCACAACGGCCGAAGCACCGGAATTACGCACGCAGAACCGCTCGCCTGCCATACCTGCGATATAAACTTCCCCGGATGTTGCACCGTAGAGTGCAACGTTTCCTGCGATCATATTGTCTTCGGCTTCATAGCCGGCATCATCGGCAGCTTTTAAGATGATCTTTCCGCCGGATAAACCTTTTCCGAGATAATCGTTGGCGTCTCCCGTAACATCCAGTGTCAGGCCGGAAGGGATAAATGCGCCAAAACTCTGTCCTGCAGCACCCTTGCAGTGGATCGTAACCGAATCCTCCGGAAGGCCTGCTGCATGCGCCATCGTGATCGCCGAACCAAGCAGCGTACCGAATGCGCGGTCCGTATTGCCGATCTCGATCTTCATATCCGTTTTCTTCTGCGTCTCGATTGCTTTTTTGATCTGCGGATTGGCAAGCAGCTTCTCTTCGTCTTTGGTATGCGCTAAGTCAAAATCATAAACCGCCGCTTCATCGAACGTGCATGCACTGTTCTCGCTCTGATAGAGAATGCCGCTTAAGTCGATCCGTTTTGCGGCACCGGATAAGCCTTCCTTTTTCTTTAAAAGATCCGTTCTGCCGACCAGTTCATCAACCGTTTTTACGCCGAGCTTTGCCATATATTCGCGCAGTTCCCTTGCGACAAAGCGCATGAAGTTTTCCACATATTCTGGCTTGCCCGTAAAGCGCGCACGAAGCTTCGGATTCTGGGTGGCAACCCCCATCGGGCAGGTATCCAAGTTGCAGACTCTCATCATCACACAACCGAGCGTGATGAGCGGTGCCGTAGCAAACCCGAATTCCTCGGCACCAAGGATCGCTGCGATCGCAACATCCCTGCCGGACATGAGTTTGCCGTCCGTCTCGATGATCACGCGCTGTCTGAGTCCGTTTTGGATCAATGTCTGGTGTGTTTCCGCAAGTCCCAGTTCCCACGGAAGTCCCGCATCATGAATG
>JAFYDQ010000124.1 GCA_017544705.1 Lachnospiraceae bacterium | reverse complement strand
GGGAACAGTTCATGGTTGTCCCGGTTATTGCCGATCGTATAAATGCCCCGCTCATCCGCAACACGCAGGGGCATGATCGTATTGGTATGCAAAGTCATCACGTCGATGTCCTGCTCCTTGAGCAGCTTCTCCGTGACGGTTTCTGCGATCTTATCGTTGTTCCAATGGTTGGTGTGGCGGATATAGACGGTTGCTTCGCTGTTGACTTTGCGCACGCCGATCGTGAACGCATTGGCCTGCCGGATCGTCTCGGGTGTCGGCGAAGCGATAATATATCCGATCTTGTTGGTCTTGGTCTGCATGCCGGCCACAATGCCGGTCAGATAGCGGACCTGATAGACGCGTCCCAGATAGGAGGAATAATTGCCGGCCGTGTCCGTACCGGTTGCATTTAAGAAATAGACATCGGGATGCTCGTGCGCAAGCTCCGTGATCATCGGTTCGTACACATAGGAATCGCATACGATGATCCCGTAACCGGCGGCAATGAGATCTTCCACCAGCGTTAAATAGCGCACGTCGGGCTGCACGTTGTCATAGTAGGCAACCGTGTCGCCTGATTTTTCCTCATAAGCGCGCATGCCTTCATACTGCGCCTGACAGTAGCTGTGGTCGGTCCTGCTGCCGTTCATGAGCAGCGCGATCTTACGGTTCGCACTCTCCGGTTCCTCGTTTTTCATGCTCTGCGAAATAAAGATAAACCCGATCACAAAGCACACGAGGATTCCTAAAATAATAAAAAACGCTTTCTTCATCGATCATCCCGTAAATCTCTGCGTTATTTTTCGGCAAAAAAGTTGGCGATCGCCTGCAGAATAGCCGATTGCGGAAGGCTCTTTAAGAGATACCCCTCCGGTTTCGTGCTCAAAATCTCGGAGATGGTATGCCTGTCGCTCTTGGCAGTCAAAAACATGACCGGCGTATCTTTCATGTTCGCGTCAGAGCGGATCATATTCAGAACCTGCGGACCTTTGACAACCGGCATCTCATAATCCAGTAAGATCAGATCCACCTGCGTCTTGATGAGCAGCTGGATCGCATTCATCCCGGAATTGGCCGTATAAACCTGATAATTCTTGGACAGGCCTTCCTTCATGGTCCGAAGCATCGTTGCGTCATCATCCACGACCAGGACCCGCTTTTTGACCTTAACGAACGCATCGTTATCGATCCCTTCCCGGATCGTCCTGGCAACGTCATCCGCGCGGAAAGGCCGGATGAACATCCCCTTGATATAATCGGGCGGCAGGAGACTCTTGGCTTCCGCCAGTTCTTCTGCCGTTCCAAGCAGGTATAAAGCGATTTGCTCGCGATTTTCAACACGCCCTGCAATATACTCCTGCAGGATGCGCATCCGCGTGGTCATATCCGTATCCGGATCGGAATCCTGCAGATAGAATAACAGGATCTGCGGCGGATTCTGGATCCCAGGCAGTTTCCGTAAATCCGTCGGGGATACAACAAGCTGAAAGCCTTCTTTCTGAAGCCCTTCCACCAGCGCATTGACGATCATGGATTTTCGCTCTGAGATCATGAGGATGCGTGATTCCATTTAGTTTTCTCCGATTGCGTCAAATTTGCATAACTGCCTGCACAGTCCGCAGCCGTTACACATCGTATCGTTGATCACGGTAAACCCATCTTTTCCCTTTGTGATCGCAGGACAGCCGGGTCTAAGACAGGCACCGCACTGCTTGCATTTCACCGGATCCACAACGCAGCGTTTGGTAACCGGCGTCTTATTTAACAGTACGCAGGGAGATTTCGTGATGATCACGGAAACCTCGTCCTTTGCAACCTCGCGTTTTACAACCTCCGCAAGTTTTTCGGTATCAAACGCATTCACTTCTTCTACGTTTTTGATCCCGAGCGACTTACAAAGCTCCACGATGTTGATCGCGGGAACCACGTCGCCCTGCAGGGTCTTGCCGGTTGCCGCATGGTCCTGGTGTCCCGTCATGCCGGTCGTTGAATTATCGAGGATCATGACCGTTCCGGTTCCCTGGTTATAAACCATGTTGATCAGGGAATTGACACCCGTATGCATAAACGTGGAATCGCCGATCACGGCAACCCAGTTCTTGATGTATTCTTTTCCTTTTGCTTTCTCCATGCCGTGCAGCGTGGAAATGGATGCGCCCATGCAGACCGTCGTATCGATGACGGAAAGCGGCGCCACGGCACCGAGTGTATAGCAGCCGATATCACCGGCCGCGTGGATCTTCAGTTTGTTGAGTACGGAATACACGCTTCTGTGCGGGCAGCCCGGGCACAAAATCGGCGGACGCATCGGCACTTGTGCGGGAGCAGAAAGATCCAGATCTTCCTTCAGGATCGCTTTTCTGAGCATGTTCGCACTGTACTCGCCCTGGACGGTGAATATCTCCTTGCCGATCGCCTTAATGCCCCAGGACTTCACCTGCAGCTCGATCAGCGGATCCAGTTCTTCAACAATGTAGAGGGTTTCGACTTTGGCCGCAAAATCTTCGATGAGTTTCCGCGGCAGCGGATTGACGAGCCCGAGCTTTAATACGGAAGCATTTGGCAGGGCTTCTTTCACATACTGATACGGAATACCGCTTGTGATCACGCCGATCTTCGTGTCGTTCATCTCGACACGGTTGATGGCAAAATCACAGGAATCCGCGATCAGTTTCTTCTCACGTTCTTCAACGGCCAGGTGCCTGATCTTGGCGTTACCCGGCATCATGACGTTTTTGACAACGTTGCGCTCATAAACCTTATCCGGTACTTCCTTACGCTCACACAGTTCCACCGGCCCCTGGGAATGGGCCAGTCTTGTCGTGGTGCGTAAGATCACCGGGGTATCATACTGTTCGCTTAAGTCAAACGCAAACTTCATGAAGTCCTTGGCTTCCTGCGAATCGGAAGGCTCAATGACCGGCACCTGCGCGGCTCTTGCGACCATTCTGGAATCCTGCTCATTCTGGGAAGAATACAGGCCCGGATCGTCTGCCGCAACCAGTACCAGGCCGCCCGTAACCCCGATATAGGATACGGTATAGAGCGGGTCTGCCGCGACGTTGACGCCGACATGCTTCATCGAAGCCATCGCGCGCACGCCGCTGATGGATGCACCGATCGCAACCTCCATGGCAACCTTTTCGTTCGGCGACCATTCACAGTAGAGGCTGTCTTTATATTGCACCAGATTTTCACTGATCTCCGTGCTCGGTGTACCGGGATATGCGGCGGAAACCTTCACACCCGCTTCATAGGCGCCTCTTGCGATCGCCTCGTTTCCGAGCATCATGACTTTTTTATTTTCCATTGAAACGATTTTCCTTTTATCTGTTTTTCTATGACTTTTTTGCTGTGCTGTTGCTACGCTTAGACGGTCACAACCCAGCCCTCCGGTCCTTCGATCTTACCGAGCTGAATGCCGGTAACGGTATCGTAAAGCTTCTGGGAGAGTTCCCCGATGCCGCCGTCCGCGATCTGGAATACCTTGTCTTCGCAGCGCAGATGGCCGACCGGCGAGATGACTGCAGCCGTACCGGAACCCCAGCACTCTTCGAGCTTCCCGTTCTCGGCAGCCTCGAATAATTCATCCGCAGATACCCTGCGCTCTTCCACGGGCAGTCCCCAGGACTTGCACAGCTGGATACAGGAATCTCTGGTGACACCCGGCAGAATGGAGCCGTTTAACTTCGGGGTTACGATTTTGCCGTCGATCTTAAAGAAGATATTCATCGCACCGACTTCTTCGATGTATTTTCTCTCAACACCGTCAAGCCACAGCACCTGGGAATAACCTTCATCATGTGCTTTAACCTGTGCCTTTAAGCTGGCAACGTAGTTGGCACCGGTCTTGGCTTCACCGACACCGCCGCGAACCGCTCTGACATATTCATCCTCGATCCAAATCTTAACTGGGTTTAACCCTTCCGGATAGTATGCGCCCACAGGCGATAAGATGATAATGAAAAGATAGGTATCAGAGGGACGTACGCCAAGGAACGGGTCCGTCGCAATGATGAACGGTCTGATATAAAGCGATGTACCGGGCTTTGTCGGGATCCATGCTTCATCCATTTTGACAATGGCCTTGATCGCCTGTAAGAAATCATCCGCGGGGATCTCCGGAATGCAGATCCTGCGGTTGGTGTTATTTGCTCTCTCAATGTTTTTGTCGGGACGGAATAGCAGCGTTCTGCCGTCTTCCGCCTTGTAGGCCTTTAAGCCTTCGAACATTTCCTGTCCGTAGTGGAATACCATCGCGGAAGGATCCAGCGTCAGCGGCTGATACGGGACAATGCGCTCATCATGCCAGCCCTTACCCGTTTCATAGTTCATCACAAACATATGATCCGTAAAAATAGTTCCAAATTTCAGCGGATTATCCGCAGTCGGCAACGGTTTCGGAGTCGTTGTCTTCTCCACTCTGATGTTTAACACGTTTCTTTCCTCGCTTTTCCGGAAAAGGGTGTTTAAAAAAGCGCCTACTTTCCCATTTATATACTGAGTTCAATTATCGGCTAATTGTTTTACAATGTCAAGCGCCTGTGCTATACTGTTTTTGTTGAAAAAGCACGATATTGCGGAGCATTTTATCCATGTCGTTTTTTGAAGATATTCACAGTCTGCTGAACCAGGAGATCACCGCCGAGAACGAATCCAAGGAAATGACGGTTTTGGTTCGTATACTGTCCATTATCGATGCGATCCTCACCGTGCTTTATGCGATCATCTTCGCGCATTGCGGGATCCATGCGCTGATCCTGTTCTTAATCTTTTTCCTGATCAATCTCGGTGTCCTTTTGGCCACCTATAAATATCCGTCCTATGCAACGACCACCATGCACTGTCTGGTCCTTGCATGCTTTATTGTTGTATTCTGCGTTTTCTTTGACAGCAGGTTCAACCTGCAGCTTGCGATTTTTACGCTGATCCCTCTGGTCTATTACCGCGTCGATTTTCCAAGGTGGCTGAAAGCCCTCGTTGCCGTTTTATGCTGCTTAATGTCCGGCGGTATCGGGATCCTGCTGCTCTACCACAACGTATCCGTGCCGCTCTCGCGTTCCGTCATGATCACAACGATCATCTTAAACATGATCGTGATCACAGTGAAACTCCTGATCATTTCGAGATACTATTATCTGAAATTCGCGGCCGGCGAATCCAAGATCGTCGCCTATTCCAAGAAGCTCGAACAGCTTGCCGGCGCAGATGCCTTAACGGGCCTCAGCAACCGGCGCAGCATGGAAGACCATCTCCATATGATGGCGGAGAAATATCCGTCCTTAAACCAGTCGTTCTCGATTGCCATCTGCGATATCGATTTCTTCAAAAAAGTCAACGATACCTACGGCCACGATGCAGGCGACTATGTCCTGACCCAGCTGGCTACGATCTTTAAGAATTTCATGAACGGAAAAGGGAAACCCGCCAGATGGGGCGGCGAAGAATTTCTGCTGGTCTTTGACCAGATGAACGGCGATGATGCCTTCTTAGAACTTGCCAAGCTGCGCAACCAGATCGAGCACAGCGAATTCCAGTACAAATCCAACACGATCTGCGTCACCATGACCTTCGGCCTCGAAGAATATGATTATTATGCCGGCATCCAGGAATCAATCGCCAAAGCCGACGAAAAGCTCTACCAGGGCAAGCACCAGGGCCGCAACTGCGTGGTGTATTAATTATTATGGGCCCGTCGGGCCCATATTTGCTGACCTCTGGAGGTGTCTGTGCATCGAAAGTCAGCGATAATCGCCCATCCCGATGCATTTCGCCGACTATTTCAGGGGCTTGTACATCGGGAATCAGCGATAATCGCCCATCCCGATGCATTTCGCCGACTATTTCAGGGCTTGTACATCGGGAAGCAGCGGAGACCGAACAAATCGCTGTAATCGTTGACAAAAACAGGGATATTAAGCATCGGAAAGCAACGAAATCTCACGATTTCGTTGCTTTCGCTGATTAGGCCACCAAAAAATACAACAAAAATCAGCGATCACGAATGAAATCGATGTAATCGCTGATTGATGGCAATAATGGGAATCAAGATCAGTTTATGATTTAATCCGCTCCCAGCGCTGAAATGTATATTCTAAACTGAAGTAGGTCTGCTCTTCGCTTTCTGCCGTCATCTTCCATTCGGGATCTGCTTCCAGATTCGGAAAATATGCATCTGCCTCAAAGGCATGGTCCGTTTTGGTTACGATCGCCATGTCGCAATAGGGTAGTAATTGTTTGTAAATACTGTCTCCGCCGATTAAGTAGACATCCTCCGGCGGATACTTCTTCACTTCTTCCAGCAGTTCTTCGATCGAATGCACAATGACGGCATCGCCTGCCGTAAAGCTTTCATCCCTGGTCAGAATGATGTTTGTCCGGTTCTTCAGCGGGGCCCCGTTTGGAAATGTCGCAAGCGTCTTGCGTCCCAATATCACAACCTTGCCCGTTGTCTCCGCCCGGAACATCTTCATGTCATTCGGAATGCTGACCAGCAGTTTGCCTTTGTTGCCGATCGCCCAATTCTTATCAACACCTACGATCAGGTTCATGCTCTCTCCTTCTGTTTCCTAATCAAATAATCTCTCATGACTTCGCCGATTCCGATGCAATCTGCGACCGGCAATGAAATCAGTTTATCCTCAGATCGCGATCGGGATGTTCGTGATCTGCTCACCATGCTGATAGTTCTCAAGACTCACGTCATCCTTGGTAAATGCGTAGAAATCGGTCACGTCGGGGTTCAGATGAAAAGTCGGAGCCGGAAACGGCTCTCT
>JAFYDQ010000123.1 GCA_017544705.1 Lachnospiraceae bacterium | reverse complement strand
TGTATAAGGTAATGCTCGTAGACGACGAAGCCGATGCAAGAGAGGCGATCGCAAAATGCGTGGACTGGAATGCGATTGGCTATCAGGTCGTGGCAGAAGCGGAAAACGGAGAAGATGCGCTGGAAAAAGCGGAACAGTATGCGCCGGATGTTGTGCTGACGGACATTCAGATGCCGTTTATGGACGGTTTGACGTTTAGCAGAAAACTGAAGAGCATTATGCCGGAAACTAGGATCATCATATTCTCCGGTTATGATGAATTTGAGTATGCGCAGGAAGCGATCCGCTTAGAAGCGGAAGAATATATCTTAAAACCGATCAACGCGGACGAACTGATCAAGGTTTTTGCCAAGATCCGGGAACGCCTGGATGAGGATTTTGACAGAAGGCATAACATCGACCGGCTGAAACGGTTCTATCAGGACAGTCTTCCGATCCTTAAGGAGCAGTTTCTGATCGGCGTTCTCGAAGGCAGACTGAGTACGGAACAGATCACCGCCTATGCAGCGGATTATCAGCTGAAACTGGATGCGCCCTTCTATGCGGTCGGCGTATTGAAACAGGAAGAAGATACGGCCGGCCTGCAGCCTCTTGATGCCGGTTTGCTTGGTGTTTCGCTTAAAAACATGACCGAAGAATTCTTTTCCGACTTACCGGATCACATCTGCATGAACTATCTGGGAACGGTCGTTGTGATCGCAGGCTTAAAAAGTACATCGGCGCTGCCTGCTTTCATTGCCGGAATGGATAAGATCTGTAAGATGTCCAAGAAACAATACGGGCTCGATACGACGGCAGGCATCGGAAAGATCTACGGAAACAGCAGGGATATCGCAAGATCCTATGAGGAGGCCAGGGAAGCGGCCATGTACCGCATGCTTCTTGACGCCGACCAGGCGATCTATATCGGAGACGTGGAGCCGAAGAACTCTGAAGTCATGACGCTTGATGAAAAACTGATCGAGCGGCTGCTTAGGGAGATTAAGATCGGGGATGAAATGACCATGACGGATGCGGTTAATGAGATCATGTCGCATCTTAAAAAATCATCCGTTTCCATTCCTCAGCTTCGGATGTGGTGTACGGAGATCGCGATCGAATTGAGCCGCCTTGCGTCCATGTATAAAGCAGAGAGCGAACTCGGCGATCCGGAGAAACTCTTTGATGCGATCGAGCAGTTCCACTCCTTTGATGAGATGAACGTCTGGCTGAACGGACTGTGCAATGACCTGATGCAGTTTATCCGCAGGAACCGCCAGGATGCCACAAGAGTTCTCGGTGAGAAAGCCATTGCCTATATCAGGGAACACTATCAGGATTCTCATCTTTCGGTGGATATGGTCTGTCAGCATCTGGGCGTCGGCACCACATATTTTTCTTCGATCTTTAAGAAAGAAACCGGCATGAACTTTGTGGCTTATCTGACGAAGATCCGCATGGAGGAGGCGGTGTCTCTCCTGGAAAATACGGAAGAGAAGAGCTATGTGATCGCCGGTATGGTCGGTTATGAGGAACCGACATATTTCAGTTACGTGTTCAAGAAACAGTACGGCGTATCCCCTGCCAAATACCGGCAGACACTTTCGAATTCGGATAACAGATAAAAATATATGAAACTCAAGTTTGACCAGCTTTTTTACAGGATCACAAAAGCATATAAGCGGCGTAATATCCAGCTGATCATTTCCATTTCGTTTACCCTGATCGCGGTCTTCGGCATGCTGATCTTAGGCCTTGCGCTTTATTCGCAGTTTAGCGCCAAAGCCATAGAGAGTGCCGTGGAAAACGACAAGCAGGTGCTTGAACAGGTCAGCTGGAATCTGAATACCTATATCCGGAATATGATGAGTGTTTCGGATTCTTATTACTATTCCGTGATCAAGAAAAAAGACCTGGCCCAGGATTCCTTTGTGGAAGAAATGGACCTGTTATACGAGGCCAATAAGGATAACCTGATCAGTATCGCCTGCGTGACGGAAGACGGCGCACTGATCGCTGCGGCGCCGGTTGCAAATCGCAAAGAGGGCGTTGATTTTTGCGCACAGGAATGGTTCCGGAATGCGGAAGAAAAAATCGCGGATATCCATTTTTCCACACCGCATGTACAGAACCTGTTTGAAAACAGCAACTACCGTTATTACTGGGTCGTATCCCTAAGCCGCAGCGTGGAGTTAACGAATCTTGGAAGCATCGGCAGGGGCGTTTTGCTGGTCGATATGAATTTCTCTGCGATCGAGCAGATGTTCAGTAAGGTGAATGAAAAGAGCAGCGGTTATGTGTATTTGATGGACCGCAACGGGGAGATCATCTATCATCCCAGGCAGAAGGCGATCTATTCGGGACTGATCGCGGAGAACAACATCAAAGCGACTGAATACGAGGATGGCGACCATGTAGAGCGCTTTAACGGCGCCGAACGTTCCGTGATCGTAAAAACGGTCGGCTATACCGGATGGAAGATCGTCAGCGTCACGCCGATGAAAGAGCTGTCGCTCAGTATGGCACAGACCAGGATCTTTACGTTGATCAGCCTGACCGTCACGATCTTTCTGGTGCTCTTCGGTAACATGTTCATTTCCAGCAGGGTGACCGATCCGCTGCGCAGACTGGACGAGAGCGTGCGGCAGCTGGAGGAGGGCAATCTGGACGTTGACAATATCTACATCGGCGGCTCGCATGAGATCATGCACCTTAGCAGAACGATCAATTCCATGGTCAAGCAGATGCGCAAACTGATGGATGACATGGTCAAAGAGCAGCGGGATAAGCGCCGAAGCGAACTGGATGCCCTGCAGTCGCAGATCAACCCGCATTTCCTCTATAATACGCTGGATTCGGTCGTATGGATGATCGAAAGTAAACGCTATAAAGACGCGATCACGACGGTAACGGCGCTGGCAACGCTGTTTCGGATCAGTTTAAGCCGCGGAGACAACATCATTCCGATTCGTGACGAGATCGTTCATGCACAGAACTATCTGAACATCCAGAAGGTGCGCTATAAAAACAAATTCACATCGACCATAGAGATCGATCCGGCGATCGAAGATTGCTGTACGATCAAGCTCATCGTGCAGCCGCTATTGGAAAATGCGATCTATTATGGAGCGATGGATGAAGACTCCGTGATCTCCGTGAAAGGATATGAAAAAGACGGCGACATCTTTATTGAAGTCACGGATAACGGCATGGGAATGCCGGAAGATGTGCTGGAAAATCTCCTGAAAGAGAAGAGCAAGACCAGAGGAAGAGGTTCGGGGATCGGACTTTGGAACGTCAATCAGCGTATTCAGCTGTATTTTAAGGGCGATTACGGTTTGAGTTTGACGAGCGAACTGGATGAAGGGACAACGGTTACGATCCACCTCCCGAAGATCTCGTATGCGGATTATAAGAAGGGAGGGGAACTGAAATGAAGATCAGACTAAGACCCGCCCTGGTCCTGGCACTCGCGATGATCCTGGCACTCATTCTTGAATTTGCGTATTATGTCTATGTGAATAACCGTGAAGATCCGATCCGGCAGGTATCCCTGATCGTATACGGTTCCGATTCCGCAAGATGGGAGAGCTTAAAGCAGGGAGCGGAACTGGCAGCAGGGGACCTCAACGCGGAAGTGACTTTGATCACCATGTCGTCGGAAGAAGACGCCATGGAGCAGATCTCCCTGATCGGCCGGGAAATCGAAAACGGTGCGGATGCCCTGCTGATCGCAGCCTGCGATGCTAAGGCGGTCGGCGAATACATGGAGCATGTCAGGCCGAAGATCCCGTATCTGTTCGTGGAGAGCGGTATCGGGAATGACGAATGCCTGGCGGCGGATGATACGGAAATGGCCGTTTCGCTGGCAAAAACCATTGCCGAAAACGAAAAGGAATGGATCAAGGTTGCCCTGATCGCGGATCATACCGAGCGTGACAGTGTGAAAAAGCGACTTGATGCCATACAGAATGCAGGCGTTACGTTTGCCGATGAGATCGTGCTGTGGGAGAGAAACGAGCAGGAACGGAACAAAAAAGCACAGTTTTTCCTGCAGAGGGAACTGACGGAAGAAGCCGTGGATGTTGTTGTGGCGCTTGATAACAGTTCCATGGAAGAACTGCTCGATGCGACCGTGAACCTGAATAAGGACATTAAGATCTACGGGATCGCCAACAGCAGTAAGAGTGTATATTACCTGGATAACCGGCTGATCAAATCGCTGGTCTACCAGGATGAGTTCAGTATCGGCTATCTGGGGCTTACGGAAGTTTTATCGGGCGGAACGATAACGACAGATCACACGATCCGCTATGAAGTGGTCGACCATGATGCAATGTATGAGGAAGCATACCAGAAACTGCTGTTTCCGCATGTGAGGTAAGGATGAGACAAAAAACACGATTATTATGCCTTCTGCTGGCACTGCTCCTGCTAACCGGATGCGCGCCGGTTAAGGATCGCGGCAAAACAGAAGAAAAGAACAATATCCGGATCGGCGTCAGCATTTATGACGGCTACGATACGTTTATTTCGGATATGACGCAGGCCATGAACGAGTGGGCCAGAGAGAAAGAAAAGGAAACGGGAGATGCGATCCTTTTGGATATCGTCAGCGCCGGCGGAAGCCAGCTGACACAGAACGATCAGGTGGCCAAATTCATCGACAAAGGCTACGACGCCGTCTGTGTCAATCCGGTCGATAGAACGGACACTGCAGTGATCATCGATAAGGCCAAAAATGCCGACGTGCCGGTTGTGTTTTTTAACCGCGAACCGGTCGTGGAAGACTTAAACCGCTGGAGCAAACTGTATTATGTCGGGGCCAACGCGGAGCAGTCGGGTATGCTCCAGGCACAGCTTGTGATCGATGCGCTGTCGGACCCTGCAAGGTTTAAACGCATCGATAAAAATGACGACGGCGTGATCCAGTATGTGATTCTGGAGGGAGAGATCGGGCATCAGGATGCGCTGATCCGGACGCAGGTTTCGATCGAGACCATTCAGCAGGCCGGGTTTGCCATTGAGAAGATTGGTGATGAGATCGCAAACTGGAACCGTAACCAGGCGGATTCCAAGATGAGCGTATTGCTTGACTCCTATCCCACGCAGATCGAAATGGTCATCGCGAATGATGATGATATGGCACTCGGTGCGCTTGACGCCGTACAGCATAAGGGCGCGCTCCTGCCGCTGGTCGTTGGGATCAACGGTGTGGATGAGGCACTGGAAATGGTCAAGATGAAGAAACTGGAAGGCACCGTTTACAATGACGCCAAGGGGCAAGCCGATAAGATCATGCAGCTGGCTTACGAGCTGTCCGTATCGGGCCTGCCGGAGGCTGCGGTTTCGGACCGGGTCATCTATGTGGATTACCAGCTGATCAATTACAAAAACGTGCAGACATTCATACGTCTGAAAGAGTAGACGGTTGCAAATTATGGTATATTTTGCATTGTAACAGCACAATATTTAGTGTATATTATATTTGTCAGAGTTTAGGTAAGGGAGACTTATGACTTGCCAGGAAAGTGAACAATATATACAGGATTTTGTTGATGATGCCTTAACGGGCGAACGTTTGGAAGTATTCCTCTGGCACATCAGCACTTGCAAAACCTGTTATAACGAGATGGAGACCTCTTATCTGCTAAAGGAAGCTTTGGCCCGCCTGGAAGATGGGACTTCCTTTGACCTGCATTCCGAACTGAAAGAGAAGATCCAGATCATGGAGCAGTATATCAGATGGCACAATCTGGCGGCGGTGGTCAGAAGACTCATTCTGACCGTTGCAGGTCTGTTTCTCGTATGGGAAATGATGTACCTGTATCTGTATTATCTGTAAAATCATGCAAGATAAATTAGTTCTGATCGACGGAAACAGCATAGCAAACAGAGCCTTTTACGGGCTTCCTGATCTGACAAATGCATTGGGGGAACACACCAATGCCATTTACGGTTTCTTAAATATTCTCTTTAAGATCTTAACGGAAGAAGAACCTGCTTATCTGGCAGTTGCTTTTGACCTGCATGCACCGACATTCCGGCATAAGATGTACGATGCCTATAAAGGCACGCGCAAACCGATGCCTACGGAACTGAAGGAGCAGATGCCGGTACTTCGTGAACTGCTTGCAGCCATGCAGATCAAAGTCGTCACACTGGAAGGTTACGAGGCGGACGATCTGCTGGGAACCCTTGCAAAATGCGCCGAAGAGCAGGGCATCGCCGTATCGCTCGTATCGGGGGACCGCGATCTCTTACAGATCGCAACGGACCGTATCCGGATCCGCATTCCCAAGACCAAGGGCGGCAAGACGGAGGTGGAAGACTACTACACGCAGGATGTGATCGACCGCTACGGCATCACGCCCGCGCAGGTCATCGAGCTCAAAGCGCTGATGGGTGATTCCTCCGACAACATTCCGGGCGTACCCAAGATCGGGGAGAAAACGGCGACGGCACTCGTTCAGGAATACGGCACGATCGAGAACCTGAAGGAGCACATCGGAGAGATCTCCAAAGCATCCGTGAAAGCGACACTTACGGAGCATTTCGATCTGGCGGAGCTGTCCAAGAAACTGGCAACGATCGACACCAACGCACCGATCGAATTTACGAAGTCCGATTTTGCCATTGCAGATCTCTATACACAGGAAGCCTACAAAATCGTCAAAAGACTCGGCTTTAAAAATATCCTGCCGCGTTTTGAAAACGCAGAGCAGGAAAATGACGCGGCAACCGTCTATCGGATCGTGGAAGATTTATCCGAAGCAGAGCAGGTTTTCGACAACTGCATGAAGGCCGAAAAAACCTCATTTATGATTTTGGCGGACGGAAAAGTCACATACGGCGCTTCTCTTTGCGTATCCGCGGAGGAAGTCTGTTTCCTGCCGGTACAGGGATTTATCACGGAATCGTATCTGCTGGATCATATCCGTGCGGTCTGTGCGGGAGCGGGCAACCATACCGTCAGCACATTCGCGCTCAAGAGGCAGATGCATCTCTTCGGGGAACTGGATATGGAGCATGCCGGCACGCATCTGTTTGACTGTGCCATCGCGGCGTATCTGCTGAATCCCCTGAAGAACGATTATGATCTGGAAGACATTGCCGGTGAGCATCTGTCCATGATGATCCGGGGTTATAAAGAACGTTTCGGAAAGCTGACCATACCGGAGGCTCTGACGGGGCAGGCAGAGGAGGTACGGGATTATGCCTGTGATCTGGCACGGGTCTGCTTCCTTGGTGCGCCGGTTCTTGAGAAGAAATTAAAAGCGCAGGAAATGTGGGATCTCTTTACGCAGATCGAGATGCCGCTCTGCGTTTGCTTATTCCGCATGGAACGGGAAGGGATCCTTGTCAAAAAAGAAGAACTTCAGGCCTATTCGGAAACGCTCCTTGCGGAAATGCAGCAGCTGGAAGAGACCATCTATGCGGAAGCAGGCGAAGCCTTTAATATCAACTCGCCCAAACAACTGGGAGAGATTCTGTTTGAGAAGATGGGACTGCCAGGTGGCAAGAAGACCAAAACCGGATATTCCACGGCAGCGGATGTGCTGGAAAAACTTTCAGAGGAGCATCCGTTCGTACAGCATATTTTGCGCTACCGGACCATAGCCAAGTTAAGGTCGACCTATGCGGAAGGCCTGATGGAATATGTTGATGCGGACGACCGGATCCGTTCCACGTTCCACCAGACGATCACCGCCACCGGAAGACTCAGTTCCGCAGATCCGAATCTGCAGAACATCCCGATCCGTATGGAAGAGGGGAGACTGATCCGAAAAGCGTTTGTGCCAAAAGACGGGTGCGTGTTTGTCGACGCGGATTATTCGCAGATCGAACTGCGCATCATGGCGCATATGTCGGGGGATGAAAAGCTGATCGCCGCTTACCGGCGTGCGGATGATATTCATGCCATCACGGCATCGGAGGTATTTCATGTGCCGTTATCGGAAGTGACACCGCAGCTAAGGCGCAATGCCAAAGCCGTCAATTTCGGGATCATTTACGGGATCAGTTCGTTCGGCCTGTCACAGGACTTAAGTATTTCGAAAGCGGAAGCGGCAGACTATATCGAACGGTATTTTGAGACCTATCCGCAGGTCAAGGCTTTTGTCGATGAACTGGTAAAGGGTGCCAAAAAAGACGGTTATGCAAAGACGATGTTTGGCAGAAGGCGGCCGATCCCGGAACTGCACTCGAACGTATTCATGCAGCGTTCCTTTGGTGAGCGGGTCGCTATGAACGCACCGATCCAGGGCACGGCAGCCGACATCATGAAGATCGCCATGATCCGTGTCATGAAGCGGATGGATCAGGAAAACCTGCGATCGAAAATGCTTCTGCAGGTACATGACGAACTGCTGATCGAAGCATATCCGGATGAACTGGAAGCGGTTCATCAGATCTTACTCGAAGAAATGACGCATGCTGCAGACCTCGCCGTTAAACTAGAGGTCGACATGCACGACGGCGATACCTGGTACTCCGCGAAGTAAAATGAGAAAAATAGGGATCACAGGCGGCGTTGGCGCCGGAAAATCGATCATCTTAGACTACCTGCGCACACACTGCCATTGCATGGTGCTGCAGGCAGACGAACTTGCCTGGAAACTGGAGGAGCCGGACGGACCGTGTTATCAGCCGCTGATCGATCTTTTGGGAGAAGGGATCCTTGGAGACGATCAGAAAATCGACCACGGCAAAATGAGCGCTGCGATCTTTGGAAGAGCAGATCGCCTCTTGGCAGTCAATGACATCGTGCATCCTCTCGTAAAGCGTGAGGCAGGAAAAATCGCTGCACAGGCGGAAGCGGACGGCTTTGATTTTTTCTTTTTCGAAGCGGCCCTGCTCATTGAATCGACCTGCGATGAGATCGTTGACGAGGTTTGGTATGTTTATGCGCCGAGAAAAGAACGCATGAAACGCCTGATGCGTGACCGCGGCTATACGAGAGAGAAGGTTTGTGCGATCATGGCGGGACAGCTCAGTGAGAAGGCATTCCGCACCCGTGCGGACCGCGTGATCACAAATGACGGTGACACCGGAAAGGTTTACCGGCAGCTTGATAAATGGTTAACATAAAGTACTAATTTGGTTTACATAAAGCAAAAAGAGGGACGGCTGTGGCAGAGAAGAAGAAAAACCCCGGACAGATTGTATTCGGCCTGGATATCGGCACCAGAAGTGTTGTCGGTACGGTCGGTTATAAGACCGGCGACACGTTTCATGTAATGGCGCAATGCGTGAAAGAACATGAGACCCGTTCGATGCTTGACGGACAGATCCACGATATCGAACAGGTTTCGTTAACGATCGCGGATGTGAAGAAGAAGCTGGAAAAAGAACTCGGGCAGGAACTCGGCGAAGTGTGCATCGCCGCTGCGGGACGTGTCTTAAAGACGATCACGACAAGTGCGGAACTGACCTTTGACGATGATACCGTCGTCGATGCGGAACATATCTACACCTTGGAAATGCTCGGTCTGGAAAAAGCTTATGAGGAATTCCAGGAGCAGAATGATTCGGGGATCAAGTTCTACAGTGTCGGCTATACGGTCGTTAAATATTTCCTGAACGATTATCCGATCACGTCGCTGGAACGCCATAAAGCGAAAAAGATCGGTGTGGAACTGATCGCTACCTTCCTGCCGGATGAGGTGGTGGACGGGCTTTACAGATCCGTTGAGATGGCGGGACTGGAAGTTGCGAATCTGACGCTCGAGCCGATCGCTGCCATGCATGCGGCGGTTCCCGTGATGTATCGCATGTTAAACATCGCACTTGTGGATGTGGGTGCGGGGACCAGTGATATCTCCGTTACCAAGGACGGCAGCATCGTGGCCTACGGCATGATCCCGAGCGCCGGAGACGAGTTCACGGATACCATTGCGCAGCATTGCCTGACAGACTATATCGAGGCGGAAAAGATCAAGATCGCGTCCGGGAAACCGGGTCCCGTGAAGTTCAAGGATATCATGGGCTTATCCAAACAGATCAAATCCGATGAAGTGTTATCCTGCGTGGAAGATGTCATGCAGTCCATGACCAAGGAGATCGCGGACAAGATCAAAGAATTAAACGGCGGAAAATCCGTCAGTGCCGTTTTCGTGGTCGGGGGCGGCGGAAAGATCAAGGGCTTTACGGAACACCTTGCAAAAGAACTCGGGATCAGTGCGGAACGTGTTGCGCTGCGCGGCTCCGAGGTATTAAAAGAGATCGATTACCAGTTTGAGAATGCAAAGCGTGATTCCCTGTTTGTGACACCGATCGGAATCTGTCTGAATTTCTATGACCAGCGCAACAACTTTGTGTTCGTGAACTTCAACGGACAGCGGATCAAACTCTACGATAACGGACATCTGACCGTTGCCGATGCGGCCCTGCAGTTCGGATTCCCGAACGAAGGAATGTTTCCGAAACGCGGTCGTGAACTGCATTTTACCGTCAACGGAAAACCGCATATGGTGCGCGGGGAACTGGGTGAGCCCGCCGTGATCAAAGTGGGCGGCAAGGAAGTCAGCATGAACGCGCCCATTCAGGCCGGGGATAAGATCACGGTCAAAGAATCCACTGCCGGTGCGGATGCAACACAGGACATTAAGCAGCTTCCGGAATATGATGCGACGATCACCGTTGTCGTGAACGATCAGAAGGTACTGCTTCCGAAATTCGCCGTTGTAAACGGATCGCTGCAGTCGGAGTTCTATGCGATCGCAGAGGGGGATGTGATCGAGATGCGCAATTACTATACGGTTAGACAGATCACGGAATTCATGGACGTGCTCCTGAAGAAGGATATGTATATCTATGTGAACAACAAACGCGCCGATCTGGATACGCTGGTCTATGACAATTTTGCCGTGATCTGGACGATGGAAGAACTGTCCTTATCGGATGTCGAGAAGGATCAGGAAGCGGAAGAAGATGCCCTTTTTGAGAGTGAGCAATCCGATGATGAAGAAATGCCGGATTACTATGATGAAGAAAATGATCCGGAGACGGAACCGGAAGCGGAACCGGAAAAGGACGGCGGTCAGGAACAGCAACCGCAGGATGGGATCGACGTCATGGTAAATGACAACATCGTGCATCTTAAAGGGAAAGATTCCTTTATCTTTGTTGATGTTTTTGATTATATTGATTTTGACTTGAGCAAACCGCAGGGCAAGGGTGTCGAAACCCTGCTGAACGGGAAAAAGGCGCAATACACGGAGCAACTGAAAACAGGGGACAAATTAGTGATCAAATGGATCATGTAAGATCCGTATAAGGGGGAGTAGAAATGGAGTTATGCAGCATCGCAAGCGGCAGCAGCGGTAATTGTATTTATGTGGGCAGCGATCACACGCATCTGATCGTGGATGCCGGGATCAGCGGGAAGCGGATCGAAGCGGGATTGAACGAGATCGGTCTGAAGACCTCCGAAATGGACGGCATCCTGATCACGCATGAGCATTCGGACCATGTCGCATCGATTGGCGTACTGGCCAGAAAATACGGATTGCCGATGTATGCAACAAGAGGGACGATCGAGGGAATTCTGGCATCCTCGTATCTCGGGGCGATCCCGGAGGGATTGTTTACGGAGATCACGGCGGATGAACCGTTTGCCATATCGGATCTGATCATTCATCCCGTGGCGGTATCGCATGATGCAAATGAGCCGGTTGCCTACCGCATCGAACAGGGAGACCGTTCGGCAGGGATCGTAACCGACCTCGGGATCTTCAGCGATTACACGGTGGAAAGTTTTGCGGGCGTGGATGCCCTGCTTCTGGAAGCCAATCATGATGTGCATATGCTGCAGGTGGGACGTTACCCTTATCCGCTCAAATGCAGGATATTGGGAGACAGGGGACATCTGTCCAATGAATTGTCCGGTCAGTTGTTATGTAAACTACTTCATGACAATTTAAAGACCGTTGTCCTGGGACATCTGAGTGCGGAAAATAATCTGGCAGAGCTGGCATATGAGACGGTCAGGCTGGAGATCCTGATGGATGACAACGTATACAAACCGGATGATTTTCAGATCAGGATCGCATCGCGCCATGAGCGTTCGCAGCTGATCGCGGTTTAGTAATGTAAGGTGTCAGAAGATGAATAAAAAACGTTTGATCAAAATGATCCTGCCTATCCTGCTTACTGCAGTGCTTGCCATGCTTGCGGGCTGTAAAGACAGCAGTGTGCAGACAGATGATTCCCTGCAAAAAGTGCTCGACAAGAAAGAGTTTGTACTGGGCCTTGATGCGAACTATCCGCCCATGGGATTCACGGACGAGAACGGTGAACTCGTGGGCTTTGATCTGGATGTGGCACAGGAAGTATGCAACAGACTGGGCGTATCTCTCGTAAAGCACCCGATTGACTGGGATGAAAAAGAAAACGAACTCAATAACGGCACCATTGACTGCATATGGAATGCGCTCTCGGTAACGCAGGAGCGCGCGGTGGCCATGAACCTGTCAGAACCTTACATGCGCAATGAACTGATCTTCATGGTGCCTGCAAGCAGCTCTGCCAAGAGCGTATCGGATCTGTCCGGCAGGAGCGTCGGCGTGCAGTCCGGCTCGACGGCGCAGGAAGCGCTGAAAGCTTCTTCGTTATCCGCGGAGATCACGATCGCGGAATATCCGGATAACATCCAAATGCTTAAGGAACTGACGGAGGGCAGGCTGGATGCCGGCCTCATCGATTCCGTGGCTGCTTACTACTATATGGCCAGAAGCGAGGAACGCTTCTTTGTTCTGCCCGACAGTTTCGGGGAAGAGAGCCTGGCGATCGGTTTCAGGAAGAATGATCATGCACTGCGGGACCGGGTGCAGGAGATCGTGAGCGAGATGAAGGCCGACGGAACACTTGGCAAGATCTCCGTTAAGTGGTTCGGCAATGACATTACGATCGTAAAATAGACGGGAACAAAACAAAGCATGAGACCGCGCAGAAAAACGGAACCCTATTATGTACAGACCATGCTCTTTACTTCGGTCATCATCCTGCTCTTTATCGGGGTGATTTTGGTCTATTATGCCCGTCTTTATGCGGAGACCAGGGAAAGGATCATTAAGATCAGCGAACTGAACGCCGAATCCTCTGCAGAGCAGATCGATAAGTATCTCTCGACAGGTGTGGACATCTTAAGACTTGCAGGTTACAGTCTCGACAACATGATCCGTGACGGCCGCTCCCAGCAGGAGATCCGGGATTACCTGGTCAACCAGTCTTTTGCGATTTTGAATATCACATCCAAAAACTGTGACGGTATTTACGGCTATATCAACGGCCAGTATCTGGACGGTACGGACTGGGTGCCGGAGGAAGGGTATGAGGCGACGGAAAGACCCTGGTATGTGGATGCGCGGGCGAGTATCGGAAGAGTTGCCATTGTGGATCCCTATCTTGATGTCGAAACGCGGACGGTCATGATCTCTTTGGCGAAAACCCTGTGCGACGGAAAGAGCGTTGTTGCCATGGATTTTTCCATCCAGCGTCTGCAGTCGATCGCGGAGGAACTGGCTGCGCAGGGAGACTGCAAAGTGCTGCTGCTTGACCGCGGATACCATGTGATCGCGCATTCTGACAAAAAAGAGGTCGGAAAGGATTATTTTCGCGGGGATGCATGCCTTGGCAGTGCGATCGTTGAAAAGATGCGGTCCACCAATGAGAATGTCTTTTCTCTTGACTACGAGGGATCCGAATATATTGTTTATGCGACGAACGTGGCGGACGACTGGTTCTGCCTGTCAGTCACGGATGCGACACCTGCGTTCAACCATCTGAAACGTTCCCTTTTCCTGATCATCGCGGCAGCGATCCTGATCATCGGCGTGCAATTATTTATTGTGATCCGTTCCGAGAGAAATACACGGATCACGAAACAACTCGAAGAAGATCTGACACAGGCCGAGAACGATCTTTACGAACGCGAGGAGGAGATCGGACAGATCACGGAGGTCGCATTCAGGGATGCTTTGACAGGTGTCGGCAGCAAGGCCGCTTTTGACCGGTTTGCGACAGAATTTGCACAGAAGATCGCATCACAGCCGACTGCGTTCAGCGTGGTCATGATGGATGCCAACAACCTGAAATATATCAATGATGCTTATGGGCATGAAGCAGGCGACAAATATTTATGCGGCTGCTGCCACTTAATCTGCAAAGTGTTCCAGCATTCGCCGGTGTACCGGATCGGCGGAGACGAGTTTGTCGCTGTTTTGCAGAATGCGGATTTTGAAAACCGTGCCGATCTGTTCCGGCAACTGAATGAAACATTTGAAAAGGCATATGCCAAAGAAGATGTACCGGAATGGGAGCGTTATTCCATTTCGGCAGGTATGGCAGACAGCAGACCGGAAGATGCGTCGGTTGAACGTGCCTTTGCAGAAGCGGATCATTCCATGTATAATGCGAAAGAGAAATTCAGGAAAGACCATGGAAGCTACAGATAGAAAGACATGGTTACAGTAGGAGGAAAAATGCAGAAATCAGTAATCACCGTTGTCGGGAAAGATACGGTCGGGATCATGGCTAAGGTATGCACGTATCTTGCCAACAACCGGATCAACATCGAAGATATTTCACAGACCATCGTGCAGGGCTATTTTAACATGATGATGGTTGTTGACATGGACAAGTGTGACAAACCGTTTACGGATGTTGCGGACGAACTGGCGCAGATCGGTGAAGAGATCGGCGTGATCATCCGTTGCCAGAGAGAAGAGATCTTCGATCAGATGCATAGATTGTAGCATATGCGAAGCATGTGCTACGTAACACCGCCCTATCGGCGAAGCCGATTCTAATGGGCGGGATTCATAGATTGTAGCATATCCCGAAGGGAGTCCAGAGGTTAGTCATGGTAAATTTACGCGAAGTCAGAGAAACCAATAAAATGATCCAGCAGCAGAACCTGGACGTACGCACGATCACGCTCGGGATCAATCTGCTTGGCTGTGTGACCGATGATCTGAACAAGCTTAACCGGAACGTTTACGATAAGATCACAACGACCGCGAAGGATCTGGTGGAATGCGGCAAAAAGATTGAGGCGGAATTCGGGATCCCGATCGTCAACAAACGGATCGCGGTTACGCCGATCGCACTTGTGGGCGGCAGTGCCTGCAAGAGCAGTGAAGATTTTGTAACGCTTGCAAAAACGATGGATGATGCGGCCAAGGAAGTCGGCGTCAACCTGATCGGCGGCTATTCGGCCCTCGTTTCCAAAGGCATGACCAAGGCAGACGAACTGCTGATCAAATCGATCCCGGTGGCACTCCATGAAACGGACAGGGTCTGCAGTTCCGTGAATCTGGCCTCTACAAAGACCGGGATCAACATGGATGCGGTCAGACTGATGGGAGAGATCATCCTGCAGGTGGCTGAAATCTCCAAGGAGCAGGATTCCGCGGACTGCATGAAACTTGTGGTATTCTGCAATGCGCCGGATGACAATCCGTTTATGGCGGGTGCTTTTCACGGCGTGACCGAAGCGGATGCGATCATCAATGTCGGCGTATCGGGGCCCGGTGTTGTCAAAGAGGCTGTTGCCAAGGTTCGGGGCGAGGATTTTGAGGTGCTTTGCGAGACGATCAAAAAGACCGCATTCAAAGTCACCCGCGTCGGGCAGCTGGTTGCACAGGAAGCATCCAAAATGCTGAACATTCCGTTTGGCATCGTGGATCTGTCGCTGGCACCGACACCTGCAGTCGGCGATTCCGTAGCGGATATTCTTTGTGAGATCGGCCTGGAATATGCAGGCGCACCCGGCACAACAGCGGCACTTGCCATGTTAAATGACCAGGTGAAAAAAGGCGGCGTGATGGCCTCCTCCTATGTGGGCGGATTAAGCGGCGCGTTTATTCCGGTGTCCGAGGATCAGGGCATGATCCATGCGGTGGAAGCCGGTGCCATGACGTTGGAAAAACTGGAAGCAATGACCTGTGTATGTTCCGTGGGACTGGATATGATCGCGATTCCGGGAGATACGAAAGCTACGACGATCTCCGGCATCATTGCGGATGAGATGGCCATCGGCATGGTCAATCAGAAGACGACGGCAGCAAGACTGATCCCGGCATACGGCAAGAAGGTCGGGGACAGTGTGGAATTCGGCGGGTTGTTCGGTTATGCGCCCGTGATGCCCGTGAATCCGTACTCCTGTGATGATTTTATCAACCGGACGGGCAGGATCCCGGCACCGATCCACTCTTTCAAAAATTAGATCTTAATGATTTCCTGCGTGTACTCCGAGCGGAACGGATGTGAGAATTTCGAACAGGCAACCTGCTCGTAAAGCTCGGCGGCGAAAATATCGGATTGCAGCATTTTTTGGGACGTGTCATCAAGGCTTGATGGCGCGTCTTTTAATTTGGATATGAGCGGGATGGTGCTGTTTTTTTTGATCTCCGTAAGAAGCGGCTGCGCATCCTGCCTGAAACCGAGCATTCTTGCATAACCGATGTAATCGTTTTCCACAAAAGTGTTCATCAGGTCTTTGCGGATATCCAGCAGGATATGCATCAGGGCACGGCTGATCGACGAATAGGTAATGTTCCGGGTCTTTAAAAGATCCGTGAACTGCTTGTAATTATCATACTGGTTCATGCAGGCGATGATCCGTCTTGCCAGGCTTCCGCTAACATCCAGATAATCGGAAAACGCATGCGCCATGCCGTTTTCCGCAAGCTTCTGCATTTCCTCAAGGAAAGCAAGCGAACGCAGTTTATAAAGCAGCAGCGCGGAAAAATCATTTCTGGTCAAGGGAAACGTCTTGCGGTAATTGGTCTGAATCTCCTTCAGGACAAAATCCGGGACCTGGGAAGAGAGGGATGCCACATTGCCGGTACGCATCAGCTCCGAGCGCACGCTGGTCGCGGAATAAGCACCCGGGGAATTGTCATCGAATTCGGATTTGGCACGGTAGATCGTGTGCGGTGTAATGGAAGAATTTCTGGCCATCAGGGAGCGGATATAAGTGATCCCGAGCGTATTGTTGGGATAGCTCATGATCTCGTTTAACAGGAGTTTTAAGTGTGCATCCTCGCAGGCATCCATCAGGGCATGCGTGTTGGCATAGGCAAAGCTCTTTCCTTCGACCAGATACTGATTCAGGGCAACGGAATACGCAGGCGTTTCGTGCGAAGCGAGTGCGGCGATGCCCGTCAGGTCTTCGATCCTGCCATGCTCGCTGCCAAAACTTAAGGCATTGACCACGCCTAGTTTATCCAGCAGGGTTGTTGCCCCCTTGGCAAAATAATCTGCGGAGGATACCGCATAATAAACGGGAAGTTCCAGGACCAGATCGGCACCTGCCTCGAGCGCCATTTTGGTGCGTACGTACTTGTCCACGATCGCCGGCGCACCCCGCTGCACGAAATCACCCGACATGACCACGACAATGTAGTCAGCCCCGGTATCCTTCTTTGCACGTTTCAGATG
Source organism: Lachnospiraceae bacterium (assembly GCA_017544705.1). Taxonomy (GTDB): domain Bacteria; phylum Bacillota; class Clostridia; order Lachnospirales; family Lachnospiraceae; genus UBA2868. The sequence continues at coordinate 1,484 of JAFYDQ010000123.1, read as the reverse complement.
ATACAGATGCCCGTTATGAAACGGATTGTATTCGGCAATGATCCCCGTGACGGTCATAAGAAATATCCTCCCTCTGTCTATAGAATAACATAGAAACATACAGAATAAAATGGACCTTTGGGGTTTGTCGTGTCTCCGAAGGAGTTCGACCTACGGGGTTTGTGGTTCATTTTCAAAGAAAAAAATTAAGTGACGAAGGATGATTTTTGTGGTAGAATTCTAACTGTTCTGAGTGATCGGATCATATTTACTGTTATTACGGAAGGAGCAGGTATTATGTCATTTATTGATGGAATCAAGGAAAGAGCAAAACAAAATATCAAGACGATCGTTCTGCCGGAATCGGAAGATCCGAGAACGCTGGAAGCAGCCGCAAAGGTCCTGAAAGAGGGACTTGCCAAGGTGGTTCTTGTCGGAAACAAGGACAAAGTCGTAGCCGATGCCAAGGCACAGGGGCTGGATCTTTCGGATGTTCCCGTTGTGGATCCGAACAATTTCGACAGATTTGACGAATATGTGAATACATTATTTGAACTGCGCAAAGCAAAAGGCATGACGGAAGAAGCGGCAAGAGAAGGCCTGCTTACCAATCCGTTAATGTTCGGCGTCATGATGGTCAAGATGGGAGATGCGGACGGCATGGTTTCCGGTGCCTGCCATGCAACGGCAGATGTATTGAGACCGTCCCTGCAGATCTTAAAGACCGCTCCGGATGCGGAACTGGTATCCGCGTTCTTCATCATTGACGTACCGAACTGTGAATACGGCGAGAACGGAACCTTCCTGTTTGCAGACTGCGGTCTGAATCAGGATCCGAGTTCGCAGGAACTTGCGGCGATCGCAAACTCCAGTGCCAAGAGTTTCAAGAGTCTGGTTGGCAAAGAGCCCAGGATCGCAATGCTTTCCCATTCCACAAAGGGAAGTGCAAAGCATGCGTTGGTTGATAAGATGGTTGAGGCAACCAACATTGCCAAAGAGAAATATCCGCAGCTGACCGTTGACGGCGAGTTCCAGTTTGATGCGGCGATCGTTCCTTCCGTTGCAGCTTCCAAGGCACCGGGTTCCGAGGTTGGCGGCAAAGCAAATGTCATGATCTTCCCGAATCTGGATGCCGGCAACATCAGCTACAAGATCGCACAGCGTCTGGCTAAAGCGGATGCATTCGGCCCCGTTCTGCAGGGCGTTGCCCGTCCCGTAAACGATCTGTCCAGAGGATGCAGCGCGGATGATATCGTGGGTGTGGTTGCGATCACGGCCGTACAGGCGGCTTCCGTATAGGCTTGAAACATAAAGTTAACTGTTGACAAAGTACGGACCGGTCTGTATAATCGATAAAGTGTGAACGCAAAATTCGTTACTTTTGTATTTTGGTAACGGGAAAATACATAAGCCGATGATGAAGGAGGTGTAACGATGTCCATTTGTCCGAAGAATAAATCTTCCAAAGGAAGAAGAGACAGAAGAAGAGCGAACTGGAAGATGAC
>JAFYDQ010000122.1 GCA_017544705.1 Lachnospiraceae bacterium | reverse complement strand
ATAATGCTGTCACCTTTGAGTTTATTCACTGAAAGAAGCATGCTTGCGCCTACTATTGCAAACACGACGACGATGACAAGAATGTACATTATCCAGTCGATGTTGAAGGAATACAGTTCGGCATCAAAAGCCCTGAACATCACATAGCTTATAAGGATGGATACGGGTATACCTATCATAAGTGCCCGGATTCCGTACAGGAACGTCTCCAGGCGGATCATTTTTCCGAATCCGTCCTCGGCCATCCCCACGGATTTATACATAGCGAACTCCCTTCGGCGAAGCAGCACACCGGTGGAAATGGTATTGTTGATGTTGGCTGCCGCTATCAGTGCGAGCAGGATCGTAAAACCATACATGGCAGTCTTAAAAAGAAGTGTTACCGTATTCATGACTTCGAGCGAATCCGTCATATCGGAAACACTGTAGTCGTGGTACCCTTCGGACTCCAGAAGCTCATAGATTTTCTGATACATTTCATTGTGTCTGTCTGTTACAACACACAAATCACAGCTTAAAATATCTTCCGGAAGCGTCTCTTTCGCTTTTTCATAGTAAACAGATGCCGGGGCGTAGACCGTAAGCGTCCCTCTGGGCGTCATCTTCAGGATTTCGTTGTTATCGTCATACGAGACAAAGTCCCCGATCTCCACAGCCGGCGGATTTCCCTCTGCTTCATCGTAATGAAGGCTTTGCCCAAGAACCCCCTCATTAAATACGGCTGCGGATCTCGTGTCATGGAAGAAGTTGTTGAGAAGCACGCCCCGCAGTTCACCTCCGAAATACTTATCCTCCGACAGACCGTTGGCTTCGATCAGCGCTCTGAAGTCCGAATCGTCTATCACCAGAAGGGCCATGCTCGACGGATGAAGGTCTTTATAATCGCCGGTCAGGAAATTCGGATTCGCGATGTCTTTATTCGCCAGGATGATCTTTTCACCCTCGTTCTTTTCAAACACGAACTGGATCATACCGCCGCCAAAGACTTTCTCCACACCATCCATTGCCTGCAATTCCTGCCTCAGCTGATCGCTTTCCGAAAGAGCACAGGACACGATAATCTGGCACGGCAGGTCAAAATCATACTGGTTGACCCGCTTCATGGAATCACAGAAATAGCTGATCGTCAAAAAGAGAATCACAGAAACGGCAATGGATACTGTAATGACCGATCCCTTGATTCCGTTCCTTTTTATGTTTTTATAGGCAAGCTCTCCTTCGAAACCGAAGATCCGACGGATCAGCGGCAAAGTCCTCAGCTTCTTCGCCTTCACTTTTATCGTGCTGCTCTGGCGAAGGGCATCAATGGGCATGACCTTGGCTGCTTTAAGGGCCGGCACAAGGGTGGAAATAAAAATCGTCACGGCAGCACAGATGACAATAGCAAGGATCACCCATGCGGTGCAGACTATTGGAATGCTTCCACGCATCCCTTCAGATCCGGCAAGGATCTCCGCTTCGAGAACCTTTTTGCCAAGAAACGTCAGAGTGACTTTTGTGCCGATATATCCTATGAGAAGTCCCAGGGGAATTCCTGCGGCTCCCAGAAGAACTCCCTCGAAAAAAACCGAAAAGCGCTTCTGACGGCCCGTCGCTCCGACACTGGCAAGCATCCCGAGATAACGCAGCCGTTCCGTCAGTGACATACCGATGGAATTCACGATCAGGACCACGGACGTGATGATCACGATCAGAAGTGCAATGCCCATGATCACAAACAATGAGCGGTATGTTCCGGCACTGTCTTCAAATGCAAACACGCTCAGCATATATTCGGTATTGATATCATATTTGCTGATCCCGTAATCATTTACGATTTGACGGATCTGACGGATCGCCGTGTGGTCACAGTTTTTTAAGGTCACCCTCACCTCGGCGTCCTTCTGTTCCGGGAATACTCCGGAATCCATCCCCCGCAGGATATCAAATCCCGCTGTCGGCCGGTTCCCATGCAGGATGGCTGTGATTGTACACGTCTCAGTGGATGCTTCCTCAAAGACTTCATCCGACCTGTAGTTACCTGCCAGATAGACGATCTCGTCATTTTCGTCATAATAATATCGGTATCCCTGCACAAAGGTGAACGAATCCCCGACCCGTACAGATAGCCCGTTATCTTTAAGGAATTGTTCTTCCACCGCTATTTCGGAGGACCCTGCAGGGAGAGTTCCTTCATAATCACCAAGAACCATCTCTGTCAGATATCCTGCATCGCCATGAGCTATGTTCCCTGTCCGGAACCGGTCCTCTTTTCCGCTGGCAAGCTTTACACCGCTGATTTTCGGATCTCTGTCAGACACTCCGATGAGCTCTAGCCGGTCATCCGACCGCAGTCCATCGACCTGTTCTTTCGTCAATTCGTAAAAGGCGGCGTGAACATTGCCGTCCGTTCTTGTCGCCAGATATCCGAAGAATTTAAAGAAAGAGAACGCCCCGAGGAGAATGGCGCTGATCAGCGCTGTCGCCGTTGCGATGCCAAGTATCGTGACAACTGTTCTTTTCCGGTTCTCCAATAGATGCCGCAGGGTGAGTTTTGCCATGATGCTCATAATGCGCTCACCTCCGCTCCTTTGGAATCCCTGGTGATCCTTCCGTCTTCGATCGTAATGACCCGGTCGGCGGAGAGCGCAATCCTTTCGTCATGCGTGATAATGATGACAGTCTGCTTATTCTCTTTGTTAAACTTCCGGAGAAGGGAGACGATCTCTTTGCTGTTTTCGCTGTCAAGGTTGCCTGTCGGTTCGTCCGCCAGAAGAAGGGCCGGATGGTTCATGAGCGCCCGCCCGATAGACACCCTCTGCTGCTGGCCCCCGGACAGCTGATTCGGAAGATGCATCAAACGCGATGAAAGCCCCAGCTTTTCCACAAGATCGGAAAGCACGGCCTGATCCGGCTTTTTTCCGTCAAGCAGGATAGGAAGAGTCATGTTTTCTTCAACGTTGAGGATTGGGATCAGGTTGTAAAACTGGTAAATGAGACCGATCTGTCTCCTTCTGAAAATCGCAAGCTTTGTCTCATCCAGTTTGCTGATATCCGTTCCGGATATGATCACTTCCCCGGATGTCGGGCTGTCCACACCGCCAAGGATATGCAGCAGCGTGGATTTGCCGCTTCCCGACGGGCCGACGATGGCCACAAATTCGCCCTGCTCCACATCTAAAGAAACGTTCTTCAAAGCATCAACTTTTGTCTCTCCTGTGCCATAGACTTTGCACAGGTTTTTAATCTCAAGAATATTCATATCAAAAAACTCCTTTCCCAAACGGATCTTCCGGAATATGACCAGCGTTTCCTGTTTAAGAACAGGATAATCGCTGCGGCTTACAATCCGGTGACTTTTCTCATGACAGTTTTGTCACATTAGATAATGGTCTTATAGATCCGTATGGAAAAGGATGTCCCAACGCCTTCCGTGCTCTCTGCGGTTATCTCACCGTGCTCGCCCTCAAGTATGCTCTTTGAGAGTGCCAGCCCGATTCCGACACTGTCTTTTCCGGCATTTTTCCCTTTATAGAACCGCTCGAAGATATGAGGAAGATCCTCAGCAGGGATTCCGCATCCGTTGTCCCTGATTGTGATTCGGCCAAACAGATGTGATTCATCCGTTGTTATGCGAAGCGTTCCTCCGTCATCCATATGCTCGATGCAGTTTTTTATGATATTCTGCAGCGCCTCGATGGTCCAGTTGCGGTCACAGGAGACGATTTGTTCGGAAATGTCCTGCCTGCAAATGATATTTTTGACATCCATCTGGACCAGAAACGGCTTGACGGCTTCCT
>JAFYDQ010000016.1 GCA_017544705.1 Lachnospiraceae bacterium | reverse complement strand
GAATTCGGAACGGGGTCCGCAAGCAGCGGATGAATGCCATCCGTAACAGCCAATTCTTTTTCTTCGGTAAATTCCGGACGGGTCAGATGCGGCATGGCTTTCATGGTACTCGCCACGGCGATCGATGCATCGATCCGCCCCAATACGGCCCTTAACAACTCGATGTTTTCCGTGTGTTCCTTCAAAAACTGCAGCATCGAATTGAACTTGATGATATCGATATGAAAAATGATCCGGATGTAGTCAAACAGGATGTCAAAAATATTTTCCGTGAACTGGGTCCCGCTTGTCAGAAAAAAAGCATTCTTTTTAAAATGCCTGCATTTTGCAACAATCCCCGACAGTATTTCGGCATCCCTTTCCATGACGGAATCCTTGTTTGCAGCAATGCTTTCCGCGGCAGTCAGCATCCGGATGATGTACATAAACGTTGTAAAGTAAGGTGTGATCTCCCCTTTGCGCTTATAGTACGATAAGATGCTGTATGCAAGAAGGATCAGCAGCGCCGTCACACCGATACCGGATGAGAAAAAGATCAGGATGACACTTAAGATCAATCCGATGTCGAGCAGATAATGCTTCAGATTACGTTCCGGTTCCAGATCATACGCATATCCCAGAATATCCGTTATGGAAAACTGTCTGATCCTGCCGAGCTTATGCAAAATGATCTGCGTTTTAAGACGTTCATCCTCATGTTCACCGAAATAATCCGTCAGACCGGCAAAATGCGTTTCTTCCGCAAGCGACATCAAATGCATCCTGTGATACAGGTATTCCTCGCCGACGGATGACTGTGTTGCGTTGAATTTGGCAAACACATCATTCATGTTCAGGTCATTCCAGGTCGTATCGTCAATGCAGAAATGGCCGGGCGGGATTTGATCCGCCATTTTGGCGTGGTATTTCCCAATCCGCTCCAGATCGGAGGCCTGATATTCCGTATCGGGAAGTTTCCCGAATTCCTCCAGTAATGCAGCCCGCGTTATTTGGTTCCTGTGATGTTCTGACACTCTTCCGGTCACATAGAAGATCAGAAGAAGCAGCACGATCACGCCGATGATCACATAGACTTCCATGGGTATTCTTACATTTCCTTTATCAGCCTCGGAAGTATGGCATTGGCTTCCCGGTAGATCGTTTCCGCATCCGTACCGATGTTGAATTTTCCGTCTTCATACAGGATCTTTCCGGCGATCATGGTCATTTTCACGTTCTGCTTGGATCCGGAATAGACCAGATTACGCACAATATCATTTTCCGGCTGCATATTGGGCTGGTGCATATCGATCATGATCAGATCCGCCCATTTGCCGACTGCGAGCACATCACAATCCTTTAATCCCATCGCTTTTGCACCGCCTACGGTTGCCATTTTCAGGATATCGCACCCGTCGACCGCCAAAGCGTTTTTCTCACGGATATTTGCGAGGCTGAATACCAGGCACATTTCCTTAAACATGTCCAGACAGTTGTTGCTGGACGGACCGTCCGTACCGATCGCCACATTGATCCCTTCATCCAGGAATCTTCTGATCGGTGCGATCCCGCTGGCAAGCTTCGTATTGGACCCGGGGTTTGTCACAACGGACATGTCATGTTTCTTAAAGACCTCGATGTCCTGATCGCTCATGTGGACACAGTGATATCCGCCGCCGCCATAATCGAACATACCGAGGGAATCCAAAAATACCGTCGGCGTCATTCCGTAACGGCCTACGCATTCTTCTACCTCACGGGCGGTTTCGGAGTTGTGCGTATATACGGGCGCCTTGTATTTATGCGCCATCTCGGCGATCTTTTCAAGCAGATCGCGGTCGCAGGTATATTCCGCATGAAAGCCGAGCATAAAAGAGGTCATGTCGTTTACGCCGTTCAGTTTATTGTATCTTTCTTCCAACACCTCAAGCGTCGGACCGAATTTATTGATCCCGCTGACCTGTACGACGCGCATACCGGATTCATAGAACGCATCGGCGATCGTCTCGGGGGTCAGATACATATCAAAAACCGCCGTCACGCCGCTGGTCAGGTATTCCAGTATGGCAAGCTTTGAGAGCAGGGCCACATCCTCTCCGCTCATCTTTGCTTCCAGGGGGAAGATCTTTGTTTCAAGCCATTCCTGCAGGGGAAGGCCGTCTGCATAGGTGCGCATCAGCGTCATGCCGGAATGGGTATGCGCATTTTTGAATCCGGGCATCAGAAGGTTCCTTTTGCAGTCGATCTCACGGTCCCATTGTTCACCGGAATTCTGTCCTGCCTCTCCGATATAGGAGATCCTGCCGTCTTTTACGTGCAGTTCTCCTTCGATGAGATTGAAGTCCTGCATGGTCAGGATTCTTGCGTTATACAGTCGAATGTTCATACTTACCTCCATTATCATATATATTGTTGTGTTCCAGTCAACTCTTCTTCGTCTCGCTCTTTGACGCTCGCTCAGAAGGTTGCCTGAAACACTCGCTTTAAATCACATTTTAAGTAATACTATATAAGGTTGTCGGGGCCGAAGCTGTGCGGGAGCAGTTCGGCAAGCGTGTAAACTTCATAATCCTCGACGGATCTGGCTATGATCACCCGGAAGGAATCCGGGTCACAGAATTCGCGCATGACCTGTCTGCAGATCCCGCACGGATAAGCGAATTCGCTGACGTGGTGTTTGTCGTCCGTTTCGGGACCGCCTGCGATCGCGATCATCTCAAAATCCGTATAGCCCTCACTGACTGCTTTAAAGAACGCAGTCCTCTCCGCACAATTGCAGGCACCGTAAGATGCATTTTCAATATTACAGCCCTCTATGATCGTATGGTCATTCGTCAGCAGGGCAGCCCCTACCAGGAATCCGGAATACGGTGCATATGAATGGCTTCTTGCGTGTAATGCAGCTCTGATCAAAGCTTCTGTCATAGTTTCTCCTTGGGTTTTATTGGCCGGGGAACACTTCGTAAAGAACGGTCGTGTTGACCAGCATCAAATCATCCGTAGTACCGTCATTTGTCAGGGCATACGGCTGAACGGTCGCGTTCATGAGTTTCGTGTAGATCGCATCATAATCTTCCTGTGTAAAATTCCTGAAATCGGCATGCTCCATCGCAAGACCGATCCCGTTATTGGTCGCATTCATCGTTGTCGTGACACCGCCCTTAAACCGGTCATTTTCAAAATCGGAAACGCCGTTGTAAACGCTGTGCGACAGGTTCTTCAATGCGGAGGTGATCACGGTCGGTGATTCCTCATACTGGTCCACGTCCACACCAATGACTTTGCCGTTGCAGACTTCCGCCGCATCCATGACGGACCTGCCCATCGCACCGCCGCAGGCAAAGATCACTTCGGTTCCCGTGTTGTACCAGTCGGAGGAATAGGACATGACATCGGCGCTTTCAAAGAACGTTCCGGCATAGGTGTACTTGATCTCCACCTGCCTGCCCATTTCGATCGCCGCATAATCCGCACCCTGCACGAAGCCGTAGCCGAAACGGATCACGGTATCTTCCGCTACGCCGCCGATGAACCCGAGCCTTGTATAGCCGTCTCTTACCGCGGCATAGCCGGCCAGAAAACCGGCCTGTTCTTCCGCAAAGACGATCTGCATGACATTCTTGCGGATCGTTGTATCGGAGTAATCCGCATTATGTACCATTCCGTCAAGCAGGATAAAATGAATCTTGGAATAATCCTTTTGCGCAATATAAACCGCTTCTTCCGGCAGATATCCCGGACAGACGATCAGTTTTGCGCCATCGTCAACCGCATCTTCTATCGAATCCAGATAAGAATCCCTGAGCGCTTCTTTGGGCTGATAATACGAATACGGGATCTCGTTCTCATCACAGTATTCCTTGATCCCCTCCCATGCACCCTGATTGTAGGAACCGTCCTCGATCGTTCCGACATCCGTGATCAGGGCAACCGGTCCGCCCGTTTTGTCAGAGCATGCACTAAGCATCAGGCAGCATGCCAGTAACGCTGTTAAAATGATTTTTCTGTTCATAACTTCCTCTATTTGGCGGCGAAACGAATAATGGATTCCGTCACCAGTTTTTTGAATTTGGGTGCTGCCGCATTGGCCGCTTCCTGAACTTCCTCGTGTGTCAGAGGAGTCGGGGACAGACCGGCAGCCAGATTGCAGACGCAGGAGATCGCACAGATCCGCATTCCCATATGATTTGCCGCGATCGCTTCCACAACCGTGCTCATGCCGACCGCATCGATCCCGAGTTTGGAGAACATTCTGATCTCAGCCGGGGATTCAAAGGACGGTCCCGTCAACTGTGCATAAACACCCTTCTTCAGATCGATCCCGTTTTCTTTTGCAACGCTTTCGATGGTCTGCGCCAGCTCCTTGTCGTATACGGAACTCATATCCGGGAATCTGGTTCCGAGTTCCTCGATATTTTCACCGATCAAAGGATTTGGTGCAAACGTGGAGATATGATCGGTCAGCATCATGAAATCACCGGCCTTGAAATCCAGATTGATCCCGCCGGACGCATTGGTCAGGAATAAGATCTTTGCTCCCATCATCTTCATCAGGCGGACAGGAAGCACAACATCCGTGATCGGATAGCCTTCATAGAAATGCACACGCCCCTGCATGCAGACAACGGGTACTTCTCCCACATAACCGAAAATAAACTGGCCCTTGTGACCCGGTACCGTGGAAACGGGAAAACCCTCGATCTCCTGATACGGCATTTGCAGGACGACGCGGATATCGTTTGCATAATCTCCGAGACCCGAGCCGAGCACCAGGGCAACTTCAGGTTCAAACGGGAGCTTTGTTTTGATACTCTCATAACATTTTACAAGTTTCTCATAAACAGCATTCATTGTTTTCTCTCCTATCCTTTGATCTTTTCCAGTAATTCATTTAACAGGTCGCGTACCGCATGATATTCGAACTGTTCATATTTCCTGTGGATCTCCTTAAGCGTTGCATTACAGGTCTCACCGTAATTGTTCTTTATCAGTTCTGCGATCTTTTCTTCACAGTATTTCAGATTGACCGTAGCAAGGTTCTGCTTCAGGTCTTCGATCACATCTGCGGACAGTTTCTGCTCCTCGCCTCCGGATACATTCATATCCTCTTCGCTTTCGAACGCGTTGTTTTCAACAAGGTATCCCCGGATCTTTTCCAGCAGCTGTTCAAACAGGTTCATGGTCCGTTCGTTTTCGCGTTCGATATATGACCGGTCGCCTTCTTTTCCCGCCATTTCAAGTGCTTTGAACAAGGCCGAGATATTTTGCGCGCCGATACTTGCGCTGCTGCTCTTCAAGGCATGTACATTTGTTGTATAAACGCTCAGATCATTATTGATCATCTCCGGGATCTGGCCGACTTTTTGCAGGCCCTCGTGGTAGAAGGTATTTAAAATGGAATGGTAAACCTCCTTTGACCCGCCGACCATTTCAATACCCGCTTCCGTATTTAACAGCAGCGGATCCGGCTGTTCCTCCTTTGGTTCCGTCACACTCTTTGCGTCTTCCCCTTCGATCACGCGCATCTGTTCCGGCAGATACTGCTGCAGGATCCGGTCCAGATAGAATTCCTTGATCGGTTTGGCGATGTAGTCCTGGAAGCCTTCTGCGATCAGACGCTCTCTGATATCCGCACCGAATTCCGCAGTAATACAGATCACGGGAATGCCTCCGTTGATCCCGCCCCGTTTCCGGATCTGATAGACAGTCTGGGAACCGTTCATTCCGGGCATCAGCTGGTCGAGCAGCAACAGATCATACTTTTCTTCGGCAAGGATATTCAGACATCCGTCACCGCTGGTTGCCATGTCGGCATGGATCCCGAATTCCTTGAGCATGTTCAGGATCACTTTGAGATTGACGATATTATCATCCACAACAAGCACGCGTGCGTCCGGATATAATGCGCGTATCGTGTCTGAGGTTGCGGAATAATCTTCCTCTTTCCAGGTATTGTTCAAAGCCTCGGCCGCATTCAGACAGAATACGGGTTTCCTTAAGATCCTGCAATCACCGAAGTCTTTATATACATGTGTATTGTCCGTGATCACATAAGTATACTTTGCACAGCCGGCACTTTCTATGATCCGTTTAACGGAATCATATTCTGTGTCCGGAATAAAAATGTGCGTATACTTTCTTTCCTCCATGGCAAGGCGGAACGTATTGATCGAAGTCGCATAGTACGGACTGATCTTGAAATTATCCATCAACTGCATCCAGTAGTGATCACTCTCTTTTCCTTCCAGATAGATCAGGACGCATTTTTCACTCGGGTTTTCAACGGATGCAATGGACCCTTCGCTGAGTGTGTAATTGGTAAATTCAAAATAGATCGCCATGCCGATCCCGGCAATGCTCTCGATCTTGAGCGAACCATCCATCAGGTTTAAGAGTTCACGGCAAATGAACAGTTCCAGCCCCATCCCCTTGAAATCGCTTCTCTGCCGGCTGTCATATTCGTTATATGCACCAAAGACCGCATTCAGTTCCGTTTCCGTCAGTCCCCTGCCCGTTTCCGAAATCTTTCCCCGGAGCGTGACCGTATGATCGGGTTCGTTTTCGATACAATTGATCTCCAGGGATATCCGCCCGTGCGGAAGCTGGTGCAGGGAAGAAAACAGCAGATAGCGGAAGATCTGTTTGATCCGGATATCATCACCGTACAGGAACTCCGGGATCCTGTGGTCCACATATGCAAGAAACTCCGTTTCTTCTCCGGCGTATTCATGCACAACGGTATGGATCACTTCATCGATCAGTTCCCGGAAATTATATCTGGTCTCGAGCAGTTCCATCTTGTTGGAATTCAGCTTGGAGTATACCAACACATTATTGATGATCGTGAGCAGTTCCGAAGAGGCATTTTTGATCGTCTCCGCCTGTTCCCTTGCCTCATCCGTAAGGTCTTCCTTCAGGATCACCTCGATCATTCCCATAATCGCATTCATGGGCGTGCGGATCTCGTGTGACATATTTGCAAGAAAACGGCTCTTCCCGATCCCGGCAGAGCTTAAGGACCGGTTTGCCTGCAAGAGTTTTTCATGTGTTTTTTTGTAAATGACCGTCTGATAGTAGATAACAAAAATCGGCATAACCGATGCCAGCAGGAAACATGCGGCAATTCCCTCGCCCGCATTCTGGAAGCTCCGGTACACGGACAACGCGTCCCGGTAGGTATATGTAAAATAAAGCAGGAATGCATACCAGCACAATTCCGTGACAACCATTGCGACCAGCACCTTGCCCGTAGTCAGGAAGAACGTCAAAATCACACCCATGGCAAGATACAGCGGGGCGCCGTTGTAAATATCTCCCGTCAGGAAATAGAACATCGGATAACACAGGAAATTAAAGATCAGGCAGTACAGGATGGTATAGCGTTTATATTCCCGCTTCAGATAGACCATGTACCCGGCGCAGATCACAAAGAACAGCAGCATAAATGCCAGAAACGAAACAGCAGGATGCAATCCCGCGATCAAAAAAACGGTACCCATGATCGCCGTAGCCAGCACCGCATACAGCTCCGTCAGATGAAAATTCTTCATCTCAATGGGGATGTTCTCGTCATTAAAATATGCAATTTTCCTTCGATACGTCTGTTTCAGAAAATTCATGGTGTCCTTTATATGATTCCGGTTTTGATCATGATCAGGTTTCTCGGTAAAAATGCTTTCAGCGCACGTTCCATTCTGTCCACTTCGATCGGCTTGGCAATATAGTCATCAAATCCCGAACTTAAGAACATTTCCTTTGCCCCGTTTACGACATTTGCAGTCAGTGCCACGACCGGAATGGTTTTCATCGCCGGATCATCCATTTCGCGGATCCTGATCAGGGTGTCGATCCCGTTCATCTCCGGCATCATGTAGTCCATGAATACCATGTCCACATGATTGTTTTCAAGCAGCGTCAGACATTCCCTGCCGGATAAAGCGGTTAAGATCGTCGCGTCATATTTTTTCAACAGACCGCTTGCAACCGTTAAGTTGGTCAGGTTATCGTCCACGATCAGAATGGTCGCATCAGGACATGAGAACCCACCCTTCCGGATGATCTCATGTACATAGTTGTTGCTTTCATTTGCAAGCGCCGCCTTTACATTCAGCGCATGTGCGGGCCTGGTGATGATGCTGCCGTATTTATTCAGCATGATGCTCTGTGAGATTTCCGTGATCAGAACCAGTTTCTCGGATTTGATCATGGTATCCAGGAATCTGATGTGCTCCATGTAACGGTCATAGGAAATAAACAGATGCGTGTAGCGTCTTGAGAGGATCTGCTCCTCAAAATCTTTGCCGTCGACAGGATAAGAACAGGAAACATGCAGGGAGTCCATCACATTGAGCAGCGCATTCTGTGCCTGTTCGTTCTTCTCGTACATCAGGACATTGATCTGATCAAAGGACGGCGAATCCAGCAGATATACATCTTTTTCTGATCTCTGCGGAATATCGAACGAAAAAGTCGAACCGACATGGTATTCGCTCTTCACATGGATCTGACCGCCAAGCTTGGTTAAGATCTCCTGACAGATCGGCAATCCGAGACCGGTTCCTTCCACATTTCGCTGTTCCTTTTCTCCCTCCTGAACGCGTTCATAGACGGAGAACAGTTTCGGGATATTCTCTTCCCGGATCCCGATACCCGTGTCTTCCACCTCCACGCGGAGTACGATCTGATCATCCTCCCCGTTTTCGGCACTGACCCTGAGTATGATCTTTCCTCTGGGTGTGTATTTGACTGCATTGTTCAGCAGATTGATAAACAATTGTCTTAATTTGGACGGATCCCCGAACAGATAGCGCGGCACTTTATCCGCAATCTCCACATACAGATCCACGCCGGTATCCATCAGGCGTACGGAGATCATGTTGGTGATCTCAAGCAGCAGCTCTGCAAGATCATACCGGACATTATTCACCGGGATGTGCTCACTGTCGGCTCTGGAGATATCCATCAGTTCATTGGTGATCGAAAGCAGTGCATTACAGGAATTTAAGATATTATAGACGCTGTCCCTGACGCGGTCATTGACGTTCTGGTCCAGCAGCAGATTCACGGTTCCGACGATCGCATTCATGGGCGTGCGGATCTCATGCGACATGTTGATCAGGAAAATATCCTTGGACAGATAATCCTCCATGATCTTGGCATGCAACTGATCAGCCCTCTCCCGTTCCCGCTCCTGTACACGGATCTTATAACGGACAACGATACCGCCGACAATGCCGGATACAACAATCGCAACGAACACGCCGCTGAAATCCATCGCACGCTCATCATGCATGGAGAGCGGATAGGGCTGCTTCTTGCTTCCGTAAATGATCAGCGCCAGATAGAACAATGTATGGACGGATGTAATGATCAGCCCCCATTTATCATCCAACAGCAGAACCGTATACAGCAGGCCGATGATAAAATAAATCGGGATCAGACAGACCAGGCGGTCGTATTGGATATACATCATTGCCAAAAACATGCAATTGAAGACCGCAGACATGATCAGAACGGGAATCTTGATGTTATTGACGCGATTGGCTTCAACAAAAGTAAGCATTCCCAGAATGGCAATGCCTACGGACGTATAAAGCGGAACGCGCCCCGGTATCCAAAAATAAACCAGGGCAGTAGAAAAAAGCAGACCGATGATCAGGATCACGTGAATGCTGTTAAACACTCTCATTTCATTGCTCACATGCTCTCCGAAATACCGGTCATAGATTTGCTTAAACATATATGCCCTTTCAGGTATTGATCAGAATGTGATCTTTTCTATTTCACGTTCAATGCTTAAGAATATATCCACAAGATCCGGATCGAAATGGGTCCCGCCCCAAAGACGGATCCGGTTGATCGCCTCGGAATGTGTGAGCGGCGGGGATCCGTCGTTCTGATTGCGAAAACTGTCATAGCTGTTTACGATAGACAGGATCCTGGCTTCAAGCGGGATATCCGTTGTCATCAGATTATCCGGATATCCTTTTCCGTCCCAGCGTTCATGATGCGATCTGCACATATTGTATGCATATTGCAGGAAACTGTTGTGGGAAACAACATTCATGACTTTCTTGACCGCTTCGGCCCCGAGCACCGTGTGCGCATGGTTGAATTCCTTCTCCGCAAGGGAGAGGTCACCCATATCCGCCAGGCATCTGTCCGTCATGCAGATCTTTCCGATATCATGCATCTTGGAGGCAAACAGAAGGATCTCCGCATCTTCCTCCTTAAGTTCAAACTGTCCGGCCCTGATCAGCGCCTCGAGGTAGATCCCCATATACTTCTCGACACGAATGCAATGCTCTGCGATCAGATGGGAACGGTTTGCCATCAGGGATACAAACATTTCCACGATCGCATACTCCAGCTCCACGATGTTATGGATCTTGCTGGATAAAGCTTTCTGCAGTTTATCGTTCACTTTGGTCAGGCGCCGTTCGGACTCCAAAAGTCTGGTATGTACATCCAGACGTTTCCGAAGAAGCATCGTGGAATAAGGTTTTTTAATATAATCGACCGCACCCAGAGAATACCCTTCCACTTCCGTGGTGGGATCATCTTGTGCGGTCAGAAAAATAACCGGTATGGAAGCCAGTTTCGGATTGTTCTTAATCTCGGAAATGACATAAAAGCCATTAACTTCCGGCATTTCAACATCCAAAAGGATCAGATCAGGAGGCTCCGGCATTTCCTTCAGGAATTCGAGTGCCGTCTGTCCGCTCGATACGGGCAGGATCTCATAATCATCCTCAAGAGCCTTTTTCGCCATGATCAGATTGGTCATATTGTCATCAATGATCATTACTTTATACATATGCTTATTTTATTATAGATTGGGGGGAAAAGCAATCATTTACCATGGAATGGAAGAATTTTCGAGTTTCTTATCCCGAAGCATTAAATCCGATACGCTGGTGGCTGCATCCTTCCCCTCAAACAGGACTGCGTTCACTTCCGCAATGATCGGTACGTCCACATGGTATTTCTGCGCAAGGGCATACGCGGCTTTTGCCGAATAAACGCCTTCCACCACCATTTTGACTTCTGCCATGGCCTCTTCCATGGTAGCGCCTTTCCCGATCAGGATCCCTGCTCTTCTGTTTCTGGAATGCATACTGGCACAGGTGACGATCAGGTCTCCGATGCCGGTCAGGCCGCAGAAGGTTTCCAGTTTCCCTCCCATTGCCATGCCGAGTCTTGCGATTTCTCCGATCCCTCTTGTAATGAGTGCCGCCTTGGTGTTATCACCATAGCCCAGTCCGTCGGCTATCCCCGCTGCAAGAGCCACCACGTTTTTTAGTGCACCCCCGAGTTCGATCCCCAAAACATCCGGACTCGTGTAGATCCGAAAAGCTTCATTCATGAACAGGTTCTGGATGTACTCCGCGCATTTCTTTTCTTTGGCGCCCACGACACAGGTGGTCGGGATCCCCCGTCCCACTTCTTCGGCATGTGACGGACCGGAAAGCACTGCCAAAGAAGCATTCGGTATTTCCTCATGAATAATCTGTGTTAACGTATATAACGTGTTTTCTTCAATTCCTTTTGCGACATTGACGATGATCTGTCCGTTTGTCACCATGGAAGCGATCAGATGTGCGGTGGAACGCACATACGGAGAGGGAACCGCCATGATCAGAACGTCACGACCGGGTACCGTTTCCTTCAGATCCGATGTGAATACGATCTCCTCGGGGATCATGACTCCCGGCAGTTTTTCTTTATGCTCCCTGTTTTTGCGTAACAATTGTACTTCGTCTTCCAAAATGGACCAGACCGT
>JAFYDQ010000121.1 GCA_017544705.1 Lachnospiraceae bacterium | reverse complement strand
CATCCAAAACCTGCCTGTTTAAGATGCCCTTTCCGGCTTTCTTTAAGATATCATAACCGATCACAAAATAAGGGATCAGATAAAGCGCGAACCAGATCGCATTCTTCCACGCCGCAATAGGCGAGGCTTCGATCAGGCCATCCGTACATCTTGTCAGGATCTCAAATGCGATCACCAGGACCGCTGTAATGATGATCCGGATCAGAACTTTTTTCTGCTTCTTTGTCATGCCATTGCCTTCCTTGTAACGCGATCGCCTCAAATAAAGATCTCGCAGTCATCTTCCACCTTTTTGCAGTTCTTCAGGACATTCTTCATGACCGCACCTTCATCCGCGCCTTCCGCAAAGTCCACGATCATCTTCAGCGCCATGAAATTCACGGTGCAGTCCGCAACACCTTCGGTTTTCTTTGCTGCTTCTTCCATCTTGTTGGCGCAGTTTGCGCAATCCACTTCGATCTTGTATGTCTTCTTCATTTTAATTTATCCTTTCGTTTGGCTTTTACATATGAGCATTTATTCATATGTTCAATTATCATTATATACAAAAGGGAAAGGATGTCAACCCTTTCCCTGCACTTTTTCAAAACAGTTTATAATGCGGTCTACAACAGTGCCTGCGCGATCTTCATATCTTCCGGCGTCGTGATCTTGATGTTGCGGTAGCTGCCCTCTACGAGCTTCACTTTCAGTGATCCGAAGGTTTCCATGACCATGGCGTCATCTGTAATATGAAGCGCGTGTCCGGATCCACAAGCAGCCGGCACTCCCGCAGATTCCGATGTCTCTTCCGCCAGCAGTTTCTCATAGGCCTCAAGAATCGGCCGGTAAGCAAACGTCTGCGGCGTCTGCATCTGCCAGACGAGGTTCCGATCGGGTGTTGAAGCCGCGAAGCCGTCCGCATCCGCGATCTTTACCGTATCCTTTACCGGCATGCCCGCAATGGCCGTCCCATACGTACTTACCGCATCAAACAGGCGTGTCAGCATTGCTTCGTCAATAAACGGCCTGGCCCCGTCATGGATAAAGACGACATCACAGTCCCTGATGGCGCGAAGCCCGTAAGCAACCGAGTGATACCGTTCGGCGCCGCCTTCCGTGACCGCAGAAACCTTCTTAAATCCAAAGCGTTCCACGATCTCCTGCTTACAATATGAAATCTCGTCCTTTGCGGCAACGATCACGATCTCATCGATAAAGCTGTCCTCGAATGCACGCAGGGAATAGCAAAGCACGGGCTGATCACCAAGCGGCAGATACTGCTTGGCCACATCCGATCCCATTCTGGTTCCTTTCCCTGCTGCCAGCACAATGGCTGCACAGTATTTGCCATCCTTCATCAGCGTTCTCCAAGCGGCAGATTCGGTACCGCATTTAATGTTAAGTCGCTGCGCACGCCCTTACGGTATTCATAGTAGCCCGCCACCGCGATCATGGCCGCATTATCCGTGCAGTAGACGGGTGAGGGGTAATAAAAATCAATTTGATTTTGCCTGCATGCATCCACCATTGCAGCGCGAAGCGCGGAATTTGCCGCAACACCGCCTGCGATCGCAAACTTTTTACAGCCGCGCTCCCTGCAGGCTTCCATCGAATGCTCTACCAAAACATCCACAACCGCCTTCTGGAACGAAGCGGCGACATCCGGCACGCTGACCGTCTCGCTCTTCATCTCACAGCTGTTTAAGTAATTGAGGACGGCCGATTTTAACCCGCTGAAACTGAAATCGTAGATCGACCCCTCCACCTTGGCGCGGGGGAACGGGATCGCATCGGGATTGCCCTCTTTTGCGACTTTATCGATCTTGGGACCGCCCGGGTAGCCTAAGCCGATCGCGCGGGCGACTTTGTCGAAGGCTTCTCCCGCCGCATCATCCCTGGTGCGCCCTAAGATCTCATAGACGCCGTAATCGGCGACGTTTACCAGATGCGTATGACCGCCGGAGACGACAAGCGACAGGAACGGGGGCTCCAGATCCGGATGCTCGATATAATTGGCGCTGATGTGGCCTTCGATGTGATGCACGCCGATCAGGTCGATCCCGGTTGCAAAGCTGATGGCTTTGGCTTCCGCAACACCCACAAGCAATGCGCCCACCAGTCCCGGGCCGTACGTCACCGCGATTGCATCGATGTCGGTAAGCTTCACGCCTGCCTCGGACAGGGCCTGCCGGATCACCTGGTTGATGCGCTCCGTATGCTTTCTGGAAGCGATCTCCGGGACCACGCCGCCGTATAATGTATGAATATCAATCTGGGAGGAGATCACGTTAGACAAAACAGTGCGGCCACCTTTTACTACGGCCGCCGCGGTCTCATCACATGAACTTTCGATCCCAAGGATCAGGTAATCTTCCTTCATTGCTGCCCCTTTACTGTGAACCCTCAACGAGAGCCGGTTCTTCTTCGATCACTCTCCAGCCGAAGATCTTCCAGTGTCCCTTCGGGTCCTTTCTCAGCAGGTATTCTTCTTTGCTGGTACTGAACGCATGATTGGTCTTGATCGTATAGACCGCCATGAGATGCGCCCATTTATCGCCCTTGAAATCCTGGTAATCCACATCCGAAGCACTCGCCACGGAGAAACTGGAAATGCTGCGCTTCTCTTCCTTATAATTGGCGATGACCGTTCTTAAGTTCATCAGATACTGGTCATCCGTCTGGTTGGCGCGCAGTTCGTCATCAAACAGCTTTCTGGACTGCTCGGCAAGCATCACAAGCTGGTCATCCGTGTATTCTTCCCCGTAAAAGCAGCGCGTGATCTCACTGTACATCTTCACGACTTCCTTGGGTGTTGCGGGATAGTTCTTGGCAAGATCCCGGTCAAGCACCTCTTCCACCGCAGTCCTGGAGATATCGGACTCATCGCGTTTGCTCCCGCGATTGGAAACCAAAAGAAACGCCCCGACGATCAGCAGCGCCAACACGATCAGCACTATGAAATTTTTCAGGTTGCGTTTATCCATGGTCATCCTTGATCCGTCTATTCATCCATAAATGCCAGATCCACACTTCTGCCATCCTTGCAGGTATGGGTATTGGCAAATACTTTTCTGACCTCATCCCGAAACTCTTTCGGGTTCGGCATGGACGGGCTGTAATGCGTGAGCCAGAGTTCTTTGACGCCTGCTGCCTTTGCAAGTGCGGCCGCCTCATAGAACGTCATGTGTTTATGTTCTTTCGCCTTCTCCTCCATGCCCGGTTCGCCGTACATCCCTTCACAGATAAAGAGATCGGCTCCTTTTGCATGCTTTGCGATCGCATCCGTCGGCCGGCTGTCGGTGCAATACGTCAGTTTGATCCCTTTTCGCTCAGGTCCCAAAACCATCTCCGGCGTAAAAATCACACCATTGTCTTCAATGGTCTCACCCTTCTGCAGCCGGTTCCAGAACTGCAACGGGATGTTCTGTTCCTTCGCCCTGTCCGCATCAAACTTTCCGGCGCGGTCGATGAGCATATTGTAAGCGTAGCACACCATGTTGTGCTGTACGCGAAAGGCTTCCAAACGGAATCCGTCAAAATCAAACGATTCAAATGCATCGTTCAGTTCGATGAAACGGATCTCAAACGGCAGTTCCGGCGCGATCGACCGAAGGGCATTTACCACACGTGTCAGGCCCTTGGGCCCGATCATCGTGACCGGTTCCGTACGCTCCGCATTTCCCATGGAGAGCAGAAGTCCCGGCAGGCCGCTGATGTGATCTGCGTGATAGTGGGTAAAGCAGATGAAGTCGATCGGTTTGGGACTCCATCCCTTTTCCTTCATCGCGATCTGCGT
>JAFYDQ010000120.1 GCA_017544705.1 Lachnospiraceae bacterium | reverse complement strand
TAAAGCGGCACATATTATGGGAAAGATCAAAGATGCGATAGAACGCTATAACAAATATGTTTATGATCCGTCAATGAATGTCAAAGACCGGTCCTTTATCGTCTTCTCCGTGACGGTTTTGGTCGCGCTCTTTGCTGCCATTCCCTGTGGACTGATCATGCATGAGCCGCTGATCGCCACGATCTCCACTCTGATCGGTACAGTCTTCTTTTCCGTCTATGTATTCATCGTCATTAAAAAGAAACGGCTGAAACGCGCGCGGATCGCGATCTCGATGATCCTCGTATTCATCTTCCTGCCCGCCATGTTCTTTTCAAACGGCGGTGTGGAAGGCGGAGCGCCCGTATGGCTGCTGCTCGGGACCATCTATATCGCCATTATCTTAGAGGGACGACTCAAATATACCATGCTGATCATCAATACGGTCATGATGATCGGATATTTCATCATCGGATACAAATATCCTGCGCTTGTCACATCTTATTCCAGAGGCGGTAATTATTTTGACACCATGGCCGCCATCGTCATTGTCAGCTGGATCATTTTTACACTGATCTCCTTCCAATTAAACTTATCGCGTCGGGAAGAAGCGGACAAGAACCTTCGAAAACTTTTCGAACAGACCGCAACAGCGCTCGTCAATGCGATCGATGCAAAAGACAAATACACACACGGTCATTCCTCACGTGTAGCCGATTATTCCAGAAAGATCGCCGAACAACTCGGCAAGAGTGCGCGCGAATGTGACAACATCTATTATGTGGCCCTGCTGCATGATGTCGGAAAGATCGGTATTCCTGAACACATCATCAACAAAGAAGGAAAACTGAGCAAAGACGAATACGAGACCATCAAACAGCACCCGGAACTCGGCGCGCAGATCCTGCAGAGCATCAGCGAGATCCCGTTTATCAGCATCGGTGCACGTTTCCATCACGAACGCTATGACGGAAAAGGTTATCCCTTAGGTCTTAAGGGTACGGACATTCCCGAATATGCAAGGATCATTTCCGTAGCGGATGCCTATGATGCCATGACTTCCAAGAGAAGCTACCGTGAAACGATCCCGCAATACGAAGTGCGCGAGGAATTCGTGAAAGGTGCCGGCACACAGTTTGACCCTGATTTTGCAAGGATCATGGTCCATCTCATCGATATCGACAGCGAATACGAGATGCAGGAGCATGAAGAAGTTAAGGAACTGGCCGGCAAAAACGAACTGGTCATTGAAAATCACAGGGATGCGATCTCAGACGGTATTCTGCTCACACCGTTCATGACAACGATCACGATGCGCGTGGAGCCGGATAAGAATATCCCGGGACGGATTCCCGCTCCTTCCATGGTCCTCTTTGATTCCCTGGACGGGCACTATCATAGTGATGAAGAAACCAGGAAAGACATGCTCTATTTTGAATACGGAGAGATCTGGTTTGACGGGAAACAGGAAACCGAAGGCGCCAGAAGAATGGTCGTCTGCAAACTGGAGCCGTCGAATATGCTGAAGCATAACGAATACCGGATCGAAGCGGTCAGGATCAAGGATCATGCCCTGATCAGGATCGTCGGACGTAAAGAAGCAAACGAGATCGTCATCGCACTTCCTGACAGCGCCAGATATGCCTATATCGGCCTGACCGGTGAATACTGTCATTATTCCCATGTAAAGCTTACGAAAGCCGAAGAAAAATGTGACCTGTTCTATATTCCCAGGATCGCGGAAGAGATCAGTTACATCAACGTTCCCGCAGGCGACATTCCGAATATTCAGGTCGACGGCTATCGGACCGACGCCTCCGAAGGAATTCCCGTTTCGGATGGCATGCAGATCACGTTCCATACCCGCAGCCTTCCTACCGCCAGACTGGTATGGCACTGTGCATACCTGAACATCTTCACATCCGAAAACGGACTGGTATACGGTCCGGAATACAAGGACTTTATGCTCATGCGTTTAGACGGGGAATGCTGGGAAGGCGATCCCGGCTGTGTTGTAACACCGCTTGTAAACCGGAATGATGATTTTGCCGGATGGGACGCCTGGAAACAATTCAACAAAAAAGGATATGACTGCACCGTCACGTTTGAACGTCATGATAACGAGATCATCGTACGAACGGAAAATGCAGGCATATCCTTAAAGAACACCGTCACGATCAACGACGGAAGCGAGCAAATCTATGTTGCACTGACCGGTGATCAGTGCGCGATCACAAACATCCGGATCAAGGTCGTACCGGCCTTGTAAAATCCCTACTGCTCATCTTCAGACGGATCAGCTTTCAGAGCCGCGGCCTGTAATTCCTGGATATCCGGGAATGCGGAAAGCATCGGCTCCACATCATCTTTCTTGGCAATGATACGATGTACATAATTGGCCGTACACTTCATTACCTGTGGCGAAAGAACCAGCACACCGATCAGGTTGGGAAGCATCATGAGACCGTTAAAGGTATCCGAGATATCCCATGCCAGCTGTGCTTCCATTAAAGAACCGCCGAGAACCAGCAGCACAAACACGATCCGGTAAGGCCATACACCCTTTTCCCCGAACAGATACGTGCATGCCGTTGTTCCGTAATGGCTCCAGCCAAGAACCGTTGAATATGCAAACAGCAAAATCGCAAGGGCGATGAATCCGGATCCGATGGGACCGAATGCCTGCCCGAACGCATAACTCATAAGGTTTGAAGAACCGCCGATCTGCTCTAATATTGCTTCATCCGCAACACCGTTTGTCAGATCGACCGCACCGGAACTTAAGAGCACGATCGCCGTTAACGTACATACGATGATCGTGTCCGCAAACACTTCGAAGATTCCCCACATACCCTGTCTGATCGGCTCTTTGACGTTGGAGCTGGAGTGCACCATAACAGAAGAACCAAGACCGGCCTCGTTGGAGAATACGCCACGCTTAAAGCCCATCTTCATGGCCAGCGCAATACCGGCACCGAATCCGCCGCCGGCAACAGCTTTCACCGAGAATGCACCTTCAAAGATCGCTACAAAGATTGCAGGGATCTTCGCAACATGCATGATGATAATGATGATCGCGCCGAGGAAATACAGAACGACCATAAAGGGAACCAGTTTCTCCGTAACGGCAGCAACCCTCTTTAAACCGCCGATCACGACAAGACCGACTGCGATCACAAGGAAGATGCCGACTGCGATCTTCGGAATCCCGAATGCGCTGTTGACGTTGGAAACCATGGAATTTACCTGGCTCATGTTCCCGATACCGAAACTGGCAAGGAGACAGAAAATACTAAAAAGCACAGCCAGAACGGCACCGATCGCCTTACAACCCTTCTTTCCTCCAAGTCCGTCTCTTAAGTAATACATGGCACCGCCATGCCACTCGCCCTCGGAACCTTTTCTTCTGTAAAGGATACCGAGCACGTTCTCCGAATAGTTGGTCATCATACCGAAGAATGCAATGACCCACATCCAGAATACCGCACCGGGGCCACCCGTTGCGATCGCGCCGGCAACGCCGACGATATTACCCGTTCCGACCGTGGCAGCCAGCGCCGTACAAAGCGACTGGAACTGCGAGATCTGCTTGTCGGAAGTATGCGTGGTCACATGTTTGTCGCGAAAGATCGCACCTAAAGTGTTGTGCCACCAATGACGCCAGTGGCTGACCTGGAAAAACTTTGTCAGGCAGGTCATGAACACGCCGGTGAAACCTAACAGGATCAATGCAGGCCAGCCCCATACCGCCCCGTTGATCGCGTCGTTGATACGTGTGATTGCCTCAATCATAATCCTCTCTCCTCTATACTCATTTTATTTCTTGATCAGTTTTACATTGCGGATATGGATGGTCGCGGTCGATCCCTGTTTGCCCATGTTGAACTCCACGCGTCCGTTGTCATCCGTCTTATCCTGCATATCCACGTCAAAGGTAAAGGTCTGCCACTCTGTGGTCAGATCAACCGGCGTATCCGGGAAATAGCGGATCCAGTCCACATCCGGTGCCGTGATCGCAGGCTTCATGGTACGGGGTTCGTCTGCTTTGGCCTCAAAGGAAAATTCATACTGGCAGCCCTGCTCCATCGGCATTCTGGGCTGAACCAGCTGGACCGAATACTCTTCCGTTCCTTCTTTCTCCGAGGTGATAATGATCTCGTGATCGCCGATCTCGGCCGATCCTTCCCCGCCGTTAAAGAGCAGGAATTTCCAGTTCTCATCATCGGTTAAGTCTTCTTTTTCGGCAAAATCACTGTTATAGACAAAGTTTCCGTTCTCATCCGCTTCGCGAAGATCCAGTACCTGCTCGGGTCTCTTCACGTTCTCGTCATAGGAATCCTTCTGGAACATCCGCACATAATCCACATACATGGCAGCGCGTTCGTCAAAGACCGTGGAATCATCCGGATCGCCCGGCCAGTCACCGCCGACTGCCACATTTAGGATCACGTGGAAGGGCTGGTTGAAGGGTGCCGGATACGGTTTTTCTTCTTCTCCTTCTACTGCCGTGAACCAGTCGCTCGTTGCATGATACTGCTCGCCGTCGCAGTACCAGCGGATCTCACCCGGTTCCCATTCAATGGCAAATACATGATATTCGTTTGCAAAATCACCGCTGCTTAAAGAATAGGATCCCTGGCTCTGCTTATGCGGCTCGCCGAAATGCAGGGTCCCGTAATTGACCTTCGTGGAATCGCCAAGGACCTCCATGATGTCGATCTCACCGCATTTGGGCCACTGTCCGTAAAAGTCCTCATCCTGCGGCATCATCCAAAAAGCAGGCAGAAAGCCCTTGCCCTGCGGGACTTTGATCTTTGCTTCAAAACGGCCGTACTTTAAGTCATGTTTATTCTGCGTATTCACACGACCGGATTTATAACTGACCTTCCCGTTTTCTTCTTCCTTAACGGGCTGAATAACAAGTTCGCCGTCCTTCACATATGCATAGTCGCTGCTTGGAACATACTCCTGCAACTCATGATTGACCCAGCCGGGTTCATGCGTCTCATAGTTCCAGTCCGCTTCATTTAACGAATCACCGTCAAATTCATCCGCCCAGACCAGATGATATCCTTCAGGAATCTCCATGTCCGGTGCCGGTGTCGGCGCTGCTTCTTCCGTCTCCTCTGCGGGTGCCGCTTCTTCTGCAACCTCCGTCTGTGCTTCCGCTGTTGCTGCTTCCTGCGGCAGTGTGCATGCCGTAAGTGAAACCGTAAGAAGCGCAGCCAGCCATAAACCTGTCTTTCTCAACCTGATATCCTTTCCCCGAAATTACAAAAAATCAAAATATATC
>JAFYDQ010000119.1 GCA_017544705.1 Lachnospiraceae bacterium | reverse complement strand
GCTTTGGGTGCAGCTTTCACAGGCGCAGGCTTAGCAGGTTCCGCTTTTGCAGTTGCAGCACCTACCGCATCCTCGCGGTCCTTCTGCAGCATCGCCTCGACAACTTCCGACTTCTCCATGGAAGACACATTTTTGATCCCTCTCGACTTTGCCAGTTCCTTTAAAACCGACGAAGCAAGAGACTCGTACTTTGCACGCATCATAAAATTCTTCTCTCCCTCTTTCTCAAATAATTAATCTTCTTACACATGGGGAATCTAAAAAACGAATTGAAACAATACATATGGGGAAAACCACTGCATTCCCGATTTGCTGACTTGATTATACAAGATTCGAATCGGGAATGCAAGGATTTGATAGGAATTACATTTCTTCGCTGCTCCACTCTTCGTCAAAGCCACCGCCTTCACCGGTATCCACCGGCGTCGGATCTTCACTCGGCTCCTCGACCGGCGTGTCGTTGCTGGTACTACCGCCGCCGCCACCGCCACCGCCGCTGCTTGGCGCTGAATAAGAGGAACTGCCACCGTCATCGGAACTTCCGCCGGAATCAGATCCTCCACCGCCATCATTCGTCCAGGTGGTAACCGTCGTCGGTGCTGCCGGATTCGTTGTCTGCGGGATCGATGAGATCACGGGCGTTCCGGGAAGAACCGCACCCGTGCCGGCTGCCTTCGCACCACCGGCGGAACGTTTTCCGTTCGTAACACTCTCCGATGCTATTGTGCCGACGAGGACTTTCTTCTCCTTTGCCTTCTCTTTATCAGCCAGAGCTTCTTTATCTTCTTCTTTCAGTTCACTTGCCTGGATCTTGACGATCTTGCCTTCTTCATCATACGTCAGACCGCGTTCGGCAAGTTTCTTTTGCGCAACGCTTTTTTCCGTGGCCTCTTTCTGCTCCCGGTTCTCATAGAACGGGTCTTTGGATTCCACTTCATCAACCGTGCCGTAGTCTTCCCATTCGTTACCGTTCCATACCTGGAGCATGCCATCGACAATCCGCACGTTGGCATCCTGCAAGCCCGCATTCACAGCAGCAGACCCAGAGCCGCCCGTTGCGGCATCCTCCGCAAGACTTTGTTCCGCTTCAAGCTGCCGGATTGTTTCCTGGTATTTCGCACTTTTCTGCTGATACACAACCGTTGTTACGGTCGCTGTCGCAGCCGCACCGGCCGTCACACAAACAGCCGCCGTGATCGCGGCTTTTGCGGTCAGATTCGGAAACAATGTCAACAAGAAACTTTTCATTTTGATTCTCCTTCACTATGGCGCCGCCGGCGCAGGTAACAAGTTCTGATCCGTCATCTCATCAATGACTGCTCTGCACATGATATCGTATCCGGCCTGATTCGGATGGTATCCGTCAGGGAAATAATTCCTAAAGTTGGGATGATATTCGGGTACCACGGCAATGATATTCATATATTTGTATTCCGCATCCGGATCCCCGACGATCCGGTCATAAAGATTGAGCGAATAGATCTTTTTCCCTTCATGGGTCCGATACCAGCCGGGAATCGCACCCTGCACATAACAGTAATCGCTTAACGTCTTATTCGTAGACGCATTGACAACTTCCGTTCCGGGGCCCGAATCCCAAAGGGCCCGCAGCGGGGAACAAACCAGGATCGTAGCCGTCGGATATGTATTCAGTAAGGTCTTGATCGTTCTGTCAATGCCGATACAATAGGACTGGTTCTCGGGACCGTATGGCACATAGTGGTCACCGACTTTGAATTTTACTTCACCGCCGTAATGCTCGCCGAAAAGTGCCGTTTCCCCGTCAAAACCTTCTTCACCCTGATCCCGGTATGCCCAGTCATTGACACCGGCCATGATAAACACATAATCGTTAGCGGTCAGCGCCGGAACGAGTTCCACCGCGCGTGCTGCAAGAAGCGGCATGTTGGCGAGTGCGCCCTCCTGATAGTTGACACCGGGCTCCGAATAAGTCGCTCCGCCGTTTGCGACCAGCGTACAGTTAACGGTTGTATTTAACCGTTCCGCAAGTAACGCCCCGATCCGCCGGCTTGGCGGATAGGTCACCTGAACATAGTCTTCCGGACCATCCGGATCCGTAACACCATCTTTCAGCGTCATCCCCATCATGATACTGTCACCGATGAAAATAGCTTCCACAGGATCAGGCTCCGGCGGTACAGTAGGATTATCCACCGCATCGATGATCGTCTCAATGTAAGTCTTAATCGCCGGAGAAGATGCAGCCCACTTTGTGGCATCATCATGAATGTTTTTTGCCACGTAATACGGGTTTCTGCCGACGATCGGCCCGTAAAGATAGACATACTCGTCCGTAGACGGTTTGTGCAGTTTGATATAGCCCCTGAAATGCTTTACGGCATTATAATCGACAATGTTATAAACCGAGTTGGCAAAGACGGTCCGGGTCCCATCGACCCTGAGTACGATATCCGTACCGGTCGATCTCTTAAAACAAGGTGCATTCTTGACCAGCAGATCACCGTAGGTCATGTGATTGTAACTTTCATCCGTCCAGTTTCTGGAGAAAATATGCAGATGACCGTACTCTTCCACCGTATATCTTTGCTCATCCCCGACAACCAGACCGTTTTCCTTAACATCCGTCGTGATACTTAAGGAACAGCGGAATCCGCTCTTGACGTTTGCCTGTGCATTCGCCGGACGGATCGCAAAGCCGTGATAACCGAGGATATCATCAAATCCCTCAAGCCTTACCGCCTCATAATGATCCGGTTCCGTTATATGATTGATCTCCCAGACATACATGTGCACGGGATAACTGTTTTCATTGGTCACATCCCCGTTATATTCAAACACCGTCAGAAACCTGGTGTTCTCATTCACAAGGATGCTGTATTCCCTGGGATTTGCGGTAGCAGTCTTTGCAACCGGCACCCCGTCGCGCTCTACGGCCATCACGCTTTCCGCGAAAGTTCCCGGAACCGTGATCGTTACACTTGGATCATCCGCCAGAGCGTTCTTTGTAGCACAAAAGCTGGCAAGCAAAATCACTGCCAGCAGCGCACATGCCATATATGTAATTTTCTTCCATGATAAGAATCTTAGATCATCCATGATCAGAAACTCCCAAATCCCAATTCTTCCGGCGTTGCCACCCATTCCGCAGGATCAGCCTCTTCCACATACAGATAATCCTTTCCGTTATCCGCATATGCATAGACCGTGCCGGTAAAGCCCTTGGGCTGTTCTTCTTTCGTCTTTCCGGCCTCATCAAACGTACCGTGATACGTCTTGCCGTCTATCGTTGCATCAAATGCATCCGTGAAATGCCCGTCCTGTAAGGATCCGTTTACTTTCAAGGCATCCGCATTCTCTTCGTTCCACGCATGGTAAGCATAAGCACCTGCGGGCTTTGTCAGGTACGCCGCCTTCACGCCCTCATAGGAAATCTCACACATATATTCCGTATCACCGGCAAGAATCGTCGCCGTCGTAACAAACTGATCCGATGATACCGTTGCAGACAGATTATCGCTCTCAAACGCCGTATTCGACGTAAACGTTCCGTTATCAATATAGAACGATCCCTTCCAGTCTTCCGTATCAACAAATGCACGTAACGTTTCCACGTCAAAATCATCCGCGTTGCAGTTTCCGATGAGCCCTGCAAGTTCCTGCAAAAGCCCTTCTGCATGTGCATCATCTGCCGGCGTGATCCGAAGCGTCATTTCAGCAAGCAGCTCTCCGTGCTCTTCCGTCGGATCAAGCTTATAAAGGCTCATCAGCGCCCGACGCTGCGATACCGTATCGCCCGCCTGCTCACTAAGCGCGGCATATTCGATGTATTCATCCTCCTGCATCCGATAGTTTGCGGCAAAATCACGATACAGCGCAAGCTTTTGCTCCCCCGTTGCAGAAGATAAGGCATTCCTGAAATCCTCCTCCGTAACAAAGGACGGCTGTTCTTCATTTGCCTGCTGCTCTGTCGCGCTTTGTTCGCTGCTTTCCGTTGGCTGATTGGCTGCATCCGATGGGGTGTTTCCGCATGCGGCAAGCATCATGGATGCCAGAAGGATAAATAGAAAAAGGACAGATGGATTGATCGTTCTTCGTTTCATGAAACCAACATTCCCCT
>JAFYDQ010000118.1 GCA_017544705.1 Lachnospiraceae bacterium | reverse complement strand
GTTTCTACTCCCATTAAGTCATATTCGTTAGAGCCCGTGATCCTGACTTTTACCAGGTCACCGCTCATCAATTCCCGGTCCGTTTTGATAAATACGAAGCCGTCCACATCCGGCGCATCCATGTAGGTTCTTGCCGCGTAGACCTCTTCATCCACCAGCAGGCCTTCCACAAACGCATCAAGCGTCCGGCCAATCATCTTTTCGCCGTGCTCAGCGCTAATTTCCTGCTGCAGTTCCATGATCTCATCACGCCGCATTTTGGCAGTTTCGGGATCTACCTGTCCGTCAAAATCATACGCCGCGGTTCCCTCTTCCCTGGAATATGTAAAGACGCCGAGCCGGTCAAATTCCATCTCATCAACGAAGGCCATCAGCGTTTCGTGATCTTCCTGCGTTTCTCCCGGGAACCCGGTGATCAGTGTCGTACGGATGCAGATATCCGGGATTTCCTTACGGAGTTTTGCGATCAACGCCCTAAGCGAAGCCTGATCCGTCCGCCGTCCCATGCGCTTTAGGATCGCATCCGATGCATGCTGGATCGGGATATCCAGATAGTGGAGGATCTTTGGCTCCGTTTTGATCACATCAATCAGTTCGTCATCGATCTCTTCCGGATAACAGTACAGCAGCCGGATCCAATGAAGCCCATCGATCCTGCAAAGTTCGCGTAAAAGTCTTCCGAGTGATTTTTCCTGATAAAGATCGATCCCATAAAGCGTTGTCTCCTGTGCGACCAGGATCAGCTCTTTAACGCCCTGCGAAACCAGGTAACGCGCCTGCTTTAACAGGTATTCCATCGGATAGGAACGGTAGGAGCCACGCATATTCGGAATCGCGCAATAGGTACAGCGCTTGTTGCAACCCTCGGCGATCTTCAGATAAGCATAGTGTCCGCCGGTTGTGATCATGCGGTCAACATCCGGCATCGGAAGCGCATTGATGTCTGCGATAAAATCTCGTGAGCGCTTTGCAAGAACGCCTTCAATAACTTCGACGATCTGATCATATGCCGTTGCGGAGAGCAGTGCATCCGCTTCCGGGATTTCCTTATGGATCTCATCCGCGTAGCGACTGGCAAGACACCCCGTAACGATCAGGGCCTTACATTTCCCCGTCTCCTTATATGCTGCCAGCTCCAAGATCGTCTGAATGCTTTCTTCGCACGCATCATGAATAAAGCAGCACGTGTTAACAACGATCACGTCTGCTTCCGATTCATCATCCGTAATGGTGTATCCATGCGAAGAAAGGATCCCGAGCATGACCTCTGCATCGACCAGATTCTTGTCACAGCCCAGGGATGAGAAAAATACGTTCATAGATTATTCGTCATCGCCGACGATCTTGATAATGCCTTTATTGACCTCTTCCACAGCAACGGAAAGCGGTTTCTTGTCCACAGCGCCCTCGATCGGAGTCGGTGCCCCGTCGATCAGCTGTCTGGCTCTCTTGCTGGTTGCCATCACGATGGAGTAACGGCTGTTGACTACGGGAGCCTCGCCCTCTTCCACATCGCTGTTTACGACTTTCATCAGATCTGTGTAGCTTGGATGTAACATTTCATTTCTCCTTATTGATGTTC
>JAFYDQ010000117.1 GCA_017544705.1 Lachnospiraceae bacterium | reverse complement strand
GATCACTGCTGCCATAATTCCCGTAAGCCATATAAGCGGGTGTTACAAGTTTCTTATATTTCTCCATAAGCTCATCAACAGATGATTTGTCCGTGATATCAGTGTTCGCAAAGGCATCGTTAATCTTGCTGATAAGATCCTTATTTGTTGCAGAATTAGTGGGTGATATCATACCTCCCAGCAATGCGCCATCGGTCACGCCCATCGTGGAACGTACCTGATCAAGCACTTCTTTGCTTATAGGCTGACCCATTCCATAATACTCAGATGCTTTGGTTCCCGTTACCTGCACGGCGCCGTTCCTTGCAAGTGTATCCTTTTCAAGTTGAACCAGCGCTTCATTATAATCCTGCATAGCCTTGTTTACTACTGCGGCCTGCTTTTCCGTGAGATTCTGACTCGCATATTCCCTGACTGCATTTGTTGCAATACCCATTTCCGCGTAGTTTCTGTATGATATTTTTGTATTCTTCCCGATACCGCACCCTATGCTGTCAGCCGCCGCTTTCATTACAGATCGGCACTCTTCAAGTTCTTCTTTTGTGAAAGTCTCTCCGCCGACCGTATAATTACCGTTACTATCTGTAACAAGCGGCATGTCCTTTCTGAAAAACACGTCATTCGAGTAATTGCAATATGCGCATTTACCCGCTTTAATGCCGTTAAGGCCTGCACCTTCAAGAGAAACGCTTTCTCTGTAGGAGCCGTTCTGTTTGGATTCTTCAACCAGATCCTTTGAGGATGCTTTCATTTCATCCCACTTTTCCTTAAGGGCAGACTGGTTAATCTTATATGTATATGGTTCGTTGTTGACTCTCTGGGGAATTATTTCGGTAGTATTTAATGTATATAGATTGATTGACATGCGTTTAACCCTCCTTGGTTCAAAAATCCTTCATTCCATTGAAAGATATCTTTTCGTCTGATAACACTTATTTAAATATATATCGGCATATCTTTATACAGTGTTTATAGTATTCACTCCGGGCACCCGTAATCAGGTAAGAACGGATGCCCCGAATGAACAAAACAGAAAAATGGCCTAAAAGAAGCTGTTAAATCCATAGCCGGAATACAAGCCGCCATAGCCACTGTACCCGTCAAAACCGCCAAAGGCATTATAGTAGGATCCGTTGCTTCCGTATATACTTCCACCGTAAAGCTGCTGTGTATTGGCAGACAACTGAACTCTCGCGGCAGAGGAAGATACAATCTGTGCATATGATCCATTCCCGTTGAACAATGATTTTACCGTATTCATGTCCGCTTTCTTAAAAGCTTCCTCATCAATCGACAGCTTTCCATCAACGCCTACATTGATTCCTGCTGCCGACAGACTGTTCTTCATGATCCCGGTCATTCTTGTCATGCTGGAACCGGTTGTCCTGATATTGGCGTTATCCGTTTTCGAAAGCGCTGTAACCGTGTCATTATAATTACTTACAAAATCGGAAACCGCCTTATAGGTCTTGTCAGCATCATATGCGTCCTTGTTGCCAAAAAGACTGTTCTTTCCCGTATCAGTAAGAACCTTTGCGGATGATGTAAGTTCTGCCGCCTCATTTCCTACAGTTCTTATCGCTGTCTGGGCATTATTCGCAGGCGTCTTTAAGCGGTTATATGCGCTCATATTCTGAAGCTGATTGTTTCCTGATGTTCTGGAATAAGCCTTCGCCAGCTTTGAATATGCATTGGATCTTATACTGGACAGTTGAGAATAGCTGTTAAAAATGGAATTCGCATATCCGCCGTATCCAAGAATTGCCCCTATATTACTGTTGGTTCTGAACATACTCTGTTGCCTCCCTTCTGTAACGAATTCTGAAACGCTATAACAGTACCTCTAAAACTATAATCGCCCATTTTTGAATGAAATCAACCGCCATTACGTGAATCGCCTATAAATTGACGTAAAAAGACTATAAAAGAAAAACCGGGACAAACCAGGAAGACACCCGAAACATATCCAAAAATCGCGCATAAACACTGAATTTATGGCACAAAAAAGGAACCGGAATTCCGGTTCCTTTTACCAGGGCTAGGAGGATTCGAACCTCCAAATGACGGAGTCAGAGTCCGTTGCCTTACCGTTTGGCGATAGCCCTAAATCTTGCGACAAACGATATTATAACCTATGCAATTACTGTTTGCAAGCACTTTTTCTTGTTGGTATAATCATGTAAAACGCACCAGGGAGCGAATAGATGAGCAGACTGAACGTTTATCTGCGCCGCGTGATCAACCACCGGAACAGAAAAAAACTGCAAAACCGTGATTTTTCCTTACTTGCAAGCAATTGTAACGGGTGTATTCTGTCTCATGATCTGGGACTTCAGTTCCGTTCTCCCTTTGTCAATCTGTGGCTTTATCCCGGAGATTACCTGAAATACTTAAAGGACATGGATCACTATATCAACAGCGATCTTAAATTTATCAGCGAAGAGGGGATCGACTACCCCGTTGCCCTGCTCGATGATATCCGCATCTATTTCCAGCACTACCATAGCGAGGAAGAAGCCGCCGAAAAATGGACGGAACGCACGAAACGGATTAACCACAATAATCTCTTTATCCTCTTTACGGATACGGACGGCTGCACCATGGAGCAGTTAAAAGAATTTGACGCGCTGCCCTATCAGCACAAAGCAGTATATACCCATCTTCCGTATGCGGATATTAAATCTGCGGTGTATATCCCGGGATTTGAAGATTCCGATGCCGGCATGGCCTTTGCATACCGGAACCCTTTTACGGGGAAGCGCTATTATGATGCGTTTGACTATATCAGCTGGTTTAACAACCCTTAACAAGGTCCAAAAGCGCGTAGAAGAATGTCCTGGCATAGAAACAAAACCATTCTTTAAAGCTGTAGTGCAGATACTGTCCTGCCTGTCTGAAAGCACGGATCTTGGCTTTTACGATCTTCTTCTGACTGACGCGGCTTAGGCCCGAAGTCTTCTGCCGATAAGCCGTTCCATGACCGCCCGAAAAGATAAACGCGCAGACACCAAGCAGCTTCAGACTCAGATCCCAGTCTTCAAACAATTTCATATCCGTAACATAGCCGCCAACCTTTTTATAGGCTTCCAGCGGAAAGCAAAAGTCTCTTGCGATGTAAACGCCGATACTCTGCGTGATCGTCCTAAAACGGTAGTCCTTCTGCAGATCCTGTATGGTCAGATTTCCGGTCACATTTCCGTCTTCATCCGTCAGCACGGTCTGTGAAAACGCGCATATGGGTTCCTTTGCCGCATTCACCTTCTGCATTTCCCGCATCAGCTTGTTCTCATCATAGTAGGTGTCATCGGCATCCAGCTGACAAATATAATCGGTATGACAGGAGCGGATCGCAATATCCCTTGCTGAAGAAACCCCTTTGTTTTCCTTGGCAAGGATCAGACGGATGCGCGCATCCTTTTTTGCATAGTCTTCAAGCAGTGCTCTTGATCCATCCGTAGAGCAATCATCGTAAATAACGATCTCTTCAATCGGATAAGTCTGTTTTTGCACACTTTCGATACAAAAAGGCAGGTATTTTTCATTATTGTAATTGGGAATGATGACAGATAATGTTTTCATGATATCCGGATCCAATCAGGCAGCGTTTTTTCTTCCGTATCCTCTCCGTACATATAAGCAGCGGGATAGATCGTTAAGTGTCCGGCATTCTTGTTGAGGATCCCTGCCCAGATGCTGAAGGTGGAATTGGCGGTGATGTTATGCTTGCAGCGGCTCATTAACTGCATATCGCGGAAACTGTTAATCCCAGTATTGTGGCTCACATAGACCATGTCGGAGCGATCCGCAAACAGTTCCTTCGCAAAAGCAATATCATCCGAGAAGACAAAAAACGTCGGATTTGCCACACGCTCCTCGATATAGGCAATGGCCTTCCCATAATACTCCATGCCAAGTGCTTTGAACTTGTCCGCATTCTCTTTCAGAAGATAATCGCCGCGACGGATATGGATGCTGACGGAATCACTTCCGTCGATCCTTGCA
This sequence comes from Lachnospiraceae bacterium, assembly GCA_017544705.1. GTDB lineage: Bacteria > Bacillota > Clostridia > Lachnospirales > Lachnospiraceae > UBA2868. Next base: position 87,349 of record JAFYDQ010000117.1, on the reverse strand, counting down.
AGCATCTTCTGATTCTCTTGATCCTTTGGCTCGTCAAAAGCAAATTCTTTTTGTATTTTCTCAATACGTTCTTTATAGTATTTTTCCGACGCCCAGTAACTGATGATATAGTAATCCTTTTGGGGATCAAGATTCATGACCTTTTGATACAGATCATCAACGGCACCGGTAGAATCATCGATCATGTTATTTCTATAGCGATCCCTGTATTTTCCTTCTCGAAGGCGCCTGTTGAGCCCGCCGGTAAATCTGCCCCAGACCTTTGCAAGCATCTTGTTTTTCGGGCAACCGTAGATCTGTCCGGTCACACGAAAACAGTCCCGGATACCGGCCTCCTGAAGGGCAAGGGGCGGTCGCGAAAGGTTCGGAAATACTTTTGTCAGTTCAAAGCCGTGATGCGGATCGTTACGATAGAGCCAGCGCGTATCCGCTTTTACGGTTGCAGACGGGTAGCGTTCCTGCAGCAGTTTGCAGAAACTGTATTGAAACATCTGATTACCCAGTCCGCTGGTCAGTCTGACGATGATCATATCCGCTTATTCTCCAAGGGCCTGTCTGATCGCACGGCAGACACGGTCCACATCCTCTATGGTCATTTCCTCGTAGATCGGCAGGGCCAGCACATGAGAAGAGACGTGCTCGGCTACCGGTGTCTGATCTGCGAATTGTCCCCTGTAGCATTCCATATCCTTGGTCAGGGGATAGAAATATTTCCGTACCCGGATATTCTGTTTTCCGAGTTCTTCCATCAGCTTGTCCCGATGATCCGTTACGATTGGGAAATAGGCGTAGTTATATCTGACATTTGTCTTTTCGGCAGGCAAGATCTTCACGCAGCCGTTCAGCTGTTCCCGGTACCGCTGCGTAACTGCTTTCCGTTTTGCGATATGCCTGTCAACATTGACGAGATTCAACAGTCCCATCGCGGCACAGAATTCATTCATTTTGGCATTTGGACCGATCTCATCCACGATCTCTTCATCACGGATCCCAAAGTCGCGAAGGCGTGTCAGTCTGTCTGCGATCGCCGGATCTTTCGTTGCGATGGCGCCGCCCTCGATGCTGTGATAGACCTTCGTGGCATGAAAACTGTACATGGATGCGTCCCCATAGGATCCGATCCCTTTCCCGTTAACTTCCACGCCAAACGCATGCGCCGCATCATAGATCACCTTCAGGTTATGTTTCTTTGCAATCTGACCGATCTTTTCCACATCACAGGGCATGCCGTAAACATGTACGGGCACGATCGCCGAAGTCTTCGGCGTGATCAGCGCTTCGATCTTGTCAGGATCCATCGTGTAATCGTCTTCTTTAATGTCGCAGAATACCGGTTTCAGGCCGTTTCTGACGATCGCATGCGTAGTCGAAGCAAAGGTAAACGGCGTTGTGATCACTTCACCCGTAAGACCCATGGCCTGCAAGCACAGTTCCAGGGCCATATGGCCGTTCACGAACAGCAGAAGCTCGTTAACTTTCAGATAGTCCCTAAGCTTTACCGTCAGTTCTTCATGATTTTTCCCCATGTTGCTGAGCCATCTGCTCTCCCACAGGGGACGGATCATTTCGACATATTCATCAAATTCCGGCATCGATGAACGGATCACCGGTATGACTTTTCCCTCTTTCATTGCCTTCCTCCGAAAAGCTTTTTGACAATCGTGGCAATACTGTACCCAAACAGCGTAGTCCTTTGGTCTTTTTTGACGACATGAGTGATCCCGTAGTCATACATATCCTTCAGAAAACGCAGGTTTTCCCCATTTGGCTTTTTTATGAACATCCGAAGCGCCAGTCCGAAATCTTCCCTGCACCGTTTTTCGGAATATTCCGTCAGTCCTTTGTTCTTCTCCACCCACTGCATCAGGGTTTTGGAAAGATAAGCATTCTCCTTAAGCAGGTTTCGCTGCATGATCACGGAGTTCCAGTTTTCACCGCCCGCTTTTTGTACATACCGCCAGGCACTCATCTTTTCGCCCATCCGGTAGATATTCCCCTGCATGAGAAGAAACAGCAGGATCACGGCATCATCGGTAAAATCACTCGCTCTGTGGAGAATGGAATAATCATACTTTGCGGCCGGATAAATGTTCCTGGAGACCAATGTTGCATAGTGTCCCGGAAATTTCGCGCTGTAGCAGTAATCGTGATAGGTAAAATCTCCTTCCGGCCAGTCATAGAGACTTCCGAGTTTCAATATTTCCGGGTCCGTGATCGGCGTGCCTTCTTCATCCACCATCTGCATACTATGCGTCACAGCCATGTATTCCGGATGGGATTCGAGAAAATCTACCTGCTTCTGCAACTTTTTCGGATCCGTCCACCAGTCGTCTCCTTCCAGATAGGCAAGATATTTGCCATGGCAGCGCATGGTGGTTTCATATACATTCACTGTTGGCCTTCCGCCTGTATTTGTATCGCGCAAATACAAACGCACCTGATCCGGATATTCCTTTGCGACAGTTTTTAAGATCTCCCTGGTTCCGTCCGTGGAACAATCCTCGCCAACGACCACTTCAAACGGGAAGTCCGTTTCCTGTGTGAGCACGCTTCTTAAGGCCTTTTCCACGTACTTTTCATGGTTGTATGTAATAAAGATGACAGATAATTTATAGTCCATGCTCTAACCGTTCTCCCGGTGAAATTCTTCCGTATAATCCGTAACGGTTCCGTTATCGACCTTATAGATGATCTGGCAGCCGGAAATGGTCGTCAGTCTGTGCGCGATCAATATCAGCGTCTTGCGGCCCCTTAATCTGTCAATGGCTTCCATGACAGCCGTCTCTGTTTCGGTATCCAGTGCGGCCGTTGCTTCATCCAATACCAGAATCTGGGGATCGGAGTAAAGTGCTCTTGCGATCCCGATCCTCTGGCGCTGCCCGCCCGATAAGCGTACGCCCCGCTCTCCGACCATGGTTTCCAGTCCTTCCGGCAGGGAACGGACAAATGTATCCATCTGCGCTTCCGAAAGCGCACGCCAGACTTTTTCATCATCGATCTCATCTTCCTCGATCCCGAACGCCACATTGCTGCGGATCGTCTCATCCGCAAGAAAGATGGACTGCGGGATATAGGCAAGCTTTTTCGACCACGCCATGGGATGCTCATGTACATCCATATCCCCGTAATACACGTTGCCGGCCGTTGGGGAAAGGATCCCGAGGATCACATCCGCGAGCGTGGATTTTCCGGCACCTGACGGTCCGATAAAACCGACAGCCGCACCTTCCGGGATCATAAGGCTGACATCGCTTAACACGTCTTTTTCCGTATTCGGATAACGATAGGAAACATGCTCGACACGGATGCCTTCCGCACGCTCAGGTGCACTGGAATGATCCTGCATGATCACGCCAAGCATATCTTCGGTTTCTTTGATATCGCGATAGATCAGATCGGCGGACGGGCGCAGGAAAATGATCAGGTTTAAATAGTTATCGATCTTGCCGACAGACGGCAGGAGTTTAAAAGCTGCCATGGCAAACGCTGCAAGTTGCGGGATCATGTCATTCAGATCCTGTCCCCGGAACAGTTTGACCACAAGAACCAGCAAAATCGCACCGACACAGACCGTTTCGATGAGATACTTGGGAATCTGGCCCATGACCTCATTATTGCGGACAGCGGTGTATTTTCTTTTTCCGCGCTTTGTAAAAGCATTTACAAAGAAGGATTCGCGATGCAGGATCTTGATATCCTTGACAGCGCCCAGTGCCTGGTTGATCGCCTGGTGCATCTTTCCGTCGTTAAACTGTGAGATCTTCCCGTTCTCTTTTGATCTTCCGTGGAAGATCAGCAGATAGATCCCGGATACGAAAAGCAGGATCACAACGATCGCAACCGTGGTCATCCAGTCTTCGATCAGCAGGTACAGACACAGCAGTCCCGACATTAAGATCTCCGAAAACACGGAAAAGAATGTCAGGAGCATTTGGAAAAAGCGCTCCGAATCCAGCATGATCGAGCGGATCATTTCCGCGGAATTCTTATCAAGATGGTACGTATAGGGCTTCTTCAGATAGCAGTCCACCAGCCGGCCTGACAGACGGAGCTGGTTGTTATAGATGAAAGTATACTGCACGTAGCTTAAAACCATCAGGTAAATGTTCTTAAAAAGATAGACCCCGATCAGCGTCAGCACGGCATAAAGAAAGAAATCACGGTCCGTCTGTGATCCCGTAATATCATAGAGCCACTGCATCCATTTGTTCGTATGGATGGTCTCCGGCTTGCTGATCAGCGATACCAACTGCGCGATCAATGATACGCCGATCATCTCAAAGAACGCGCCGATAAACAGGCCGATGCAAAGCAGGATCGACTGGATCTTCTGTTTCCGGTTGAAGATATAATTAAATTTTCGAAGCAGACTGATCATTTTTGATAAATTCCTCTACATCCGCAAACTGCTTGATATGCTCCCTGATCCAGTCCTCTCCCTGATCCCACCATTTGATCTTCAGAAGAGAGGCGATCGTTTCATCATCAAAACGTTTCCGGATCAGTTTTGCAGGCACGCCTGCGTAGATCCCGTAGGGTTCCACATCCTTTGTCACGATCGCACCGGTTCCGATCACCGCACCGTCTCCGATCGTAACGCCGGAAAGAATGCGTACATCGTTGCCCATCCAGATATCATTGCCGATGATCACCTGCACCCCGGCCTCTTCATCCAGATAAGTGACGGCATTGTAGGTCGTCTCATCCGTATAGGTAAAGCCGTGCGGCGCACTTGCATCAAACAATGCCGTATGTGTGGATACGTGCTTATCAAGCGGATGCCTGCCCAGGATCGTGGCGACGTTCGGCCCGATGGAATTGTACCGTCCGATCCGCGCGTTGCTGAAATCCCCGTTGTCATGAATGATGGAGCCGAATCCGACCGTCGTATGATTTAAGATCGTAGACCTTCCGATATAGTTGCGGCCCTCAAGCTTTGATCCGCCGTGCAGATAGGACTTCGGCCGCATGATGCTCTTTGTTTTCAGTTCGATGATCAGACGCACAAACGGATATACCAGATTGCGATAAATGACTGATCCGATTTCCGTACATTTTCTTTTCAGCATAATGCCCTCTTTGCTTGACATAGTCCTTATAAGTATAGTTGATTTGTCGCATAAATTCAACTATACTTAAGTTTGATACGACGTGGGAAGGACTGTATTTATGGCACTGTTTTCGATCATTACAACCTGCTTCAATGCCGAAGGCTGTATCGAAAAAACGATCCGCTCTGTCTTGTCACAGGACTTTCGTGATTTTGAGTACATTATCATGGACGGCGCCTCCAAAGATCATACCCTGCAGATCGCAGAATCCTTTAAAGACGCCTTTGCGGCAGCTGGCATTCCCTGCAGGATCTTTTGCGAAGAGGATCACGGGATCTATGAGGGCATGAATCACGGTGTCCGCCATGCATGCGGAGAATATGTGAATTTCCTCAACGCCGACGACTGTCTGCAAAACAAACATGTGCTGTCGGATCTGGCAAAGATCGTAAATAAAGACGAAGGGAAAACACCGGCCATCTTCTACGGAGATGCAGCCGCGATCGAATTCGGCAGATCTTATCGCTACGGCAAGGATCTTTCCCTGATCACAAAGCGGATGCCGTTTTCCCACCAAACCGTTTTCGCCCCGCACAGCCTGCTTGAAGAATACCCTTTTCGTGAGGAATACCGGATCGGCGCCGATTATGACTTTCTGCTTTATGCCTTTCAGCACGGTTACCGATTCACCGACACGGATCTTACGGTCTGTACCGTAACACTGGACGGGCTGTCTTCCGTTGATCTTTTGCATACTTTTATTGAAACCACGCAGATCCAACGGGCGCACGGGATCGATCACTATCCGGGTAAATCCTATGACAAAAAACTGCGCTCCCTGAAGATCAAACAGTTTGTCATGGACCATTTCCCGAAATGGTGTATTCATATTATACGAAAATGCCAGCGTATCATGAGAGGTCAGAATGAACACTGTTAAGATCAATTATTCGGACTTTTGGGATGATTTTGATCCGGAAAACAACTTCATTAACGATGCAATAAGCCGGCACTTCCGCGTCGAGCTCTCGAATGATCCCGACTTTGTGTTCTGTTCCAATTTCGGGAACAGGCATCTGAAATACAACTGCGTAAAGATCTACTACACCGGGGAAAACCTCTGTCCGGACTTTAATCTCACGGACTATGCGCTTGGTTTTCAGCCGATCACCTTTGGTGACCGCTATCTGCGCCTTCCCCTCTACGTGCTCTATAAAGAAGCATGCGAACTTGCCCTTACAAAGCATCTGCTTCCCGATGATTACCGGTTAGGAGATAAAAAGTTCTGCAATTACGTGATCAGCAATGCGATCTCCGATCCGGCAAGATCCGAAATGATCCGCACGCTGGAAACCTATAAGCGCGTAGACTCCGGCGGAAAATATAAAAACAACGTCGGCGGACCGGTATCCGATAAGATTGCCTTTGAAAGAGGGTATAAGTTCACCATGTGCTTTGAAAACACCTCCGCGCCTGGCTATACCACGGAGAAACTCATGGAAGCTTTTGCGGGACAGACCGTTCCGATCTACTGGGGAAACCCCGACATCGCAAAAGAATTTAATCCGAAGGCATTTATCAACTGCCATGACTTTGCTTCATTTACTGACGTTCTTGATGAGATCAAACGCATTGATGCGGACGATGCGCGTTTTATGGAAATGCTCAAAGCACCTGTTCTGACAGATGATTCGCTGGCCAAACAGACGCTTGCAGATCATTATCTGTCCGATTATCTATTTGAGATCCTGAAGCAGGGAAAAGAAAAAGCATACAGACGCAACCGTATTTACATCGGAAAACGATATGAGGATCAGGCAAGATTTCACCAGAAGATCGACCGCATCCTCTACCTGCCGCGCCGCGCCTTCTTTTATTTTCAGAACAAGCGGAAGCGCCGCGGATAGAAAGGCTTGAACATGGGTAAAATGAACCTTCGAAAAATCGTCCTGATCGGTCCCGTATATCCCTATTCGAGCGGGATTTCACATTATACATCGCTTTTATGCAGCAATCTTTCCAAGACCTATGATGTTACCATGGTCTCTTTTTCCTTTCAGTACCCGCAGTTTCTCTACCGCAAGAAACAAAAGGACTATTCCAACGATTCTTTCCGGATCAATGGTACAAAGTATTGGATCAATACGCTCAATCCGTTCAACTGGCTGAAGGTGGCTAAAAATATCAACGAACTGGATCCGGATCTTGTGATCATGGAATGGTGGCATCCGTATTTTACCTTCTGTTTCCGGACCCTTGCGAAATCCGTTCGTGCAAAGATTATTTTTATCTGCCACAATGTTCTTCCGCATGAACACGTTCCGCTAGACAAGACATGGGCAGGCCTTACATTAAAACATGCCGATGCATTTATCGTACAGTCGGGACTGGATGAAAAGGATCTGAAACGCCTCCTTCCGGATGCCGTCTATAAAAAGACGGTCCATCCGACCTACGATGCTTTCCGGATGAAGAATACCTCCAAGGCTGCAGCAAGGGCGCAGCTGTCCATCAAAGAGGATGAACAGGTTCTGCTGTTCTTCGGGTTTGTACGGAAATACAAGGGTCTGAAATATCTGATCCAGGCAATGCCCGCCATCAAAAAAAGCCTGCCAAAAAGCAGACTTCTGATCGTGGGTGATTTCGGAGACAGCAAACCGGAATACCTGGAACTCATCGCACAAGCCGGTGTAGATGATGTGATCTCCATATACGATGGCTATATCCCGGATAAAGAAGTGGAACAATACTTTGCCGCATCTGACGTTGTCGTTGCACCGTATGTATCCGCAACGCAGAGCGGGATCATTCAGATCGCCTACGGCTTTGAAAAGCCTGTCATTGCAACCGCTGTCGGAGGATTGCCGGATGTGGTGAACGATTCCGTTACCGGCTATCTCGTGGAAAGCGAAAATCCTTCCGCACTCTCGGATGCCGTGATCCGCTTCTTTAACGATACGGACATTGCCGCGATGGAACAGGGTGTGAGAGATGCCGCTTATCTGTTTTCCTGGGACCGTATGAGCGAAACCATACAGGAATTGTATGATCAGCTGAGCGATCAGTGATCATTTCAGGCGGTTATAAAGCGTGAAGAAAAGCGCCATCAGCGCCGCCATGCGATGCCTTGTCAGAAAAACCGGTATCCTTTTTGTGAAACCGAAATACTTCCCCTGAATTCTTACTGCCGCATCGGCAAACGGGTCTTCGCCCATCTTTTTCCGAAGCTCCCTTAATCGCACCGGAAGTCTTTTGGGATTTTCAGGATGCAGATAATCCGTATTCATCCCTTCCAGCAAAAAGAAAATGCAGCGCATATAATAAGCCTGATAAAACAGTTCCGGCTTCTCATTCTGATCCAGAAACTGCTTAAGCCCATGCAGTGCATCTTCAAAGATTGCAATGCCGCCCTCGCGATAGCGGTAAGTAGCCGATTCCTGCAGTTGTCTGTAGAAATAAAAGAATTGATGCAGATAGCCGATCCTGTCTGCCTTGTCAAACGCACGGAGATTAAAATTCACATCCTCCGAGCGAACAATCCCGACAGGATAAACCAAAGAAAACTTCGTCAGAAAAGAACGAAGATACAGTTTTGCACAACAGCTCCCGGAGCCGTACTTCGTACAGCGTTTCCCGTAAACGGACCAGTCTCCCACCATGGTCTTGAGCATCAGGTCCCGTTTTTCCTCTTCTCTCAATATGGGAATTGTTGCGGTAAAGGGCATATATTCTTCCCGTCTTTCGGGAAAGCATTTATATGTCCCCCATACAGCGATCTCAAGTTCGTTTTCTTCCGCAAACGCAAAGACCTTTTCAAGATTGTCCTGCGCAATATGATCGTCCGAATCCACAAAGGTCACATATTTGCCGCCTGCTGCCTTCAGCCCCGTATTCCTCGCGGCCGATACACCCGCATGCTGCTGTCTTAATACTCGTACGCGCTCGTCAAGCCCGGCATAATGGCTGATCACTTTTTCAATCTTTTCCGGTGCCCCGTCATCCACGATGAGCAGTTCCAGCTCCTGCATGGTCTGATGCAGGATACTGTGCAGGCATTCTTTCAGGTAGGATTCCTTCACCTGATAGACCGGTACGATCACTGAAATCTTAACGTTTGACATCCGTCTTTCCCGCTTCTTTTTCCTCTTCGTGGTATTCGATCCGGCGGACCCGGTATTGGATATCCTCCAGCAGTTTCCGGTTGTTCGCGATGATGTCCGCCTGTAAGCCTAAAATAAAGGTCATAAAGCCGAGCAGGAGCAAGGTGCTGGCCAATACCAGCGACTGGATATGCCCGCTCCCTGAGCCGGTAAACAGGTATACCAGAAAACGTACGCCCAGGATCAGACCCGCAATGAACGGGATCAGACCGAGAATACTGAAAAATGTCAGCGGTCTGTACATTAAGAATGCCCTGATGATCGTTAACATGGAACGTTTTACGTAACCGAACATACTGTGGAACAGCCTGGATTTACGCAGTTCCCCGTTGGTCCTGATCGGCACGGAATCGATCGCCATGCTGGTGCGCCCCGCCTGTACGATCGTCTCCAGGGTATAGGTATAATTGTTCATGACATTCAGATGCAGCGCCGCTTCCCTGCTGAATGCACGAAAGCCGCTCGGCGCATCCGGAATATCCGTTTTGCTCGCTTTTCTCACAACAAAGCTGCCAAAATGCTGCAGTTTTTTCTTAAGCGGTGAAAAATGCTCCGTATCATCGATCGGACGTTCTCCGATCACGATATCGGATTCCCCGTTTAAGATCGGACGGACCAGTTTTTCGATATCCTCACCGCAATACTGATTATCCGCATCCGTATTCACGATGATATCGGCACCGTTTCTTAAGCAGGCATCGATCCCGGCCATAAAACCTTTGGCAAGTCCTTTGTTCCTCGTAAAGCTTACCACATAATTGACACCCCATTTTTTGGCAACTTCGACGGTATTGTCGGTGCTGCCGTCATTGATGATCAGATATTCGATCTCGTCGATGCCGTCTATATGTTTCGGCAGATCGTTCAGCGCGATCTCCAGCGTTTCTGCTTCGTTCAGACAGGGAATCTGTATGATCAGTTTCATGCTATTCCTCTTCCTTTGTGATATAAATTGGTCTCTTTTTGGTCTCTAAGTAGGTCTTGGACAGATATTCGCCGAGGATCCCGATGCAAAACAGCTGTACGCCGCCGATAAAGACGATGATGCATGCCATGGACGGCCAGCCGGGCGTCGGATCGCCGAGTACCAGTTTGCGTACCACGATAAATACGATCATCACAAACGCAAGCACCGTAAAAATAAAGCCCACAAGGCTAGCCAGGCGCAGGGGTGCGGTTGAAAATGCGGTGATGCCCTCGATCGAATACAGCAGCAGTTTCCAAAATGACCATTTTGTCTCGCCCGCAACTCTCTCGATGTTTTCGTAAGCGATCCACTTGGTCTCAAAACCGATCCAGCCGTAGATGCCTTTCGTGAAGCGGTTGTACTCGCTCATCTCCACGATCGCATCCACCATTCTCCTGCTCATGATCCGGTAGTCCCTTGCACCGTCCACGATCTCTGTTTTTGACATTTTATTGATCAGGCGGTAGAACATCCTTGCAAACAACGATCGGATCGGCGGCTCGCCCTTTCTGGTCACCCTCCGGGTTGCTGCAGAGTCATATCCCTCTTCCGTTACCGCTGCATACATTTCCGGAAGGAGTGCAGGGGGATCCTGCAGATCGGCATCCATGATCACGACATGATCGCCTTTTGCATGCGAGAGCCCCGCATAGATCCCTGCTTCTTTTCCGAAATTTCTGGAAAACGAAACATAATGGATCGTCTCGTCCTTTTTACGAAGATCCCTGATCACCTGCAGGGTCTGATCTTTTGACCCGTCATCAATGAACCAGATTTCCATGGAGACATCCGGAAATCTTGCACGAAAAGTTTCCTTCGTCTTCACCAGTTCCCCGTAAAAGAGCGGAAGTGCTTCTTCCTCGTTATAACATGGAACAACAACTGAAAGTAATTTCATGATTTTTCCTCTACTGCATTGACTCTGAGCAGATCAAACGGCTCGCAGGGCGACTCCGATTCCAGCGTCACAAATAAAATCTGTTTCGGATGCGGCGCACCGTCCATTTCTTCTCCCGCTTCGTCCGTAATCTTTCTGACGGTTGCCGCGATATTTCGTCCGTCGGGTTTCATGATCTCGATCGTATCCCCGACCAGGAATTTGTTCTTTTGTTCGATGCGGATGACACCCGATGCATCTACATCTTCGACGATACCCAGATATACGGATCCCTTTTCGTAGGTGTTATTGTCGTAGATCTGTGCCTCTTCATTCGGTTTTCCGAAATAAAAACCGGTCGTAAAGCGGCGGTAAGTACATTTGGCGATCTCTTCAAGGTACCACGGCATATGTGCCCTGTAGACTTCCTCCGACTCCAGGTATGCATCGATCGCCTTGCGGTAAGTCCTTGCAACGCTTGCCACATACAGTGCCGTTTTCATGCGGCCTTCTATCTTAAAACTGTCAATGCCGGCCTCAATAAGCTCCGGAATATGTTCGATCATGCACAGATCTTTGGAATTAAAGATATATGTCCCGCGTTCGTTTTCATAAACGGGCATGTATTCCCCGGGGCGTGTCTCTTCCACGACGGCATATTTCCATCTGCACGGATGTGTGCACTCTCCCTGATTTGCATCGCGTCCTGCCAGAAAAGAAGAAAGCAGGCATCTTCCGGAATAGGAGATACACATGGCGCCGTGCACAAAACTCTCGATCTCCATTTCCGGAGGGATATGTTCCCTGATCTCCCGGATCTCTTCCAGCGAAAGTTCCCTTGCGGACACAACACGCTTCGCACCCATTTTCCACCAGAAGTCATAGGTCAGGTAATTCGTGTTGTTCGCCTGTGTGCTGATATGGATATCGATCCCGGGGCAGATTTCTTTTGCCAGCGTGAACATTCCCGGATCCGAGATGATCAGTGCATCCGGTTCCATTTCCCGTAGTCTTGCAAAATATTCCCTTGCTCCGGAAAGATCCCGGTTGTGAGCAAGAATATTGGCCGTCACATAGACCTTGGCGCCGTGTTCGTGTGCAAAACCGATACCCTGACGCATTTCGGATTCGTCAAAGTTTTTTGCCTTGGCGCGCAGGCCGTATGCCTCTCCGCCGATATATACCGCGTCCGCTCCGAAAATGACCGCGGTTTTCAATACTTCCAGACTGCTTGCCGGAATCAGCAGTTCCGGCCTGTTTCTTTTTGGCATATCAATCCTGTTTTCTGATACTTAATGCAACGCCGTCTCCGACCGGGAGCACATCCGTAATGAGTTCGTCCGTATGCGTCAATGTATATAAGTATTCCCGCATCCTGGAATGGATGGTCCTGTTCCATCTTGTAACCGCAAAACGGGATTCCACAACATCCCCGTCCTGCAAAACATTATCGGAAATGAGAAGACTGCCCGCAGGCATCATCTCACGTATCGCTTCATAAAAATGCAGGTACTGGCCCTTGGCTGCATCCATAAAGATCAGGTCAAACTGTTCGCCGGCATCCGCAAGATCCTGCAGGATCTCTTCTGCCTCTCCTTTTAAAAACCGGATCTGCCCCGCGTATCCCGAATCGGTGAAATTTTGCTCCGCGATCGCGAACCGTTTTTCATACTTCTCGATCGTCGTGATTTTGCAATCCGCCGGTCCGTACGTCGCCATCAGAATGGCAGAAAAGCCGACCGCCGTGCCGACTTCCAGGATCCGCTGCGGCTTGTGAAGCGTGAGCAGAAAACGCAGAAGGTTTTGTGTGGGCCGCTTGATGATCGGTATGTTTTCTAAAAGCGCCTTTTCTTCCAGCCGGTCAAGAAAGGGGGTGTTCCCGGTATTAAGCGAATCTATATAAGCTTCGATCCTGTCAGGAGAAATCAATTGGCCGTCCCTTCTTCCGATCCCTCTTCCGACTCTTCCTCATTCTCATCCGTCTTCAGCAGCACACCGAACATCTCCTCCGCCGTCATGGATGTATTGAGCGTAAAAATCCCGGGATGAATATCACCGTCATAAAGAGATACTTTTTCCTGAATGCGGAACAAAAAAGCATCCCGGATCAACCCTTTATCTTCAAGCATCTCCGCCACTTCTTTGATCCCGTCACTCTTAGACACCGTTACCTGAATGTCTCGTCCGGGAGGCTCGCTCATAGGCTCTTCCGTAAAGATCCGGAAACCGAATTCGTATGCCTTTCCGCCCAGCCTGAAGAGCACGATCGCCAGAATGATCAGAATAACGACACGTATGACCGTTCCCAAAAAGGAATATGCAAATTGCTGTATTTTCATTAACACGGTCCTCCCGTTTCATCCAGATCCAGTTCTTTTGCCATGATCGCTTCAAGTTCCTGGAACATTCTGCAGTAATCCAGTTCGGCCTGCATAAAATCCCGGATCCGGACATCATCACATAACTGTTCATATTCCGATCGCAGGTTTTCTTCCTCCGCAGGATCCGTCACATCCTGGATCTGCGCGTAAATCTCCCGGATCCTGTAGATCTTTCCCTTTAAATCCGGAAACTGCATGATCCGTTTCTTCTGTTCCAGATAGTTTTTATACTCGCTGCACTCGCGCAGCCTGTCCATGATATCGATCATCATTCCACTTCCGTAATAACAGGAAGAATCATCGGCTTACGCTTCATCTTCTTCCATACATAACCGCTCAAGGCATCCTTCATGGCGTTCTTCATCTTACCCCAATCGGTAACATTCTTATCCTGCAGATTCTCGACGGTTTCTTCCAGGATCCCCTGCATTTCATCCATCAGTTCATCGGATTCCTTGACATACACAAATCCGCGGGTAATGATATCCGGCCCGCCCAGACAGATGTTGGTGCCCTTCTGCAGTGTCAGCAGGATCAGGATCATGCCGTCCTGTGACAGGATCTGGCGGTCTCTCATAACCACATTTCCGACATCTCCGATCCCGAGCCCGTCCACAAAGACCGCTCCCGTCTTAACCGTTTCCGTAACCTTGCACTCCCGTTCGTTCAGCGTCAGGACTTCGCCGGAAGAGAGGATCTTGATGTTCTCTGACGGGATCCCCATTAAATGCGCGATATCCGCCTGCGCTTTCAGATGCCTGTATTCGCCGTGTACGGGGATCGCGTATTTGGGCTTCACCAGGGTGTAGATCAGCTTGATCTCTTCCTGGCAGGCGTGCCCGGAAACGTGTGCATCCTGAAAGATCACGTCCGCACCCTTCTGACAGAGTTCGTTGATCACTCTGGATACGGCTTTCTCATTACCGGGGATCGGATTGGAACTGAAGATGACCAGATCGCCCGGTTTGATCGTAACCTTTTTATGGATATTGGTTGCGATCCTGGAAAGCGCCGCCATGGACTCTCCCTGGGAACCGGTCGTGATGATGACGGTTTTCTCGTCCGGATAGTTGCTCAGTTCTTCCACATCGATCAGTGTATTATCCGGGATCTGGATATAGCCCAGTTCCGATGCCGTCTGTATGATATTGACCATACTGCGGCCTTCAATGACAACTTTTCTTCCGTATTTGCAGGCACTGTCCACGATCTGCTGTACCCTGTCCACATTGGACGCAAACGTGGATACCAGGATCCTGCAATGTCTGTGATCCGCAAAGATCGAATCGATCGTCGTACCGACCGTGCGCTCCGAATTGGTAAAACCGGGGCGTTCCGCATTTGTGGAATCACACATCAGGGCCAGCACGCCCTCCTGTCCAAGCTGTGCAAGGCGCGGAAGATCGATGGGGTTTCCCGAAACCGGCGTATAATCCACTTTAAAATCGCCGGTATGTACTACCGTCCCCACCGGTGATTTGATCGCCAGCGCACTGGCATCGGCAATACTGTGATTGGTCTTGATGAATTCCACCTTCAGCTCGCCGAAAGAGATCTCATCGCCGTAATTGACCACATGCCTTTCGGTTGTATCCAAAAGGTTATGTTCCTTCAGTTTTCCTTCGATCACGGCGATCGTAAGTCTTGTTGCATATACCGGAACATTCAGTTCCTTCAGAACATACGGCAGTGCGCCGATATGATCCTCGTGTCCGTGTGTAATGACAAAGCCCTTCACTTTGTCCGCATGATCCAGAAGATATGTGATATCCGGGATGACCAGATCGATCCCCAGCATATCATCTTCCGGAAAAGCCATCCCGCAATCCACGACCACAATGGAATCCCCATATGCAAACGCCGTGATGTTCATTCCGATCTGCTCTAAACCGCCGAGCGGAATGATCTGCAGGCTGCGATTCTTTTGATTCGTATCCAAATCAATCCTCCGTAAATGTGATATCCCCTATTGATTCTTCAAAGACCTTTGCGATCGCGGCAAGCTTTTCTTCATCCTCCACGACCTCATAAAGACTTTCCGCCGATTCCTCTGGTGCCTTATCCTCGAGGATCAGAGCCGTCCCGTCCTCATCCAGGGAATCCGCGACCAGCAGATAATTGACACCGCTGATCCTTGTTTGGTCCACAATATAAAATTCGACGGTCCCCGCGCCGTCTTCATAAGAAAAAGCAATTTTATCCATTTGCGATCTCATCCAGATATTCCTGTAAGATCAGCATTGCTGCGATCTCATCTACATATTTGCTGCGATTTTCCCTGCGGATCCCGCTCTCGATCATGATCTCGTTGGCCGCGACCGTTGTCAGCCGCTCATCGCGCAAAATCACTTCCAGACCGGTCCTGCGCTCCAGCCGTTCCTTGAACGCCTCCGTCTTTTCGGCGCGCTCGCCGATGGAATCATCCATGTTTTTCGGATAGCCGAGGATAATCTTTGCAACCTCGTATTCCGCGATCAGTTCCTCGATCCTGGCAAGTGACTTGCGGATCTTATTCTCCGAATCACGTCTGATGATCTCAATCCCCTGGGCCGTGATCAGCAACGGGTCGGAGATCGCAACGCCGATCGTTTTCGACCCGTAGTCCAATCCCATGATCCGCATTTATTTCCACCCGTTGTGCTTGATATACTGTGTCAGCAATTCTTCGACCAGCTCGTCTCTCTCCACTTTCATGATCAGGCTTCTGGCATTGTTATGGCTGGTGATATATGTGGGATCACCAGACATGATATAACCTACGATCTGATTGACCGGATTATAGCCCTTTTCCGTCAGTGCCTCATATACGGTCGACAGTACAACCCTGACGCCGGTTTCCGGTTCGGCCTGCACCTGAAAATATTGAGTATTGCCCATATCCTGCATGATAAACCCTCCTTATCGCCCATCTTGCGAACTTCATTTTATGTGCCCCTAATCCGTGCACATACCTTTTATAAATATACTACGAATCCCCCGAAACTTCAAGGATTTCGTCCGTTAAGACCCCCTTGACAACGCCGCTTACGATTTCTCCGTCGGGCAACCTGCCCGCCAGTGCACAACGTACATAATTCTTCGTAAAACCGGTCATATAATCCCGTCCGTTTACCCGGATCGTTTCCTCCGTCAGCACAACGACCGTTTCCCCGATCAGCTTTTGCATGAAAGACTGCTGCCGTTTCCTGCTTTCCGCGATCAGGATCTTGGAACGCTCGCTTTTGACCGCATCGGTCAATTGCCCACTCATACGGTCCGCTGTTGTTCCTTTTCTCCTGCTGTATTTGAATACGTGTACCTCGTAAAAATCAACCGCATCCAGAAAAGCCTCCGTCTCCCTGAACTCTTCCTCCGTTTCTCCCGGGAATCCCACGATCACATCCGTGGTGATCGCTGCCATCGGATAGTATTCGCGGATCAGGTTCACTTTTTTAAGATATTCCGCACTCGTATAGTGCCGGTTCATCCTTTTGAGCACACTGTCCGATCCGCTCTGCAGCGACAGGTGGAAGTGTTCGCAAAAGGATCCGACGCCCTGCAGTCCTTCCAGAAAATCTCTCGTAATGATCTGCGGTTCCAGCGACCCCAGCCGGATCCGGCTGATCGGCGTATGTTCATCGATCTCCCGGATCAGAGAAAGCAGCGCTTCGTTGGTATACGATCCCCCGTCTGATACTTCATTGTATCTGTGTCCGGCCAGATCAAGCCCGTAAGAGCTTAAATGGATCCCGGTAAGCACCACTTCTTTATAGCCCTGTTGACAGAGTGCACCGATCTCTGAGAGTACTGCCTCTTTTTTTCTGCTTCTGGCCCTTCCTCTGGCAAACGGGATGATGCAATAACTGCAAAACTGATCGCACCCGTCCTGGATCTTAACGGATACCCTTGTATGCTCTTTGGTTCCTGCAAGCATGAACTCTTCATAAACGGTTTCCCGCGACAGATCCGGCACGCAGGAAAGCTTTCTCTCGCGCGATAGAAGTGCCTCCTCCACAAGGGAAACGATCTCCCCTTTCCGGTTGTTGCCGATCAGCAGATCGATCATGGGATCGGCGGCGGCTCCTTCCGTATCCGTATTCACATAGCATCCCGTGGCAACCACCAGCGCGTCCGGGTTTCGTTTCTTTGCCTGATGCAGCATCTGGCGGCTCTTTCTGTCCGCAATATTGGTAACCGTACAGGTGTTGATCACATAAATATCCGCTTTTTCGGCAAATGGCACAATTTCGTACCCCTTTTTTGCAAATTCCTGTTGCATATATTCCATCTCATAGGAATTGACCTTGCAGCCCAAGTTGTGAAAAGCCGCTTTTTTCATTGATTTCTCCTTATTTTTTGTGATGTTTTCTGTATTGACTTTTTATTTTGCCGGAATTATGATAGGGATTGTAAGAAATATTATGTAAAGGAGGACAGAAAATGAAAACAGTTCAGATTTCATTAAATTCCATCGATAAGGTTAAATCTTTTGTTAATGACATCACGAAATTTGACAATGATTTTGACCTGGTTTCCGGCAGATATGTAATTGATGCCAAATCAATCATGGGTATTTTCAGTCTTGATCTTTCCAAACCGATCGACTTAAATATTCATGCAGAAGACAATGCAGATGACGTTTTGGCTGTTATCAAGCCATACATGTTATAATCTGTATTTGGCCGTAGGGCAACCAAAAGGGCATGCAAATGTCCTTTTTTTATGCGCTATTTTCTCTTCACTCCCACAATATGTTCTCCGACCTCATAGCAGACCAGGTCGGGATATGCCCCGGGCGTGAAATCTTCTTTTAAAAACAGATAAACTGCCGTTTCCCTGGCATTCCCGTCAAGCAATTCCCGCCTGTATTTTTCCACCTGCGCATCCACCTGCGCATCGATATTTCTCGCATAATAAAACCGGTTGATACTCATGTGATGCTTGAATGCATGATAAGCACTGTGCATCATCACAAGCGTTGTGGAATCCATCAGAATGAACTCACTTTTTCCCGCGATGATCTGCCGCAAGGTCGCATCCTCCCAGCTGTCCGCATATTCCTGTTTTACGTTAAAATAGGCCTGTTTTCCCCTGATCTCTCCGGACAGATCGACTAACTGGATCAAAAGTGCCAGAATCAGGGCAATCACCTGCAGGGGACGCCGCATACAGCGATCCATGCACACAAATACCGCCAGCATCAGTACATAAACGGATACCCAGATCATCCGGCCGTTTGACCGGAAAATATCCGCCAGTTTCCCGATCGCACCCGGCAGGGGCAATGAGAGGATCTTATGATCGTTCCACGTATAGATCGGGCCTGCTGCCAGAAGGATAAACAGGAGGAACAGAAAGAGCAGCAGGAACTGCCTGTGATGCACCTTCAGGTAGCCGCGCCACTTCCATTCTCTGCGTCCGATCACAAGAATGCCGGCCATGCCGATCAAAATCGCAACGATAAGCATCAGCATCCCGAGTCCCAGATACCCGAATCCTTCGTATTGAAAATCATAATAAAGCGGGAACGAAAACCCGCCAAACCCGTGTCCGAGCGGATTGTAAAACGTATTCAGATTGCTTTCAAAGGTACCGATCCCGCCGCCGATCGCGGATGCACCTCCGTAGAATGCACCAAGCAGCCATAAATTCAGGATCGCCGCAATACAAAAAGCCGCTATTTCGGCTGCACCGGTCAAAACTGCCCTTCCCGTCTTTCCGGTCGTTTTTTTGCCGACAATGATCTGTTCGATCACCGCAAACAGCAGGATCCCGCCCGCCATCGGCAGAAAATAGGAATGAATCGCCACACACAGGAAGCCGAGTCCGCCCCACTGAAGGAGCCGTTTTCTGATCCCGGTCTCCGGTTCCTGATAGAGCCACAGGATCAGCGCCAGCAGGATCAGCCAATGGGATGCCAGAGCCGTATGATAATACATCCTTTGCAGGATCGGAAAGCTCAGGATAAAGAAAAAGGATGCCAGAACCGCAAACCACCTTTGTCTGACCAGGCGGTGGACAAGGAGCATCGCACACCCGCCCTGCAGTGCAAAGCTGAATAATCCGTAAAGGCCGAAATACTGGAAGGTTTCCGGCAAAACAGGAGAAAGGAATTTACAGAGTACGGCAACAAGCGGGATCGAGTCCGTGTAGATCACCGACATGGAATAAGGCTTGGACAGCGTCGCGATCAGCCCGATGGGAACTGTCCAGGGGCTGTTCCTGTAATGGCCCCATCCGATATAGTGCTGCATCAGATCCAGATCCCCGTTCATCAGCCAGGCATCATAGCGGACATCCAGGATCTTCACTCCGTAAACCGCAATAAAGCAGAGCGCCCCCATCAGGCACCCTGTCAGAAACAGCAGGCAATATTCGGTTTTCTTTTTCCGGGTCTGTTCCATGAGAATCCCTGCAGGCTACTCCACGATGATCAGTTCTTTGGTTTCGATCGCTTTTTCAAATAACTCGTCAATCTTTTCTTCCAGATTGCGTTCGTGCCGTTTGATGACTTTCAGATTCGGTTTGGTCACCGGATGCTTGGCAACAAAGATCGTGCAGCAGTCCTCAAAGGGAAGGATCGAGGTCTCATAGGTATCGATCTGCTCCGAGATTGTGACGATCTCCTGCTTGTCAAATCCGATCAGCGGCCGGTAAACGGGCAGCGTGCATACTTCATTGGTCACCGAAAGAGACTGCATGGTCTGGCTTGCCACCTGTCCGATGGATTCCCCGGTGATCAGCCCCAGACATTCCGTCTCTTTGGCGATCTGTTCCGCGATCTTCATCATATATCTGCGCATGATGATCGTCAGTTCATCATGCGGGCATTTTTCGTATATATAGAGCTGGATATCCGTAAAATTGATCACATGCAGATAGATCGTCCCCGCATATTTTGCGATCTTTCCTGCCAGATCGACCACCTTCTGCTTTGCACGCTCCGAGGTATAGGGCGGTGCATGGAAATATACCGCATCGATCTTGACGCCGCGCTTGCTGATCATGTATCCGGCAACCGGGGAATCGATCCCGCCCGAAAGCAGCAGCATGGCTTTTCCGTTGGTTCCGACAGGCATTCCGCCGGGTCCCGGGATCACCTTGGAATAAATGTAGATATGCTCCCTGATCTCAACCGTAAGCAGGATCTGCGGATCATGCACGTCCACCTTCATATTCGGAAAGCGGTCCAATATGGCGCCGCCGAGCTCGCGGTTCAGTTCCATGGACTCCATCGGGTAATTCTTTCTGGCGCGTCTTGCATGTACCTTAAAGGTCTGATCCGCTTCAGGATAAACATTTTCGATATAGCGGATCACGTCCTCTTTGAGTTTCTCAAAGCCTTCATCCTCCGTGCGAACGACCGGACAGATGCCGCTGATCCCGAATACGCACTTCAGCGCTTCCACCGTTTCGTCAAAATCATACGCGCCCTCGGTGTCCACATAGATCCGGCCCTGATTTTTGCTCACGATAAAGGTGCCGTCCACCTTTTTAAGCGCCCCTCTGATCCTTGCGACCAAAGCATCCTCAAAGAGATATCTGTTTTTTCCTTTGATCGCGATCTCCGTATATTTGATCAAAAATGATGCGTACTGCATACTTCCTCCGTACTAATGTCTTGTATATCTTCGCAACGCGGGCAGCAGTTCCCGCAGCGCCTCTATGGTATAATCCAATTCCTCTTTGGTCGTCTCCATACTGAAGCTGAAACGGATCGTGGAGTCCAAAAGCGTTCTTTCCACCCCGATCGCCATTAAGGTTTTGGAAAGTGCCGGTTTGTTGCTGGCACAGGCGGAGCCGGATGAGACATAGATCCCTTTCTCCTCCAGAGCATGCAGCAGGACTTCCGCACGGATCCCGCCTACCGATGCGCTGACGATATGCGGTGCGCTTTTCTTAACGCGCACGGATAATTCCTCATCTCCTACAGGGATCGCATTGACCCGGACCTGATCCAGCCTTTCCAGTTCTTCGATAAAGCCTGTCTTCAGCGTATAGAGTCTTTCGATCTTGTTTTCAAAGTCTTCATAGATCTCTTCGGCAGCCCGTGCCATACCCGCTATGGCAGGAACGTTTTCCGTCCCGGACCTGCGCCCGCCCTGTTGTCCGCCGCCAAACAGGACCGGCTGCATTTTGACTTTTTCGTCTGCATATAAAAACCCGGTCCCCTTGGGCCCGTGGATCTTATGCGCGCTTACGGAAAGCAGATCAATGCCCCACCGCTTGGGGTATATCCTGTATTTGCCAAATGACTGTACGGCATCGACATGAAACAGGATCGCGGGATTGAAGGCTTTTGCGGCAGCCGACAGCTCCCGGATCTGCTGCAGGGATCCGATCTCGTTGTTCACGTGCATGACAGAAACCAGGATCGTATCTTTCCTTAAAGCGTTTTGCAGGGTATCCGTCTGCACGCATCCGTTCGCATCCACATCCAGATACGTCACTTCATACCCTTCCGTTTCCAGAAATTTCATCGTCTCAAGAACCGCCGGATGTTCGATCTTCGTTGTGATCAGGTGCTGTCCGCTTCTTTTGTTTGCTCTGGCACAGCCGATCAGGGCCAGATTATCTGATTCCGTTCCGCCGGACGTAAAGCAGATTTCCTTTTCTTTTACCTTGAGCAATCCCGCCAGGATCTCCCTGGCATGACGCAGTTCCTGCTCCGAGCGCACACCCATCATGTGCAAGCTGGACGGATTACCGTAATTTTCAGCCTCTATCTCCCGCATCATTTCCCGTACGTCATCAAAGGGACGGGTTGTTGCCGAATTGTCTAAATATACCTGCATATCATTTCTCCAAAACATAGACCAGCCATGAAAGGATCGTCATTCCGGCCGTCTCGGTCCGAAGGATCCGTCTGCCCAGCGTAACGGGCCTGATCCCCGACTGCATGGCAAGTTCCACCTCTTCCGGTGTAAATCCGCCTTCCGGTCCGATGAAGATGCCGACCGTCTGTCCTTCCCTGATCGATGTGAGTATTTTCCGCGTTTCGTCCATCCGGTTCATGTCCGCATGCTCATAAGCGATCAGCGCCTGATCCATGTTCTGCATCATGGAAATCGCCTCCGCAAACGATGCGACCGGATGCACGAGCGGGATCATTCCGCGTTTTGCCTGTTTTGCCGCAGCTTTCGCGATCTCATTCCAGCGGCCTACTTTGTTTGCCGCCTTTTTGGGGTCAAGCTTTACCACCGCGTTCTTCGTTGCGACCGGTATGACTTCCTGCACACCGAGCTCCACGCATTTTTGCAGGATCCATTCCATTTTGTCTCCCTTGGGAAGCGCCTGGATAAGAATGACTTTTACCGGAAGCTCCGTTTCCTGAGGCAGAACCTCCTCCACGGCGCATTGAACCGTATCTCCCTCCGTTTGCAGGATCCTGCAAAGATAAAGATGCGGGTCATCTTCCTGTATGACCTGCAGGCGATCACCCGCTTTGAGGCGAAGAACATTTCTGATGTGATTTACGTCACTGCCCGTAATGTATGCGTGACCGTCTCTGATCTGTCCGCTTTCGGTAAAAAACTGAAACATTGTTTACACCGGTTTTCCGGCTGTGATACCGACCCATTCCCCCTGATGCCTGATCGAAAGGATCTCAAAGCCGGCCTCTTCTACAGCCTTTTTCACTGCTTCTTCTTTATCGTCAATAATGCCGGAAGTGATATAGATCCCGCCAGGCTTTAAGCACCGCATAACGACCGGCGTTAAAGGGATCAGCACCTCGGCAAGGATATTGGCCGTTACGATATCATACCTGCCGTATCCGACTCCTTCCTGTATGGCAGGGTCGTCGATGATATTCCCGATCAGAAGCTTAAATTTCCTATCCGTCAGGCCGTTTGCTTCCATATTGTCCTTAACCGCATCGATCGCACAGATATCCAGATCGGTGCCAATCGCGGAAGCCGCACCGAACTTATATGCCATGATCGCCAGAATGCCACTTCCCGTTCCGACATCCAGCAGGGCGGTTTGCTCCGTTACATGCTCCCGCAGGGCTCTTATGCACAACTGCGTTGTCTCGTGCATGCCGGTTCCGAAAGCCGTTCCCGGATCGATGTGTATGATCATTTTGTCCGCATCGTCTTCCTTTACGGTTTCCCAAGAAGGTACGACCAAAATATCGTCGATATAAAACTGATGAAAATACTGTTTCCAGTTATTTAAAAAGTCGGCATCCTCTGTCTGGTCCGTCGTGATCGTAAGTTCTCCGGCGTCCATGAAGGACGACAGGTCCTTTAATTCTTCCCGTACGCGCGCAAGCCATGCATCCTGGTCTTCCGATTCCTCCAGATAAAAGCGTACATATGCCACGCCGTCATCCGCTGCAGTCTCCGGCATGATATCCACGAACATACCCGCCTTTTCTGCTTCGCTCAAAGGGATCCTGTCTTCGATCTCGGCTCCTTCGATCCCGATGTCATACAGGGCACTGATCAGGATGTCTTCGGCTTCTGTTGTTGTTTTGATCGTATATTTGTAGTATCGCATATTCCCTACAGGTATTCGTTTCTGTTGCAGATCCTTAAGTTTTCCAGAACCTTCTTGATGTCCGCTGTGGTTTCTTTGTCGCAGATCAGTGTCGCATCTTCCGTGTCCACAATGATCAGATCCTTAAGACCAACCGTTGCGATCAGTTTTCCCTCTGCCTGGATGATACAGTTTTTGGTATTGATCGTGATCACGTTCCCGTTCACGATATTTCCCGACTCATTGGATTTCTTGATCCGCTCGACGGCCAGCCAGCTGCCGACATCATCCCAGCCGAAGGCTCCCGGGATCGTGAAGATATTCTGTGATTTTTCCATGACGCCATAGTCAATGGAAATGGAAGGAAACGTCGGGAAGATCCGCTGCAGCGCTTCTTCGCCGTTTCCGTTTTTGTATGCGTCGCGGATTTCCATGACCCCTGCATGGACTTCCGGCATCAGCTCCGTGAAGCGTTTCATGACCGAAGAGATCTTCCACAAAAACATCCCGGAATTCCAAAGATAATCATCCGCGGCCAGGTACTCCTTGGCCACTTCCAGAGACGGTTTTTCCACAAACTGTTCCACGGCAAAAGCACGTCCCACCGTCTTTTCATTGGAAAACTTGATATAACCGTAACCGGTCTCCGCATGGTCCGGTGTGATCCCGACCGTGACCAGGTTATCCCCCTGCTCGGCCACCTCGCAGGCATCCCGCAGGGTGGACTGGTACATACTGTTGTAGCGGATCAGATGATCGCTCGGCAGTACCATCATAAGCGCATCATCATACTTCATCGAGATCAGCGCAGCTCCAAGCGCAATACACGGCGCGGTGTTTCTGCCGACCGGCTCGCACAGGATATTTTCCTCCGGGACATCCGGAAGCTGTTCTTTTACCAACGGAAGGTAATCCTTGTTGGTCGCGATATAGATATCGCTCACATCGACGAGCGGCAGGATCCGCTCTACCGTTAACTGGATCATCGTCTTCCCGTCATCCGTTAAGGAAAGGAACTGTTTGGGGAGCATTTTCCGGCTCTTTGGCCAGAACCGTTCTCCTCTTCCGCCTGCCATGATCAATGCTGTTTTTTTCATCATAATCTCCCGTAAAATAAAATAATCCCGATTCTTAAAGAATCGGGATTTATTGTTCTTATTCGATCACTACGTTGTCCATTTCCGTATCCTGTACCACACAGATAAATGTCTTACCGTTGTTGATCTCAATCTCATTACCGTCCATGTCATAGTAACGGATCGCGCTTAAGTCGAAGTTCTCTTCATTGATATCGCGCTGCCACATCCCGACAACCATCTTGCCTTTTGTAAAGTATTGGATAAGTCCGCCGGAATGACAGTCAAACGCCAGATAATCCTTTTCATCCAGCTGGATCCACTTGTTGTACTGGATGATCACATTATCGAAGGAAATCTGTTCTCCGGTCAGGTCATCGATCTGCGGACCGTCATACTGATATCTGTCATACTTGCCGGTTGCTTCGTTATAATCGAACCACGGCTTGTTGATCCTGTACTTGGGCTCGATGTGCTTTGCATCGATGCCGCCGTCATTGGTGATCACTTTGTTCAGATCACAGAATTTGAATTTTCCCTTGTATCCGTCATAGTGATCTTCCCTGTAACCCAGTTTCTTGATGCCGGCTTCGATACCCTTGGCGCTGGTATAAACATTGTGCGGCGCCTGTCTGTCGGAGGTTCTGTAGAAACAGGTGTCGCCCGCTTCTCCCAGACCGTTCAGATTGTCGACATAGTCCTGGCCGAGTAATTCCACCGCATAAGCAGCCTGGCCGAAATGCATATAGATCGCGTCAAATTCCAAAGCCGTATAGACGAAGTATTCCCTGCAGCTTCTGACGGATCCGATCTTGTCCAGATCGTCGTAATTTTCAAACAGGCCCATCAGTCGCGTGATCGCGCCTTCCACAACGTACTCGTATACAACATCCGCATAACTGATGCCGCTCATCGGCTGCGCTGCTTCCAGGTTGTTCAGCATGATCGCGATCGGTCTTCTGTTTCCGATCTTCTCATCGACCGGCAGACCGCTTAAGTAACTGCGCATCTGACCCGGCTCTAAGGCATTGGGATCAACCTCTTCCGTGATCGCCTCCGTCGGCTCCGGTGTAACAACCGCCTCCGTCGGATGCGCATCCTCAACGGTCACAGGGTTATCGGCAGTATTCTCGTTCCCGCAGGCCGTTAGGGCAAATACACATAATATCCCGATGGCGGCGAGCAATTTCCTGCCCTTTATATAACGAAATCTCATAAATCTGCTCCTACTGATCATACGAAAAAATAAAACAGGGTGCTTTTGCAAGCCCCCTGTATTATAGTTGATTTACCCGTATAAATCAAGAACATTATGCCCCTGCTACTTAAACAGGCCTTTCTTCTTTTTATCGTCCGATTTCTTCTCCGTGTAGGCATCCGATGCATGCAACGAGTTGCCTGTCAGCTCATCAAATTTCCGTAATAGTTCTTTGGCTTCTCCGTTTAAATGCTCCGGTGTCTGCACGATCAGCGTAACGTAATGATCGCCCCGAACGTCTTTATTTCGCAGCGACGGCACGCCTTTGCCTTTCAGCCTGACTCTGGTATCCGTCTGGGTTCCGGCTTTCACCTCGTAAATAACCTTCCCGTCAACCGTGTCCAGAACCACGTCTCCGCCAAGCGCAGCCACTGCATAACTGATCGGTGCCGTGGAAAAGATGTTCCGGTCCTGTCTCTGGAAGATCGGATGTCTGTTTACGATCACTTCGACTAAAAGATCGCCTCTGGGACCGCCGTTTGTGCCTGGTTCTCCTTTATCCCTGATCCTGACGCACTGTCCTTCGTCGATGCCTGCCGGGATCGATACCTGGATCTTCTTGCGGCTGGAAATATAACCCGCACCGTGACAGTCGGGACACTTTTCTTTGACCGTTTTTCCGCTTCCCTGACACTCCGGACAGGTCTGGACGTTCCGGATCATGCCAAAGAGTGACTGCTGTGTATAAACGACCTGCCCTTTACCGCCGCATTTGGAGCAGGTTTCCGGTGTCGTACCGGGCTTTGCCCCGCTGCCTTTACAGGTCGGGCAGGGATCCTTTAAGGTGAGTTCGATCTCCTTATCAACGCCGAAAACCGCTTCCTCGAAACTGATCCTGACACTCGTGCGGATATTCGCACCTTTCATCGGCCCGTTATTGGACCGCGAACGGCTTCTTCCGCCGCCAAAGAAATCGCCGAACAGATCGCCGAACAGATCCGTGAAATCCATTCCGGAAAAATCAAATCCGCCCCCGGGTCCGCCGTTTTCGAACGCCGCATGCCCAAACTGGTCATACTGGCGCTTTTTGTCGGGATCCGAAAGAACGGCATAGGCCTCTGAGGCTTCCTTGAATTTCTTCTCCGCTTCAGCATCACCCGGATTCATATCCGGGTGATACTTCTTCGCAAGATTTCGATATGCTTTTTTGATGGTTGCTTCATCGGCGTTCTTATCAACGCCAAGCACCTCGTAATAATCTCTTTTTGATTCAGCCATCTTCGATCACTAGACTTCCTTATAATCGCCGTCTACCACATCTCCGTCAAACTGGTTATCGGAAGATGTCTGACCCATGTCAGGACCTGCACCTGCGCCTGTAAAACCGGACATATCCGGTCCCGCACCGCCCTGTGCCGCCTGTGCATTCTCATACATCTTCTCAAAGAGCTTCTGTGCGCCCTGCATTGCCTTTTCCTGTGCCGCCTTGAGTTCCACAACCTGCTCTTCCGTCATGGTCTCGGCATCCATGCTGTCCGCTTTGGCCTTCAGTTCATTCAGTTCGGCCTCCACTGCAGCCTTATCGTTCGGATCCAACTTGTCACCGACCTCTTCCATTGCCTTCTCGGTCTGGAAAATGAAGGAATCCGCATCGTTCTTGGCATCGATCGCTTCTTTGCGTTTCTTGTCCTGTGCCTCGTATTCGGCAGCTTCCTTAACGGCCTTCTCGATGTCTTCATCAGACATGTTGGACCCGGCCGTGATCGTGATATGCTGCTCTTTTCCGGTACCCAGGTCTTTCGCGGAAACGTTTACGATACCGTTTGCATCAATATCAAATGTAACCTCAATCTGCGGAACGCCGCGTCTTGCAGGCGGAATACCGTCCAGGCGGAACTGTCCGAGAGATTTGTTATCTCTTGCGAACTGTCTTTCACCCTGTACGACGTTGATATCCACTGCAGTCTGGTTATCTGCCGCAGTCGAGAAGATCTGGCTCTTCTTGGTCGGGATCGTTGTGTTTCTCTCGATCAGTCTGGTTGCAACACCGCCCATGGTCTCAATGGACAGGGAAAGCGGCGTAACATCGAGCAGAAGGATCTCACCCGCACCGGCATCACCTGCCAGCTTACCGCCCTGAATGGAAGCACCGAGTGCAACACACTCATCCGGATTTAAGTTCTTGCTGGGTTCTTTGCCCGTTAACTGTTTTACCTTATCCTGAACAGCGGGGATTCTCGTCGATCCGCCGACCAGCAGGACCTGTCCGAGTTCCGATGCGTTTAAGCCGGCATCCTTCAGTGCACGCTGCACCGGTTCCGCAGTCATCTCTACCAGATCATGTGTCAGTTCATCAAATTTCGCTCTGGTTAAGTTCATGTCAAAGTGCTTCGGGCCTTCACTGGTTGCCGTGATGAACGGCAGATTGATGTTTGTGGTCGTTGCGCTGGACAGTTCCTTCTTAGCCTTCTCAGCCGCTTCTTTCAGTCTCTGAAGTGCCATCTTGTCGCCGGAAAGATCAATGCCTTCATTCTTCTTGAATTCGGAAAGCATGTAATCCGTGATCCTCTGGTCAAAATCATCGCCGCCCAGTCTGTTGTTACCGCTGGTCGCAAGCACTTCGATAACGCCCTCACCGATCTCGATGATCGATACATCGAATGTACCGCCGCCGAGGTCGTAAACCATGATCTTCTGTTCCTTCTCATTGTCAAGACCGTAAGCCAGTGCGGCAGCCGTAGGCTCGTTGATGATACGCTTTACATCAAGACCTGCGATCTTGCCGGCATCCTTGGTTGCCTGACGCTGTGCATCGTTGAAGTATGCGGGAACCGTGATGACCGCTTCCGTGACTTTTTCGCCCAGATAGCTTTCCGCATCCGCTTTCAGTTTCTGCAGGATCATTGCGGAGATCTCCTGCGGGGAGTACTTCTTGTCATCAATGGTCTTCTTCACATCAGAACCCATGTCACGCTTAATGGAGGAGATCGTCTTCTCCGCGTTGGTAACTGCCTGACGTTTTGCCGGTTCACCGACCAGTCTTTCACCGGTCTTTGTAAAAGCAACGACCGACGGTGTCGTTCTTGCACCTTCCGTATTTGCAATGACAGTCGGTTTACCACCTTCCATAACTGCTACGCAGCTGTTTGTTGTTCCTAAGTCAATACCGATTATTTTGCTCATTTTCATGTCCTCCTCTATGTAAAGATTCTATTGTACAACGCTTACCATACTGTGCCGCACGACGGTGTCATGGTATGTATATCCTTTTTGTAATTCCTGTGCGACAATGCCGGAATCGTATTCATCGCTTTCCGTCTGCATGACCGCATTATGAAAATTCGGATCAAATTCCGTACCGACGGCTTCGATCGGTTTGATCCCGATGTTTTCAAGCTCCGTCATCAGCTGCTTGTAGATCATCTGCATGCCGGTGGCAACTGCCGAATCCTGTTCCTCTTCGGGAATGGATGCCAGGCCTCTTTCGAAATTGTCAATGACCGGCAGGATTTTCTCGATCACGGATTTCACACCCATCTCATACATGGATGATTTTTCCTTCTCGGTGCGGTTGCGGAAGTTTTCAAACTCTGCAAGCTGGCGTTTCACCCTGTCCTGCAATTCCGCGATCTGCTCGTCTTTTTTATCCTTCTTTTCTTTCTTTTTCTTTTTTTCCTTTACGGGCTCTTCTTTTGAGTTCTGTTCCGAATCCTCTCCGGTAGCGGTTTCCTCAGCCTCTTCGGTTTCTGCCGCCGCCTCATCCGGATTGATTTCCTCAGCCTCTAACCCTTCCTGAAATTCCTTTTCTTCCATGTTCCGGTTTCCTACTCCTTCTTATATATGGAATCCAATTGATACTTTAACGACTTCAGCGTGCTTAAAACCTTGTCATAATCCATTCGCTTGGGTCCGATGATTCCGATGGTTCCCTGCATGCCTTCTTCCAGTTCGTATGTTGCCGTCACGATACTGCAGTCCTTCATGCTCTGCATGGGTGTCTCTTCGCCGATATAAACCTGAATTCCCTGCGGTTCGCCTCTTGACAGGGTTTCCTGTACGATCTCCGTCAGCTGTTTCTTTTCCTCGAAAGCGGAGATGATCTCGCTGGCCTTCTCATGATCGGACAGCTCCGGATACTTAAAGATGTTGTTTGCACCGCTCGTGTAGATCTCCAGGTCCTCATCCGCCCGGATCGCATCCGCCACGGCATCGATCACATTATTGACCAGATCCGAGTGGATTCCTGCCTGTTCTTTCATATGCGAGATGATCGCCAGATTGATCTCATCAATGGACAGGCCGTTTAGATTGGTGTTGAGCAGGATGTTCAGCTTCAGAAGCGTTTCATCGCTCAATTCGCCATCCATGTCTATGATCTCGTTCTTGATGATGTTTCCTTCCACAACGATGACGGCAACGATCTTATTCTGTTCCATCCGGCTTAACTGAATGAATTTCAGTTTGTTGCGGTGGATCTGCGGCGCGGAGATCATGGTCGCATAATTGGTGTTGACCGCAAGCGACCTGGCAGCCGTTTTGAGCATCTGCTCCATTTTGTCGGCTTTTTCGATGAGGATCTCTTTCATCTCATTGACTTCTTTTTCCTTGTCAGCCATCAGCTGATCCACGTAGAACCGGTATCCCTTATCGCTGGGAATCCTGCCGGCACTCGTGTGCGGCTGGATGATATATCCCATTTCTTCAAGGTCCGACATCTCATTGCGGATCGTCGCGGAACTTAAGTTCAGGTCTGTGAACTTCGAGATCGTTCTGGACCCTACCGGCTCGCCGGTTTCCAGATACGTTTTGATGATCGCGAACAGAATTGTCCGTTTTCTTTCATCCAGTTCCAAAAGTTCACGCCCCCTTCCTTTTGGTTGTTAGCACTCAACAAAAAAGAGTGCTAACATTGCCTGTAACTAAAATATCACCGCTACAGTTTCATGTCAACACCCTAAATATTAAGTATTTCTAAATTATATGAAGAATCTGATCACGCCAAAATCGAGAATCCGAGCGCCTTCGAATCATTGGAAAACATCTGCACCGTTTCTAAGGAAAGCTGGGCAAGATCCTTTCCGAGGTTCGGGAGTTTTGCCAGCAGATTGTTCGTGACCGTGATGATGTCCGTTCCGCATTGATCGGCCTGGATGATATTGTAGACTTCCCGGCAGCTTGCCCATAAAGACAAGGTTCCCGATTTCTTTCTGCACATCTCCGTCGCCTTTTTCATGATCGGCACCGCATCCACGCCGGTATCCATGATCCGTCCGGCAAAAACAGAAACGATGTTCTTTGTTCCGTCTGCAAATGCATCCACGGTCGCTTCCACCTGATCAAGCGTCAAAATTGCCGTTACGTTCAGTTTCAGTCCTGCCGCCGACAGGCGTCTGATCAGCGGAATGCTGGATTCCCCTTTCGAATTGGTGATCGGGATCTTCACATACACGTTATCCCCAAGTGCTGCGATCACCTTCGCTTCCTTCTCCATTGTGTCAAAATCATCCGCGAACACTTCAAATGAAAGCGGAAGGTCCGGGATCTCTTTGACAACTTCCTTTGCAAATGTCACATAATCGGTCACGCCGGCTTTCTTCATCAGCGTCGGGTTGGTCGTGAACCCTTTGACATATCCTTTTTTATACTCTTCCTTCATGCCCTCGATATCTGCGCCGTCGGCATAAAGCGTCACTGTTAGATCTTCAAATCTCATGGTAGTAATTCTCCTTTTCTCCTCAATTACTATGATTCATTGATTGCATTTACCATCAGGTGCCAGATGACACCCTGCCAGCCTTCCGCATGCGGCGTGATCCGCTCATCCGCCACGACAGGGACCAAAACGCAGGCATCGCTGACTTCTTTGGAATAGCCTCCGCTTCTGGATACAACGGAGATCACTTTTGCGCCCCTTTCTTTGGCAAGCTTCAGTGCGTTCACAATGTTTAAGGATGTATTTGCACTTCCGCCGCCGACGGAGAACACCATCACCGCATCCTTTTCCTGCAGTTTGGATGTCTTCAGCCATTCGGAAAATGTGGTTTCCCACCCTTCATCATTGGTCCTGGCGGTCAGTTCCGAAACGTTATCGGTCGGTGCGTAAGTCTCGATCCCGCCGATCTTACGGAAATCATTAACCGCATGAGAGGCATTGGCTGCGCTGCCGCCTACGCCCAGAATAAACAGGCGTCCTCCCTGATCCCGTACCTGCTTTAAGATCACGATCCCTTTTTCGATCTCTTCCTTCGAGACCGTTTCGGCGATTGTCACCGTCTCTTTCAGGTACTGCTCAATGTAGTGCATACTCATGTTTGTTACCTCCTTTTCTCTTCGTTACAAACATTATATGATTTGTATTACCTCTGAAAGGTCTCCTAAAATATAATCCGGCTTGTTACCGGACAGGCGGTTGCAGACATCACACCGCATTCCGCCAAGCAAAACCGTCTTCACACCCATGGCCTGTCCGCAAAGAACATCCGTATAAGAATCCCCAACCATAAAAGACGCAGAAAGGTCGATATGATACTTTTCTGCCGCCCGCTTAAGCAGTCCGGGCTTGGGCTTTCGGCAGTCGCAGGTTTTGATCAGATACGGTTCCTTTGTCAGCGGCTGCATTTGCGGATAATGGATACACATGAACGTATCATCAACATTTGTCGTTTCGCAAAGCAGTGTATTGATATCATACAGATTCAGCAGCGTTGTCTTTCCTTTCGCCGCACCCGGCTGATTGGTCACGACAAAGACATAATAGCCTTTTTCCTTCATCGCCTCGATTGCTTTTGGCACATAAGGAAACATGTGAAACTGGCTGACATTCATGGCGGAATCCATCAATTCCGTATCTTCGTTGTACACGATCTCATTGATCACGCCATCCCTGTCTAAGAAGATGGCCGGATGTGCTTCCGTAAAGCGGTACTTCGTGTACTCCGTAAATTCTTTCAGGCTTTCCGGACTTCCGATCTCATAAAAGCGCTTCGTGACCACATGTGCCGTCAGCTTTCCTTCCCTGCTGAGCGCCGTCTGGATCGTGGCGATGTCAAATGCGGTATCCTCCGGATAATTTTCAAACAGGGAGCGTTCGTACATGCAGACCCCGTAATCGATATACTCCATTTCGGGGACCGTATTGTGTTTGTCATACAGAACGATCTTTCCGTCCTTAACGATCACATTACTCTTATCAAAAGAATCGTTGTTTTTCAGTACGGTCATCAGCGCCCGGTTGCCGTTCTCTTTGCCCTGATAATATCGGTAAACGCTTTCCTCATAGTTGATGTCCATAAAGGAATCACCGTAAATGAGCAGAAAGTCCTCATCAAGATACGGCAGGGCACGTCTCACCGCACCGCCCGTACCAAGAAGCTTTTCCCCGTCCATACAGTACTGAATGGAAATGTTCCTGTCCGATCCGTCGCCGTAATATTCTTCGATCATGTCCGCCTGATAGCCGATCAGGAACAAAAAACGACGAAAGCCCCACTGCATCAGCAGTTCCAGCTCATAATCAAAAAAAGGCTTAGAACCCACCCGCACAAGGGACTTTGGACAATCTTTGGTATATTCCTTTAACCGGGTACCGAGGCCGCCCATCAGAACGACCACCTGTACCTCTTCTAAATTCCGCATCATGAACTGACCCCTCTAAACCCCGCCATCAGTCTCTGGCCTGAAATACCCAGGGATTGGCAAGCAGATACTCTACGGTCTTAACAACGCCCTCTTCTATGGTCGCCTTAGGCTTCCATCCGAGAGACCTGACCTTGGACGTATCCAGATAAATGAACGGATTATCGCCGATCCACCCTCTTTCCCCTCCGGCATAGGTGAATTCCGGTTTCACGTTCAGTTTGTTACAGATCCAGCCGACAGAATCATTGACTTCACAGTATTGATCCGTCCCGAGGTTATAAATGTTAACTTTTTCCTTCGCGTTACGGATCACCGTCAGGATCGCTTCCATGCAGTCCTTCACATAGAGATAGGACTTGCGCTGCTTCCCGTTCCCCAGGATGTGGAGTTTTGTCGGATCCGCCTGCAGCTTCTTCACAAAATCAAATACATGACCGTGCGTATATCTCTCTCCCAGAATGGAAACAAAACGGAAGATATAGACCTGATAATCGAACCCTTCGGCATATGCGGCAAGCAGCCCCTCGCAGGCAAGCTTGGATGCCCCGTACAGGGATGTCTGTACCGGGAAAGGCGCATCTTCCGGTGTTGGGATCACTTCCGCCTCACCGTATACGGATCCCGTGGAAGAAAAGCCGATCCTTCTGATCCCGTTTGCACGCATCGCTTCCAATACGTGGTATGTCGCGATCGTATTCTGCTCCAGATCCTTCTTCGGATGTTCCGTACCCATTCTGACATCCGCATTGGCGGCAAAATGAAAAACAAAATCAGCCCCTGCCATGGCCTTTGTCATGGCCGCTTCATCAAGTGTATCGCCTTCGACCAGAGTAAAGCGCGGATTCTTCAGCGCCTCTTCCAAAAACTCTCTTCTTCCGGTCGAGAAGTTATCATAAGCCACAACCTCGTTTTCCGGTTCACTGAGTAATCTGTCTACCATGTTTGAGCCGATAAAGCCGGCTCCGCCTGTTACGAAATATCGCATATGTCGTATTCTACCTCTTCTTCCACTCTTTCTTTCAGAAGGATCGCATCCCTCTCAAATTCTTCTTTCTTGTACTGCAGACTGCCGATCTTGACTTCCACGCGAAGCGGCGATTGTGCGATACCGTCAAACGCGGCAACATCATCCAGCTTCTTGCGCAGTCTGCCCTCAACGATCTTGGCACCGGCTCTGTCACAGGTCAGAAGCACACCCAGAGAACCCTCGTCATCAATGACATATACCCTGTCCTCCAGACGGACGGTGTCGACCACCAGTTTTGCGAGCCGTACACGTACTTCATCATACTGTGCCGGTTTTAAAACGCTTTTCAGTTCTTTGACATAACGGAATTTGATGATCATCAGAGAGATCGCTTTTCCGTTTCTCTCTGCGTAAGAGATCTGCGTCTGGATGTCCATGAACATACTGCGCAGATTATAGAAACCTGTCAGCGGGTCGATCATGATCAGTTCTTCGACCTGCTGCTTCAGGATCTGATTCTCAAGCTGCATTTTCTTGAGACCGCTCACATACATGACCGCACCGACAACCGCTAAAGCCGTCAGGGCGATCCAGCAGAAGGACAGTGCGGAAACACTCTCCCCGGTTGCAACGATCGCATACACTTTATATGCGATAAAAGCAACCGTCTGCAATCCCGCGATCACGATCGCAACCGCAGTTAAACGGAAACTCGCAAATAAAACCGCCAAAAAGAGGCCGACGAGCATCAGCAGGCTTTCCAGATAATGATCTGCGGTCGCCGTAAACAGGATCGCACATAACAACAGTGCGACCAATAATATGCAAATACCGATATCCTGCAAAGTCTTGCCGGTCGTTTCCTTTTTGTTCATGGGAATCCTCATCTATCGTTATTCGCTATATTATACCACAGTCACCGATCGCTTGCAAAAAGGAGATTTGCCCCTAAAACGGGAGGATGCCAAGTGACACGGTCACTTGGCATTTATTATGAAAAAGTATTCGTTGTCAGAAAATCTTTCTCTTGATAGTGAGAAGTATAGTTTTCATAAATGACAGAAAAATGATTCCCGCGTAAATGATTTTTGAATATCTTATGAACAAACTGTGAAGGAACAGACGGCTTCCTGTTCCTTAAGCCGCATGGGATCTGCCATATACGCCGCATCTTCCGCATCATGAATCCGCATCAGGTCTTCCTTTTCAAGAACGGCTCCCGGATGAAACATCAGTTCCAGATCCTCCCGAAAGTGTCCGGCGTATTTTGTGTGATTATGAACCAGCAGGGAAAGGTTGCTTTCCGTCATGCACCCCGAAAACAGGATGCTTCCGAAATCTGCCGTCCCAAGATCATACAGCCTGCGGTGTCTTCTCCTGTCGATAAATCCCAGATAGTTCAGCAATACCGCCTTGATCACATTGACGGGCCTGAAACTTTCAAATTTGAAAAGATGGTGATAAAGAGCAGCCCTTTCCCGGATGATCCGGATATAGGACAGATTGTAATCTTTTTCCGCCGCCAGTTCCGCGATCGCGTCAAACACGACGGGAACCATGTGAAAATGTCTGTGGGAATCCAGACGGATGCCTTCGGAATCATTCAGATACGGCAGGCATCTTTCGATCTGCAATGCCAGTTCTTCTTTGATCTGCTTTTTATAATTTGCTCTTTTCTTCGGGAACAGGGACGACAGCAGGAGTTTGCCGTAAGTCAGGCAGAAATAGCCTTCTTCGTCCGTAAGATCGGGAATGCGGGATCTGTCGCAAAGCGGCCTCTCCGTCATAAGATTCAGGTGGACGGATAGCCGGACCTTTGTATGACATTCGTTTTTCAGGATTTCCATGCACTCTTCAAAGCATGGCGCGTTTGGCATCAGGCTGATCCCGTTGATACAGCCGCCGTCAATACATGCTATGATCCGCCTTGCGGCCTCAGGAAACATCCCATAATCATCCGCATGGAACTCAATCATCCGATTCACCTGTTATATCGCTGATAAAGTAGCGGGGTCTGTTCTTGGCTTCCATATAGGTCCGCCCGACATATTCTCCGATGATCCCGATCGAAAGAAGCTGCACGCTTCCGAGAAACCAGATGCTGATCGTGAGCGTGGACCATCCGGGAACCGTTACGTTCCGCATGTGATCGATCAATGTCATGACCATCATCACGATCGAGATCAGAAAGACGATGAGTCCCAGAAGAATGACCCATCTGATCGGTGTAATGCTGAAAGATGTGATCCCGTCAAGCGCGAGCGTCAGCATCTTTTTCAGGGTGTATTTCGATGTGCCGGCCTCCCGTTCCCTGACATGGAAATATACGACATCACTCTGATATCCCATTTCCGGAACTAGGCCGCGTATGAAAAGATTACTTTCCTTATAAGAAGAAAGCGATCTGACGGCGCGTGCCGACAGAAGTCTGTAATCCGCACTCTGCTCTACCAGGTTACAGCCGAGCAGACGCATGGCTTTATAATAAATCGTTGCCGAAGTTTTCTTAAAAAAGCGATCCGTATTCCTGGAGTCCCGGATTCCGTAAACAATATCATTGCCCTCGCGGAACTTCTGAAGAAAATCAGGGAGTGCCTCGATATCCTGCTGCAGATCCGCATCGATCGTAACCACACAGTCACAGCCCCGGTCAACGGCATAATTCATTCCCGCATAGATCGCGATCTGATGTCCTTTGTTTTTGGAAAGTCTGATCCCACAGAACCTGCGGTCCTTTTCGTGGAGCCTGGAAATGATCTCCCAGGTCCCGTCCTTTGATCCGTCATCCACAAACAGGATCCGGCTGCCCTTTTTGATCTCTGCTTTTTTGATCAGATCATCAAAAAGGCGCAGCACCGTTTCGGCGCTGCTTTGCAATACTTCCTCCTCATTGTAGCAGGGGAGTACCATATACAGTTTGATCGGTTTCTTTCTCTCCGGCATATTCTTACATCTCGCAAACCGTGCTCAACGTCCGCAAAGATATGCTTCCACGCCGTTTAACGCCTCTTCTTCATCCTTTCCGTCTGCGGAAACCACAATACGGTCCCCTGCGGAAAGAACCAGCGTCATCATGCCCATGATGCTCTTTGCATTGACACGCTTTCCTTCGGATTCAATATAGATGGAACTGTCATACTGGCTGGCAACCTGCACCAAAAGTGCGATCGGTCTTGCTTCCAGTCCGTTTTCCAATTGAATCTCCACTTCCTTCTTCGTCATAATATGCTCCTCCTATTGCTTGTCCCTTAAAGCGGCCGCAATTTCGCTCAGCTTGCGAAGACGATGATTGACACCCGATTTCCCGATCGGCGGATCCAGCAATTCTCCGAGTTCCTTGAGAGAAACATTCGGATTCATTAGCCGCGCCTGTGCGATCGCTTTGAGGGAATCGGGTAATTCCTCATAGAGTTCGCTTTGCATGACCAGTTCGATATCCCCGGCCTGCCTGACCGCCGCTGATACCGTTTTACCGATGTTTGCGGTCTCACAGTTTACGCGCCTGTTAACCGAATTCCGCATATCCTTCAGGATCCTTGAGTTTTCAAAATCCATCAGGGCAACATGCGCACCGATCACGTTGAGGGTATCGACGATCTGCGACCCTTCCTTCAGATACACCACATAATGGCCTTTACGGACTACCTGTTTGGCTGCAATCTCAAAGGTTGCAAGTAACTCCCGAATCTCATCCGCCCTTTCTTCAGACTGGCAAACCATTTCCAGATGATAGGACTTTTCGGGATCGCTGACAGAACCGACCGCGAGAAATGCACCTCTTAAATAGGCTCTGCGGCAACAGGATTTTTGCAAAAGACTTGGCCCGTAAACAGCCGAAAGTATCTGCTTTTCTTCCTCTTTATAAAGCGCATTATCTATATTAAAGGTTTTTTTAATTAAAGTAAAGTATTTTCTTAGAACTGCTTCGTTATCCGTGCGCAGCGAGATCCCCTCCTGCGAAGGCTCCCTCAGAAAAAGGAAAAGCGCCGCCAGTTCGGCAATCTGACAGTGCCTGGAATGGCTGATCACGTTTACCAACTCTTCTTTGACTTTTCCGGAAAAAGACATGGTCCCTACTTCTTTCTGTGCGTATCCTTTTCGATATCCCTGTGCTCGATCTTGAACCCGTAATCATCATGGTCCCGCATCCGTTCGTAAAGTGCATTGGCCAGCGTGACGCTCCTGTGCTTGCCACCCGTACATCCGATCGATACCACGAGCCGGTTCTTTCCTTCCAGAATGTACTTGGGAAGCAGGAACGAAAGCATATCCTCCAGCTTGTCAAGAAACTGTCCTGCCTCGGGAAATCCCATTACATAGTCCTGAACCTTTTGATCGTTTCCGGTCAGATTCTTTAATTCCTCAAAGTAATAGGGATTCGGCAGGAAACGGACATCAAACACCAGGTCTGCATCCGAAGGGATACCGTACTTAAACCCGAAGGAAATGATCGTTACAAACAGGCTCTTATAATTCCGGTTGCTGACAAAAATCTTGTCGATCTCGGCTTTCAGCTCTCTGGTCAGCATCTGGCTGGTGTCTAAAATATAGTTTGCCCTGCGCTTGATCGCGGCCAGTTCTTCCCGCTCTTTGGCAATCCCCGCATCAATACGGTCCGTTCCCGCCAGCGGATGAACCCGCCTGGTCTCTTTATAGCGCTTGATCAGCGTCTCGTCCGAAGCCTCGAAAAAGAGCACTTCAAACGGAACACCGGATACCGTCATCTGATCCAATACCTGTTCCAGTTCCGAAAAGGCATGTCCCGTTCTGACATCCACGCCGATCACGACCTTTTCGATCTCGGAATTCGGTGTGGAGACCAGTTCCGCAAACTTTTCGATCAGCGGGACAGGCAGATTATCCACACAATAATATCCTGCATCTTCCAGCATTTTCAGCGCCGAACTCTTCCCGGCACCACTCATACCGGTAACGATCACAAACCTCATAATTCAAGTCCCTCACCAAGCATACATACTTCCGGCTCCAAAAGGATGCCGGATTTTTCATATACTTCCTTCCGGACATTCCGGATCAGCGTGATCACATCCTCCGCCGTCGCCCTGCCCGTATTGATCACAAATCCCGCATGTTTCTCCGATACCTGCGCATCGCCGACACGATATCCTCTTAACCCTGCGTCATCGATCAGTTTTCCTGCAAAATAACCCTCCGGTCTCTTGAAGGTGGATCCGGCGCTCGGAAACTCCAGCGGCTGTTTCTGCGTTCTCGCCTCTTTCAGCTCCGCCATGCGGGACCGGATCGATACCGGATCTCCTTTTGCAAGCTTTAATGTCGCGCTGAGGACAACGTATCCCTTCTGCCTGATCAGGCTGTTCCGGTAAGAAAAGCAAAGATCCTTCCCGGCAATCTCCTCGCATTGTTTCGTTTCCGGGTTAAAAATGCGGGCCGATTCAACAATGTCTTTCATTTCCCCGCCGTATGCCCCGGCATTCATGGCAATGGCGCCGCCCAGAGTTCCGGGAATCCCGGAAGCGAATTCCATGCCGCTTTGCGACGCTTCGGCAGCCAGACTCGCGATCTTAACAAGCAAAGCGCCGGCATCCGCGCGGATCTTATCATCGTCTATCGTGATCTCTGATAAATTATGGTCGATCCAGATGACCGTGCCGCGATATCC
Organism: Lachnospiraceae bacterium; assembly: GCA_017544705.1. Classification (GTDB taxonomy): domain Bacteria; phylum Bacillota; class Clostridia; order Lachnospirales; family Lachnospiraceae; genus UBA2868. The sequence goes on along the minus strand of JAFYDQ010000117.1, from coordinate 46,932 downwards.
CTTGTCACTGACCAGAAGATTGCTGCCGTTTCCAAGCACAAACCAGGGTTCTTTGCAATCAGAAAAAAGGCGGAGCAAAGCAACCGCCTCTTTTTCGTTCCCGGGAATCAGTACGGTGTCCGCCATCCCGCCCACGCGGAATGTCGTGTGCAGACTCATCGGTTCGTTATACAGGATCTGATCCTCGCTTATGATCGCAAGGACTTTGGTTCTTAAGGATTCCTTCATTTCTGTTTTAATCCAGGATCAGTTTTGCCGCACCGTAAATGCCGGCATCATTTTCAAGGACCGCAAGCGTAAAAATCGCATCCCTGCTTGCATGGAATACATATTTTTTATAATACTTCTGCACATAAGTGATCAGAATATCTCCCGCTTTGGAAACACCGCCGCCCAGCACAAAGATTTTCGGATTGCAGATATCGGCGATGATCGCAAGTCCTTTTCCGAGATATTCACCGAATTCCTCGGCTACTTCAACGGCTAAAGCATCTCCGTCCTTAATGGCATCCCAGATATGCTTTGCGGATAAAGGACCGTTTCTCAAAACACTGTCCGCGGATGACTTGGCAAGTTTTCTTTTTGCAAGGCGTACAATACCGGTTGCACTTGCATATTGTTCCATGCATCCGTAATTCCCGCATCCGCAGGGTTCTGTCTCTTCGTCCTCCAAATGGATGTGGCCGATCTCTCCGCCTGCACCGCCGACGCCGACAAGCATTTTGCCGTTTACGATGATACCGCCGCCCACACCCGTACCGAGTGTAACGAGCACCATGTCATCATAGCCTTTTCCGCCGCCCTTCCACTGCTCTCCGAGCGCCGCAACATTGGCATCATTGCCTGCTTTTACACGGAACCCCGTCTTTTCGTGAAGTTCCTTTCTGAGATCGACAACCCCCCATCCGAGGTTGACTGCCTGAAAGACGATACCGTCCTTATTGACAGGTCCCGGCACGCCGACGCCTACGCCGATCACATCATCTCTGTCAATGTGCGCATCCTTGATCTTGCGATCGATCGCTTCCGCGATGTCATCAATGATATGTGCGCCCTGCTCTTCGGTCCTTGTCGGAATTTCCCACTTTTCCAGAAGATCTCCGTCCGGGGTGAACAGTCCCATTTTGACCGTCGTTCCTCCCACATCAACGCCAAAACAATACTTACTCATCCGTTTCTCTCCGTCTCTTATTCTTCGTCCTCACGCTGCTTTAAAGAATTCTGAACACGTGCATATAATTCCTTGGCAGCATTATAACCCATCTTCTTCTGCCTGTAATTGACTGCGGCAGACTCACAGATGATCGCCAGGTTCCGTCCGGGTCTGATCGGAATGTTGTGGCAGACCACCTTGTTTCCCAAATACTCGATGTATTCTTCTTCCAGCCCGATCCTGTCGTAATTCTTGTCTTTATCCCATTCCTCCAGGCGGATCACCAGATCGATCGACTGCGTATCGCGGACAGACGAAACACCGAACAGCATCTTTACGTCCACGATCCCGATACCCCTGAGTTCGATCAGATGTTTTGTGATATCCGGTGCGGAGCCGATCAGTGTATCATCGCTGACCTTCCCGATCTCCACAACATCATCCGTTACCAGGCGGTGTCCCCTCTTAACCAGTTCCAGCGCGGCTTCGCTTTTACCGATTCCGCTCTCTCCGGTGATCAGTACACCTTCGCCGTATACATCAACCAAAACGCCATGAACGGAAACACACGGAGCCAGCTTTACGTTCAGCCATCTGATGATCTCGGCCATGAATGCGGAAGTGGATTTCTTGGTGGAAAGCACCGGCACGTTCTTTTTTCGTGCCATCTCCAGAAACAGCGGATCCGGATTTAACTCTCTGCAGAATACGAAGCAGGGTGCTTCTTCGCAGATCACCTCATCATACCGTTCCTTTCTGACCTCTTCGCTTAAGCTTTCCATATAGGAATATTCAACAAACCCGATGATCTCAACACGGCTCTTTTCAAAGTGCTCGGTATAACCCGCCAGCTGAAGCGCCGGCCTGTTGATATCCGGCTGAGCGATCTTGATCTTCGTGACATCGATCTCCGGTGTCAGGTTTGTCAGTTCCATTTTTTCTATCAATGTGCTGACTGCTACGGTTGCCATATAATCCCCCATTCATCCGTTCTTTAACATAAAATTATATCACATAAAGCGCCTGCATTCTACTTTTTCTCATGAAAAAAGTCATATACGCACTGTGCGGAACGTGCATTCATCCCCGGGACGCGCATCAATTCCTCAACGCTTGCCGCTTTCAGTTCCTCCAGTCCGTTGAAATGCCGCATGATCTCCTTGCGCCTTCTTTGCCCGATCTGCGGGATGTCATCCAGAACGGAATGCACCTGTCCCTTCCCCCGCAAAGACCGGTGAAACGTGATGGCAAAGCGGTGCGCTTCATCCTGGATCCTGGTGATCAGTTTAAATCCTTCCGTGTTCGTACTGATCGCGATCTCCGTATCGTTATAGTACAGTCCTCTCGTCCTGTGCCGGTCATCCTTTACCATGCCGCATACCGGAATGGAAAGTCCCAAATTTTCCAGAACCCTCTCGGCAATGTGGACCTGCCCCTTGCCGCCGTCCATTAAGATCAGATCCGGGAATCTGACAAACTTTCCGTCCTCTCCCTGTTCCCGCTCTGCGAGTCCGTGCGCAAAACGCCTTGTCAGCACTTCCTCCATGCTGGCATAATCATTTGCTCCGGCAACGGATTTGATCTTAAACTTCCTGTAATCGTTCTTTTTCGGCCTGCCGTTTTCATAAACCACCATGGAGCCGACCGAATCAAACCCGCTGATATTGGAAATATCGTATGCTTCCATTCTTGCAAGATCCTGCAGTCCCAACAGGTTCTCGATTTCCCGCACGGCCAGTTCACTTTTTTTCTTTTCTCTTTCAATCTTTTCGATGTCCTGCTGCAATACGATCCTTGCGTTCTTCTCAGCGAGCTCGGCCAGTTTTTCCTTTTTGCCTTTTACGGGAACGGTGATGCTTACTTTTGCTCCGCGCAGTTTCTTCAGCCATTCTTCAAGCAATTCCCTGTCATTCACGGGTGCCGATAAGATCAGCTCATGCGGGATCTTGGGACTGGACGCATAGTACTGGGTAATAAAGCTTCTCAGCAGCTCTTCCGTTTCCTCTCCCTCTGTCTGTTTCATGTAATAGTGCTCTCTGCCGAGGATCTTCCCGTCCCTGATAAAGAACACCTGCACGATCACGGATTGATGATCGCCGGCAATTGCGATCACGTCTTTATCGTCTCCGGAAAGGTCGGTGATCTTTTGTGTCTGTGTGATCAGCTGCACGGATTGCAATTGATCGCGCAGCTGTGCCGCCTTTTCATATTCCATCTGTTCGGCGGCTTCGTTCATCTCCTCTTCCAGCTGATGCAACAGGGGTTTGTAATTACCGTTAAGGAAAGACAGCGCTTTTTGTACATTCTCCGTGTACGCTTCCTTTGTCACGTTTCCGGTGCAGGGAGCTTCGCACTGCCCGATATGATAATACAGACAAGGGCCTGCCTTCAGATTTGTGCAGACCCTGATCTTATATGCTTTACGTAACAGTTCAACGGCTTCCCTGACGGATCCGGCAGACGTGTAAGGACCGAAATAGCGTGCGTTGTCCTTTTTCACCTGTCTCGTAACGACGATCCTCGGGAATGCTTCCTGAACCGTAACTTTGACATACGGATATGTTTTGTCATCCTTCAGCATCGTGTTGTACTTGGGCTGATGCTCTTTGATCAGGTTGTTCTCCAATACCAGTGCCTCAAGTTCCGAGTCGGTAACGACGTATTCAAACCACCTGATCTTAGACACCATCTGCTGAATTTTGACGGTTTTTTTGGTGCTTTCACGGAAATAGGAACGAACCCGGTTCTTTAAGATAACCGCCTTTCCGACGTATATGATCTGATCATCCTCATCGTGCATGATGTATACGCCCGGTTTGTCCGGCAGTTTTTTCAGTTCTTCGGCGATATCAAATCGTTCCATATCCTGTGATCTTGATCTTATTCCTGTTCTTCGCTTGCCTGCTCCGAAGTTTCCCCGTCCTCTTCGGTTTTCTCTTCTTCGGTCTTCTCTTCTTCGGCTTTCTCTTCTTCCGGCTCGATTCCCTTGGCGCGGTTGAAGATCTCCATGAATTCCTTACCCGTGATCGACTCTTTCTTCAGAAGGAATTCCGCCAGTTCATCCATCAGTTCCCGGTTATCGTTCAGCAGCTTCTTGGCTTCCTCATAGGCAGCCGCAAGCATGCGCTGCACTTCCGTGTCCACGTCCGCAGCCGTGCGGTCGGAACAGTTCATTACTGTCCGTCCGTTCAGGTACTGATCCTCCACAGACTCGATCTGAACCAGGCCGAACCGTTCCGACATGCCGTATTGCGTGATCATCGCACGGACGGAATGAGTTGCCTGCTCAATATCGTTCGCTGCTCCCGTCGTGATCGCATCGGCACCAAAAACAATATCCTCGGCCGCACGTCCCGCAAGAGCGGTAATGATGCGTTCTTCCAGTTCCTTTTTGGAACGCAGGTGTTTTTCTTCATCCGGCACATACCATGCATAGCCCAGGGCACCCATGGTACGCGGCACGATCGTGATCTTCTGGATCGGATCCGTGTTCTTCTGCAGAGCGGAAGCAAGCGCATGACCGATCTCGTGAAAAGAAACGATCCGTTTTTCTTCTTTGCTCATGACGCGGTCTTTCTTTTCTTTCCCCATCATGACCACTTCTATGGATTCAAGCAGGTCTTTCTGATTGACTGCCTCCCTGCCGTTCTTGACGGCGTTGATGGCAGCCTCGTTGACCATATTTGCCAGATCCGAACCGACCGCACCGGATGTCGCAAGCGCGATCTCGTTGAAATCCACGGTTTCATCCATCAGCACATCCTTGGAATGCACTTTTAATGTATCCAGCCTTCCCTTCAGATCCGGCTTGTCCACAATGATCCGTCTGTCAAAGCGTCCCGGACGGAGCAGTGCTTTATCCAGTATCTCGGGGCGGTTGGTGGCCGCAAGGATCAGGATACCCTTGGAGGTATCGAACCCGTCCATTTCCGCAAGCAGCTGGTTCAGGGTCTGTTCTCTTTCGTCATTTCCGCCGCCGTATCTGCTGTCACGGCTCTTACCGATCGCATCGATCTCATCGATGAAAATGATACAGGGCGCATTCTTCTGTGCATCGCGGAACAGATCGCGCACACGGGATGCACCGACACCGACATACATTTCCACAAAGTCAGAGCCCGCAAGAGAGAAGAACGGAACATGTGCCTCTCCGGCTACGGCTTTGGCAAGCAATGTCTTACCGGTTCCGGGAGGGCCCACAAGCAATGCGCCTTTGGGAAGTTTCGCACCGATCTTTACGTATTTTCCGGGATTATGCAGAAAATCCACGACTTCCTGCAGGGATTCCTTTGCCTCATCCTGTCCGGCCACGTCTCTGAACGTAATGCCGGTTTCCTTTTGGATATATACCTTGGCCGTGCTCTTTCCGACGCCCATGACGCCGCCGCCCTTGGACATGCGCCGCATGACAAAACTCAATACGATCCACACGAGCACGATCGGCAGGACATAACTTAAGAGCACCGACATGATCATTTCCGATGCATTGGATTCCTTCTGCTCAAATTTCACGCCGGCCTTCAGCAGTCTGTCCGGAAGATTGTCATCATCCACGGGAACCGTATAGAAGGTCTGGGTCACGTAGGGATTGGGCTGTGTCTTCGGGGTAACCGTGATCTCATCTCGGCTGATCTCAACACTTTCGATCTCGCCCGCATCCACTTTCGCCAGAAATTCATCGTAGCTGATCTTCTGGTTGGCAGCACCCGCAAGCATGGTGCGCATATAGGAAAGGATCAAAAGCATAACAAGGGAAGCAGCGAGCAGGATAAAGATCGTCTGCCGGTTGCCGCCCTTTTTATTATTATTCCGGTTCTGGTCATTATTGTTGTCCATAATGTTCTCCTTTATTCACTACCATTCACAATTATATGAAGAGTTTCGCGATAAATCAATAATCAGAGTATGAAATTGTCATAAACTAATTCGGTAGATTTTTGTTTATAAATCCTTTATAATAAACGCGAGGGAAGCATTTGATTATCAGGGGATATCCTATGGTTTTTAATTCTTATACCTTTATTCTTATCTATCTGCCACTTTGTGTCATCATTTTTCATCTGCTGAAGCGCACGCCCTATCCGCTCCTGCCGAAGTGTTTTTTGTTGTGTGCCTCTCTGTTTTTCTATGGCTATCACAACCTCTATGCCCTGATCGTGCTCTGTCTGAGCGTGATCGGAAACTGGGTGATCTCACTGTTATGCCGGAAGAAAAAACTGTTCCTGGTCATCGGGATCGTCGGCAACCTGCTTGCACTCCTTTATTGCAAATATCTGCTGTTCTTTGAAGATATCAGCAACCGGCTTTTTGGTACGCACTTTTCCGCCCTTTCGATCATCCTGCCCCTTGGCATCAGTTTCTATACATTTTCACAGATCACCTTTTTAGTCGATACCTACAGAGACGAGGTGCATTGTTCCTTTTTGGATTATGCCCTGTTCATTACCTTCTTTCCCAAGATCACGGTGGGGCCCATTGCCCTTTCTTCCGAAATGATCCCGCAATGGGAACATCTGCATGAGGAGAAGCCCGATTATGACCGGATCGCGTGCGGACTCACGGCCTTTTCCTTCGGCCTTGCCAAAAAGGTCCTGCTTGCCGATTCCCTGGCAAAATACGCCGATTGGGGCTTTTCGCACATTGACGTGCTGGGGATGACCAATGCGTTTCTTGTCATGCTCTCCTATACCATGCAGATCTATTTTGATTTTTCCGGATACTGCGACATGGCACGCGGGATCTGCCTGATGCTCGGGATGGACCTGGCGCAGAACTTTGATTCACCCTACCGTTCGCTTTCCGTTTCGGAATTCTGGCGGCGCTGGCATATGACTTTAACCCGCTTTTTCCGTGTATATGTATATTTCCCGCTTGGCGGGAACCGCAAAGGGAAGCTGCGCACCTATCTGAACAACTTCCTGATCTTTATACTGAGCGGTCTGTGGCACGGTGCATCTTTTAATTTTCTCATCTGGGGTATGGTACACGGGATCGGGATCATCATCAGTAAACTGATCGCCCCGCTTTCCGTCAAATGGCCGAAACTGATCCGTTTCCTGCTGACCTTTGCCTTTGTCAACCTGGCCTGGGTTTATTTCAGGGCACCGGATCTTGGCAGCGCACACGCCTTTTTCAAGGAGCTGTTTGTGGGCGGGATCGTACCGGTCAATATTGAATTTATCGCAGCCGCGACCCCGGCGGAATGCAACATCCTCCAATGGCTTGTCCTGCGCTTTACCACGCTTTCCACGTATTACACAGGTATGGTCATTGTTCTGGGGCTGCTGTTCTTTGCGGTCTTTGCCTCGATCCGGATGAAGAATACGGATGAACGCATCCTGCATTTTACGCCCTCAAAAAAGCTTACGGCGGCAACCACCTTCCTTTTGGTCATGGGAATTTTGTCATTATCGGAAATATCCAAATTCATCTATGTGAATTTCTGACGGGATAACAATGAATACCAAACAGTTTACGATCCGCACAATTGCATATACCGCTGTCTCCCTGCTGCTGATCGCATCCCTGGTCATCATCGTGGATCCGTTTCTGCACTACCATGCACCGGTCGGCAGTCTGCAGGCCGTTGAAACGGATGAGCGCTCCGCGATGATCGGCGTTGCGCAACAAATGCACTACGAAACGGCCCTGATCGGTTCGTCCATGAGTGAAAACTTCGTGGCCTCCTGGTTTGATGACGGTTACTTTGGGGAATCCTGCGTGAAGATCTGCTTACAGGGCGCGCATTTTTCGGACTATGAAGTGATCCTGAAAGAGGTGTGTGATCATCCGGAAGTGAAGAATATCGTCTTCAGTCTGGATAACTATCTCTTAACCAACAATCCCGACACCTATCCGGTAACCATTCCTTCTTATCTCTCCAACCGGAACATTCCGGATGATGCCTATTATGTGTGGAATAAATCCGTCGTGCTGGAATATATTCCGAAGTTTTTGATCAACAATGCGGTGGAAACGGCAGATGACGCCTATGTGTGGGCAGATGAATATGATTTTTCCAAATATATCGCAAGAGGTGTCTATAATACCCAGCGCGTTCTTGTTCCGGAAGAAGAAAAGGCCTTCGACACATACTTTGCCTATGCCGATGCCTTTTTAAACTCCGTTACGCCCTATCTGGAAGCGCGGCCGGATATCACGTTTTATTTCTATGCAAGCCCTTACAGTATTTACTATTGGGATGACTGTGTCAGACACGGAAATCTGACCGCCGAGATCTGTACGCTCGAGCGTGTGTATAAACAATTGCTCACACACGACAACGTCCGGCTGTTCTATTTCCAAAATGACTATGATCTGATCACGGATCTGGACAATTACCGTGATTACTCTCATTTCGACCAGAATGTCAATTATTATATGTATGAATGCATGCGCGACGGAAGATTCGAACTGACGCAGGATAACTACTATGATACGTTACTCGAAATGAATGATTTTGCGATCGATTACGATTACGAATCCGCCTTTCACTAAACGGAAACTACGCCCATAACGTTTCTGGATAAATGCCCTTTTTCTTCAATTCCCCGACACTTTCCATAACAAACGGCTTATCTTCCTGATAGGTCACGCCAAACCACTGATCCTCCGATTGCAGGACCTGTACGGTTGCCTTGTTCTCCGCCAGCAGTTCATTCACGACAAACGGCAGATAGCACTCGGCTTTCAACGGGTTTGCGGGCACTTCATCGCGAAGAAACGTCTCAAAACGTGTTCTGATCTCGGAAAGAAGGCTGTGCGTAAAGCCCCACAGGTTCATGGACACGATGGCATCTTCCGGAAGCGGATTGGCTCTTCCGGTCTCATCCGTATAGACGATCCCCGCATCCGTCTGCATGATCGCCGTCCGCTCGACGATATCCGTCAGGAATCCGTTTTCATCAATCTCACAGATTCCGCGCGAAACCGTTCCGTTCTTTGTAAGCGTCTTGTTCAGCGCATAGCCGACCATGGCGTAACTGTACTTTTCATGATCCCCGTGCGTGGTCAGGAAATCATAGATCAAGGCAAATGCTTCCCTTCCGTAAAAATCATCCGCGTTGATCACCGCAAAGGGCCCGTCGATCATCGGCGCAGCGCTTAAGACGGCATGCGCGGTTCCCCACGGTTTAACCCTTCCATCCGGCACATCAAATCCCGCAGGAAGCGCATCGAGGCACTGATAAGCATAGAAGATCTTAGCCCGGTCGCCGATCCTGTCGCTGATGCACGATCTGAAATCGGCTTCGTTTTCTTTTTTGATCACAAATATGATCTTTTCAAACCCGGCGCGAAGCGCATCGTAAATGCTGAAATCGATGATCTTGTTGCCCTGTTTGTCGATCGGGTCGATCTGCTTTAATCCCCCGTAACGGCTGCCCATGCCGGCCGCCATGATGACCAAGGTCGGTTTATTCATAATGACTCCTAGTAAGTAGTTTTAAATTTTCTGACCGGTTCGCAGGTCAGGTCAACGCCCAGACGTTTGAAGGTCTTAATGTCCACTTCGGAAAGCATGACGGAGGTGTGTACCTGACAGCCCCGCAATTTTGGCAGCTGTTCCATGGAAACCCTGGCGTTTTCATCGGTCAGCGCCGCAAGGGATAAGGCGATCAATACTTCATCCGTATGCAGTCTCGGATTCTTTCCGCCAAGATATTTTACTTTCAGCTCCTGGATCGGTTCGATCGCAGCAGGGGAGATCAGATGGGTATCGTGATCCACATTTCCGAGATATTTTATCGCATTTAAGATCAGGGCAGCGGATGCGCCAAGCAGATCCGTTGTCTTGGATGTGATGATATGATGATCCGCCAGTTCAATGGCCGCCGTCGGAACGCCGAGCTTGGCTGCACGCTCATTGGCCGCGATCGTGACCGGCCTGTCGTCCGTCGTGATCTTTGCCTGCTTCATGATCAGTTCGATCTTGTAGGCTTCGTTTTCCGTTGCCTCTTCATTGACCACACGGTTCATCGTCGTATAGTAGCGGCGGATAATCTCTGCCTTTGAAGCCTCACAGCATGCTTCATCATCAATGATGCAGTTTCCGGCCATGTTAACGCCCATGTCCGTCGGCGATTTATAGATGCACTCTCCGTAGATCTTTTCAAAGATCGCACTCAGTACCGGGAAGATCTCGATATCCCGGTTATAATTTACGGTTGTTTCACCATATGCTTCCAAATGGAACGGGTCGATCATGTTGATATCGTTCAGATCTGCCGTTGCCGCCTCATAAGCCAGATTGATCGGATGTTTTAAGGGAATGTTCCAGATCGGAAATGTCTCGAATTTCGCATATCCCGCTTTGATACCGCGTTTATTGTCATGGTAGAGCTGGGATAAGCAGGTTGCCATTTTCCCGCTGCCGGGACCCGGTGCGGTAATGACTACCAGAGGACGTTTTGTTTCGATATAATCGTTACGGCCAAAGCCGTTATCGCTGACGATCAGCGGGATGTTGTTCGGATAACCGTCGATCATATAGTGGAGATAAACTTTGATGCCCTTTTTCTCCAGCCGTTTCTTGAACAGATCCGCAGCGCCCTGCCCTGCATAGTGTGTCATGACCACGCTGCCCACGTACAGGCCCCTGTCGGAGAATTCCTTCATCAGTCGTCTGACATCAACATCATACGTGATCCCGAGGTCACCCCTGATCTTGTTTTTCTCAATATCAGCCGCGTTGATCACGATCACGATCTCTGCCTGATCCTTTAACTGCAGGAGCATCTGCAGCTTTGCATCCGGTTCAAAACCCGGCAGCACTCTGGATGCATGGTAATCATCAAAAAGTTTTCCGCCAAACTCAAGATAGAGCTTATCCCCAAACTTGGAGATCCGCTCCCGGATGTGTTCTGACTGTGTGATCAGGTATTTTTCATTATCAAACCCACGTCTCATCGTAAGCCCCCCTGTTTTTTAAAAACACTTCCCATCCATTTTATCACTCCGTCCGTCCGAATTAAAGAAAAAAATCCCCGAAAAAAACCTCCCGCATATTGCGGGAGGTTTTCACTGTTTCCTGTTATCAGGTTGTTTCCGGTTAATCCAGACGGTTCACAACTCTCTTTACATAGGTTGTATGTAAGAGGTGATGTGCCTTTTCACTGCCCGGTTTGCCAAGATACTCATCATACAGTTTCTTGATCTCGGGAACCTCATGGGATTTCCGCACCGGTGCGTTCTTATCAAGGTCATACAGTACGGATGCTCTCTTTGCGCGAACATCAACCGTGTTACGCACATAACCCGGAACCTGAGGCTGTCCGCCACCGTTGACACAACCGCCGGGGCAGCACATGATCTCGATGAACTGATAATCCGCTTCGCCCTTTCTGATCTTGTCGAGCAGCACCTTCGCATTGGACAGGCCGCTTGCGACGGCTACCTTTACTTCCATGCCTGCTACCGGATAGGTTGCTTCCTTGATACCTGCGGTACCACGTACTTCCTGGAAATCCAGAGCCTTCAGTTCTTCCCCTGTCAGTGTCTCAACAGCTGTACGAAGCGCAGCCTCCATAACACCACCGGTCGCACCGAAGATGACGCCGGCACCACTGTGGTCGCCGAGCGGATGATCATAATCTTCCGCCGGAAGATCGTTGAAGCGGATGCCCGCCTTCTTGATCATTCTTGCCAGTTCTCTGGTGGTCAGTGCGATGTCTACATCCGGCAGGCCGTTTGCATCCTGGTCGTCACGGCCGATCTCAAACTTCTTCGCCGTACAAGGCATGATGGAAACCATCACGATCTTCTCTTTGTCAACGCCCACCTTCTCCGCAAAGTAAGACTTGGTGATCGCACCAAACATCTGCTGCGGGGATTTGCAGGATGAAAGATGATCCAGCAGATCCGGATAGTAATGCTCACAGTATTTAACCCAGCCGGGTGAGCAGGAAGTGATCATCGGCAGAACGCCGCCGTTCTGTACACGTTCGATCAGCTCGTTTGCTTCTTCCATGATCGTTAAGTCGGCAGAGAAGTTGGTATCAAATACCTTGTCAAAGCCAAGACGGCGCAGCGCTGCGATCATCTGGCCTTCTCCGTTCGTTCCGATCGGATTGCCGAACTCTTCGGCGATCGCTGCTCTGACAGCCGGAGCGGTCTGTACAACGACATACTTATCGGGATCTGCGATCGCTGCAAATACTTTATCCGTATCGTCTTTCTCATACAGCGCACCGGTCGGGCAGGCTGCGATACACTGTCCGCAGCTTACGCAGCTGGTATCTGCTAAGTCAAAATCAAAGACAGAGCCAATGTAGGTCTTGAAACCACGCTCGTTCGCACCGATCACGCCGATGCCCTGTGTCTTTTCACAGGCAGCCACACAGCGGCGGCAAAGGATACATTTGTTGTTATCCCTGACCATATGTGCAGCAGAGGTATCGAGTTCGTACTGCGGTCTTTCGCCGTCATACTTGTTCTCATCCTCGATCCCGTAGTCCTTGCAGAGTTTCTGCAGTTCGCAGCTCTCACTGCGGACACAGGATAAGCATTTCTTTTCGTGATTGGACAGAAGCAGCTCTAACGTCTTCTTTCTGGAAGCCACAACCTTCGGTGTGTTGGTAAATACTTCCATGCCTTCCGTGATCGGGTATACACAGGCCGTAACCAGTGATCTTGCACCCTTCACTTCCACAACGCACATTCTGCATGCGCCAATTTCATTGATCTCTTTCAGAAAACATAATGTAGGGATTTCAATCTGCGCCAGTCTGGCCGCTTCCAAGATCGTAGAGCCTTCCGGGGCAGACACTTCTACATTATTGATTTTTAAAGTAATATCTCCCATTTTGGTCTCCTCCCGTTATTTCTTAATAATTGCACCAAACTTACAGTTGTCCATACATGTTCCGCACTTCACGCACTTCTCGATGTCGATGACATGAGGATTGCGAACCTCACCCTTGATCGCATTCGCAGGGCAGTTTCTTGCGCACAGCGTACATCCCTTACACTTGTCAGGATCAATGTAGAAGTTGATCAGGGACTTACATACGCCTGCAGGACACTTCTTCTCTTTGATGTGCGCTTCATATTCATCGCGGAAATATCTGAGCGTTGAAAGAACCGGGTTGGGAGCCGTCTGGCCAAGTCCGCACAATGCGCTTTCCTTAATGTAGTAAGCAAGATCTTCCAGCGTTGTCAGATCTTCCATTGTGCCTTTTCCTACCGTGATCTTATCAAGGATCTCTAACATTCTCTTTGTGCCGACACGGCAAGGCGTACATTTACCGCAGGATTCATCGACCGTGAACTGCAGGAAGAACTTCGCGATATCTACCATACAGTTGTCTTCATCCATAACGATCAGTCCGCCGGAACCCATCATGGAACCGATGCTTAACAGGTTGTCGTAGTCGATCTCAATGTCAAAATGTTCCGCAGGAATACATCCGCCGGAAGGTCCGCCCGTCTGTGCAGCCTTGAACTTCTTACCGCCCGGGATGCCGCCGCCGATGTCTTCGATGACCGTGCGAAGGGTTGTTCCCATCGGGATCTCAACAAGACCGGTGTTGTTGATCTTGCCGCCCAGAGCGAATACTTTTGTTCCTTTGGATTTCTCCGTACCTACTGCGGAGAACCATTCGGGACCGTTCAAGATGATCTGCGGGATATTTGCCCAAGTCTCAACGTTATTCAGAATGGTCGGTTTGCCGAATAAGCCCTTAACTGCCGGGAAAGGCGGACGGGGTCTCGGCTCACCGCGGTTACCTTCGATGGAGGTCATCAGAGCGGTCTCTTCACCACATACGAAAGCACCTGCACCAAGTCTTAAATCGATGTCAAAATCAAATCCGGTACCGAAAATGTCTTTTCCGAGTAATCCGTATTCTCTTGCCTGTCCGATGGCAATGCGCAGTCTCTCGATCGCGATCGGGTACTCGGCGCGAACATAGATATAACCCTGGTTGGAACCGATCGCATAGCCGGCGATCGCCATAGCTTCCAGTACCACATGCGGATCACCTTCCAGGACGGATCTGTCCATGAATGCACCCGGGTCACCTTCGTCGGCGTTACAGCATACATACTTCTGTACGTTGCCGCGGTTGCCTGAAGCAAATCTCCACTTTAATCCGGTCGGGAAGCCTGCACCGCCGCGGCCTCTTAAACCGGAGTCTAAGATCAGTTGGATGACTTCATCCGGTGTCATTTCCGTGAGCACTTTGCCGAGCGCTTCATAACCGCGCGTTGTGATGTACTCGTCGATATTTTCAGGATTGATCACACCGCAGTTCCGCAGCGCGATACGTGTCTGTTTCTTGTAGAAATTCGTATCATTTAAGGATACCCTGTTTTCTTCCGGTGCATTCTCATCATAAATGAGACGTTCTACCGGACGACCTTTTAACAGATGCTCGGAAACGATCTCTGCAACGTCTTCCGGTTTTACCTCCGAATAGAATACGGCATCAGGGTATACAACCATGATGGGACCTTTTGCGCAAAGGCCGTGGCAGCCGGTTTTAACGATGGCCACTTCGTCTTCCAAGCCATTTTTCTTTAATTCTTCCTCAAGGTTCTGAAGGATCGCCTGACTTCCGGATGAAGTACAGCCTGTTCCTCCGCACACCAATACGTGAGAACGATACATAATAGCCAAACCTCCAATTATAATTTGATTTTGTTCAATGTGTAATCTTCAACAACGGTTCCGCCAAGTACATGTTTTTCCAAAACCTCAACTGCCTTGTCTGCGGTCATCTTGACATATGTGACTTTCTCTTCGCCGGGCTTAAACACCTCAACGATCGGCTCATACTGGCACAGGCCGATGCATCCGGTCTGTGTAACAGACACATCGCTCAACTTGCGGTCATTTACCTGCTTTACCAGTTCATTTAAAACCGGTCTTGCGCCGCTGGCGATCCCACAGGTAGCCATGCCGACAACGATACGTGTTCCGTCTTCGTTTTCAGAACGGAATCCGACCTGACCCTGCATCTTCTCGCGGATTGCTTTTAATTCTTCCAGTGATTTCATTGTTGTTCAACCTCCAATTGATTCTCTGATAAATACTCTCTCAGGAACGAAGACACTTCGCCGTTCTGAAAAGAAACATCTCCAAGAATTTCTCTGATCTCTCTTGTGTCCAGCGTGAATTCTTTCTCATTAACCCGGTAGGTATACACGAAATTCAACTCTTCATTGGTCGTCACCAGAGAAAAAATCGTGCTGTTGATATCTCCGAGTGGCATACAGTCAATGTTGTCCGTATGGAACGTAGCCGACACACAGGTCCCCACGTTGACCTCAGACGATATCCGGAAGTTCCCTCCGCTTGCTTCCGCGGCCTGTTTTAAGAACGGAACGCCCAAACCGATCTTTCTTGTTGATCTTGATGTGAAGAACGGATCGATCACCCGTTCCAGCTGTTCCGCATCCATGCCGCACCCATCATCTTCGATTGAAAGTGTCAGGAGATGTTCTTCTCTCATGATACTCACTTTGATCTCCACAAGCGACGCACCGGCCTTGATGGAATTCTGCGCAATATCCAAAACATTCAGAGAAATTTCAGGTAACATTATTTGTACTTATCCAAAATGCCTTTGACCTGATCGGGTGTGACCTTGCCGTAAACATCCTCGTTAACGAGCATGACCGGAGCAAGACCGCAGGCACCGACGCATCTGCAGGTATCCAGCGAAAACTTACCGTCGGATGTGCACTCTCCGTCGCTGATGCCAAGCTGCTTTTCGATCTCTTCGAATACAAGACCGGAGCCCTTAACATAGCAGGCTGTTCCGAGACATACCGAAACGGTGTTCTCACCCTTCGGATTCAAATTGAACTGTGCATAGAATGTTGCAACGCCGTAAACTTTTTCTACGGGGATGCCCAGTTCGTCAGAAATGATTTTTTGCACTTCATAAGGCAGATATCCGTAAATATCCTGCGCCGCCTGCATGATCGGCATCAGACATCCGGACGTATCACGCAGATCGTTGATCACCTTGAGAAGCTGCTGTTTTTGTTCTTCTGTTCCCTTGAAGGGAATGCCTCCACTGTTTTTCACGCTTTACCTCCAACGCATTTCTAAAATACTAACAATCATCATATCAATATGTTATAATGGTCGTAGTGTATTGATTTTATCATGTTGACACTTTTTTAACAAGGTTTTATTTCTTTCATTTATTTGATTTTTTCGGGAGGTATCACAATGAAATTGGGGGAAATCAAGGATTTACTCCACGCATCCGTATTGACGGAGAATTTTGACCTTGATACGGATGTCGATTCCGCATTCTGCTCTGACATCATGAGCAATGTTCTGGCTTATGCCAATGACAAGTCTATTCTGATCACCGGTCTTTACAACGCACAGGTTCTGCGGACCGCCGATATGATGGGCATGGCCTGTGTCGTTTTCATCGGGCGAAGAGATCCCGATCCCGAGATCATTGAACTGGCGAACGAACTGGAGATCTGCGTTTTACTGACCCGCTCCTCCATGTTCACCACCTGCGGTCTGCTTTTCTATAACGGTCTGAACGGAGGTGTGCCAAGTGAACTCCAACGATAGTCTCCATTTTCAATATGTCGTTTCCAAAGACGATTTCACACATGCCGGTTCAGCCAGTTCGGACGTGAAGAACAAGCTGAAAATGATGAACGTCGATGCGGCGGCCGTCCGTAAGGTTTCGATCGCGATGTATGAAGGCGAGATCAACATGATCATCCATGCATACGGCGGGACCATCGACGTGGATATCTATGAAGACCGGATCGTCATGTGCTTAAAAGATACAGGCCCCGGTATCGCGAACATCGAAGAAGCCATGCAGGAAGGTTTCTCCACGGCACCGGCCGATGTGATCAACTTAGGATTCGGTGCCGGCATGGGACTGCCGAATATGCGCAACAACTCCGATGAATTCAACATCGAATCCGAAGTCGGCGTCGGAACCACCGTAACCATGACCGTTTATTTTTCATCATAGGTAACTGCTTATGCCCGATAATCAAAAGTTTTTCCATTCCGTTTATCTGGACACCGACAAGTGCTGCGGATGCATCACCTGTATCAAAACCTGTCCCACACAGGCGATCCGTGTCCGGAACGGAAAAGCGCACATCATCAAAGAGTTCTGCATTGACTGCGGCGAATGCATCCGTCATTGTCCGCACTATGCAAAGCAGGCCCGGTTTGACCATATGGATGCGCTTGAAAACTATAAGTATAAAGTGGCGCTTCCGCCCCCTTCCCTTTATGGCCAGTTCAATCATCTCGATGACATCAACATCATCCTGACCGCCCTGACCATGATCGGATTTGATGATGTATTCGAAGTCGGCGCAGCGGCAGAGCTTGTTTCTGCCGAGACGCGGAAATATATCGCCGAACATGAAGAACCCCGCATCCTGATCAGTACGGCATGTCCCACGGTCACAAGACTGATCCGGATCCGCTTTCCGGAACTCCTTGATAATCTCCTGCCGCTCAAACCGCCGGTGGAAGTTGCTGCGGAACTGGCAAGACAGCGTGCAGTGGAAAAAACCGGCCTGAAACCGGAAGAGATCGGGATCGCTTTTATTTCGCCGTGCCCTTCCAAGGTCACGGCCGTCAGGGATCCCCTGGGCATTACAAACAGCAGCATCGACGTGGTCCTTGCCACCAAGGAGATCTATCCGCTGATGCTTTCTGCCATGAAAGAAGCAAAAAACAATCCGATGGAATATTGCCTGTCCGGCAAGATCGGCGTCGGCTGGGGACTGACCGGCGGAGAAGCAGCCGGGATCCTTTTGGATAATTATATTGCCGCGGACGGGATTGAAAATGTAGTCCGGGTACTGGAAGATCTGGAAGATGAAAAGTTCCAGATGGATATCCGTTTTGTTGAGCTGAACGCCTGTCCGGGCGGTTGTGTGGGCGGCGTGCTGAATGTGGAGAATCCGTTTGCCGCAAGTTCCAAGCTCAAACACCTGAAGAAATATCTGCCCGTTGCACTCTCGCATCCGGAAGATTTCCCGCAGAAGACAGACATTGCACTGACGGATGAGATCACCTATGAGCCGGTTTACATGCTCGGAACGAGTATGCTGGAAAGCATCAATAACATGGTACGCCTGGAGAAGATCATGCGCGTGCTTCCGGGTCTTGATTGCGGCGGCTGTGGTGCCCCCACCTGCAAAGCCCTCGCGGAAGACCATATCCGGGGAAAGGGCGATGTGCACAGCTGCACGGAGTTACTGAGACGCTATTATCTGTATGGAGAAGACGCGTTTGAAGAACTGGAGGAGGAAAACAGCCTATGACGATCAAAGAATTGATGGATGCGGATATTTTTACGCTTCTCAACGATGGCAACAATCATGATACCGTTCTTACCGGCTGCTACTGCTGTGATCTGCTTAGCATCGCAATGGGCCATGCGCCGGAGGGTTGCGTATGGGTGACCGTTATGAACAATGTGAACACGCTCGCTGTTGCGTCCCTGGCAGAATGCGGTTGTGTCGTGCTTGCCTGTGGTGTTGTAGCGGATGACGCATTCCTGTCCAAAGCAAAGGAACAGAACATTACTGTTTTCAAAACCGACCTTCCCGTATTTGATGCGGCACTGAAAGCACACGCGTACTTATGATCCCGATTTCTTATGACATGCATATACATTCCTGTCTGTCTCCCTGCGGTGACGATGACATGACTCCGGGTAACATCGTGGGAATGGCGTCCCTTTTGGGACTTGATGCGATCGCACTGACAGACCATAACACATCAAAGAACTGCCCTGCTTTTCTGAAAATGGCGGAGCAGTTTTCTCTGATCGCGATCCCGGGCATGGAACTCACAACGGCTGAAGAAGTGCACGTGCTCTGCTATTTTTCCACGCTTAAGGACGCGCTTGCATTTGACGCTTACGTGGAAGACAAGATCCTTCCCATTCCAAACAATCCGCAATTTTTCGGCAACCAGATCCTGATCGATGAAGAAGACAGTCCTTGCGGCAGTTTTGATACATTGCTGATATCCGCGACCTCGATCTCCTTTGATCAGGTTTATGATCTTGTAAAAGAATACCACGGGATCATGGTTCCGGCTCATTTGGACAAAAGTTCCACAAGCCTTTTATCCAATCTCGGTATGATCCCGGATAACGCAAAGTTTAAGATCGCGGAGCTCCGCCATCCGGAAAAGCTTTCTGAGCTATCACAGATGCATCCGTACCTGAAGCGCTGTCACATCCTCTCAAGCAGCGATGCGCACCGGCTGGATGCCCTTAATGAACCTGCAAATTATATCCATGTGGAAGAAAGATCAGCCAAGGGGCTGTTTGATGCATTACTGAAATATGAACAAGAATGATTTTTTGATCGAAGATCCGGACAACCACAAGGAATACTATGGCGGCAACCAGGCCTGGTTTGCCAGGAACACGCAGGCGCACAGCGGTTGCGGGCATGTTGCCGCGCTGAATTCCTTTCTGATGCTTACCCATCGCTTTCCGATCGATAAAGCAACTTACATGAAATACATGAACGAAATGTATCACAGCATGAAGGCGCTTGAAACACCGATCCTTCGGCGGATCTATGATATGAATAAGGATTTTCCGCTCTGTAAACTCATCCCGCCAAGCTTCGGGCAAAGCTCCATCGGCTTCATCCTCGGTATGCTGCGCTTTGCGAAAAAGCGCGGACTGTCATTAAAATCCCGTTTCCGGCTGACTTTTTTATGCTCCTACAAAAGCGGACTCCGTTTTATCAAAAGAGGCTTAAAAGAAAACGGGGCTGTCACACTTCTGACAGCCCGTAATCATCATCCTCTTACATTATATTCTGATTTCACATCCGTATCTTCCACGCCGCAGCCGGCCGGCAAAGAAATGAAAAACCATTTCGTGACCATTACCGGCATCGATGAACGCGATGGAAAAGTACGTCTCTTAATCTCGACCTGGGGCAGGATCGCCACGATCGATTATGATGATCTGGTTAAATCCTGGCACACGCTTGGTGCCCTGCAAAGCGCCATGTATTTCTTCAGTCCCAAGTCCGTCATCTTAAGGCCTTAAGGCTTACTGTTCCAAAGACTTTAACTGATCTGCGGCCTTGATCATATCCTGTACGATATCCTGTACCTCTTCCACGGTACGCTGGTTTGCTTCCGTCGTGGAACAGGTGGTCGTGGAATGTGCGGAAACCTCTTCCGTGATCGCCGAGATCGTCTGAATGCTTTCTACGATCTCATTGTTGGCGCTTGCCAGTTTGGCGACAATACCGGACAGCTCACCGGAGTTTTCACTGATCCTGCTTGCGTTTTCAACGATCTTATCAAAGCTTTCGGAAGTAACCTGCGCCGATTCGTTCTGGATCCTGTTGCTCTCCACAAGGGAATTGATCGCGCTGACCACTTCACCGATCTCTTTGGAAATACCGGCGATCAGTTCGTTGATATTGCCGGTCGCATTCTGTGTCTGCCCGGCCAGATTGGAAATCTCCGTTGCAACAACCGCAAATCCGCGTCCCGCTTCTCCGGCTCTTGCAGCTTCAATACTTGCATTTAATGCAAGCAGGCTGGTCTGGGATGCAACGCTCTGGATCAGTGAAACGATCGTCTCCATCTGCTCCGTCGAAGATTTCAGTCCTTCCACTTCCTGAATGACACCATTACCGGCCTCTTCAGAAATCTTGGATTGCTCGATCAGCGTTGCGATGTTGTTTCTGCCCTCACGGATCGCTTCTACGGCATCATTCGTATTGTTGCTGATATCTTCGGATGTTCTGGTAACGTTTTCGATCTGTACCTGAATCTCTTCCGTCTTGATCAACTGGTTCTGAACGGATTCCGCGGAATCGGTCGTGCCGGACTGTACCTCCTGCATGGCGGAAAGGGTTTCTGCGCTCGACTCGGAAAGCGTTGTCATCAGATCGGAAACCTTCGCGACATCTTCCACAAGATTTCCGGAAACGGTGACGATCGAATCCAGCATTTTCGCATTTTTCTCTCCGGTCTCGTTGATCACCTTCATTCTGGCTTCATTGATCTTGTTGATGACTCTGTTGACCACGATGGAGAAGATGGATACCATGATCATGATCAGCACTTCGATTTCAAGATCCGCTACAGCGCCGCCCTCCCAGTTCTGCAGGGATGCAAACCTGACCGCATGGATCGCGGCGATCAGGGAAACGCCGATACTTGAGATCAGGGACAGGCGCATATCGTCAAACAGCGCCGTCAGCAGCAATACCGGTATCGCGTAAACGAAAACCAGGATCGTGTTCGTTGTCACGAAACATACGATCGCGTAGAAGATCCCGTATCCGATCCCGATCACATGCTTGATCAGCTTCGTCTCCGGATCTGTTTTATAAAGGATCCAGCCAAGGATCATCGGTCCTAAGTCAAAAATCTCAACCGACAGAAATTTGGTCATATCCGCTTCGCCTTTTACCAATTGGATGATATAGGCGATACTGATAATGGCTGTTAGCGCCGTGAATAAAGTCATGGCTGTCTTATTCACATATGCTGCATTGGATTTTTCCTGATTCATAAATGAGAGACTCCTTTCCCCTTATCTAATAAAAGTTAATATAAAGAAATTATAAAACAATTTGGCTCAATGAGCAATTATTTTCTGTCTTTTTGTGCTGCCTTTTCCAACATCTTTTTGCGTTTTCTCTCTTCCGCCCGGTCAACCAGTTCCTTCGACTCCGCAAACGCGGCGGGCAGCCGCTCGTCCATCCATTCTTTTCCCTGCTTCTCCTGTTCTTTGATCTTATCCCAGTTTTTTAAAACTTCCGCCGATCCGTCCACCTGTGTGTCACCGAATACATGCGGATGTCTGCGGATCATCTTATCCGCGATGCATTTGCAGACATCTTCCATCGTAAACAGGCCTTCTTCTTCCGCGATCTGTGCATGCATCAGCACCTGCAGGAGCAGATCTCCCAGTTCTTCTTTCAGGTTATCCGGATTGCCTGTTTCATCCAGAATATTGATCCCGCAGATCACCTCCGCCGCCTCCTCGATACAGGCCGGTTTCAGGCTCATGTGCGTCTGTTCTCTGTCCCAGGGGCATCCGTTTTCTGCACGCAGTGCCCTGACGATATCTTTGATCCGTTCGTATTCCGTCATGTTTTCCCCTTTTGATCCACTCATGAAGACCGGTCCTTATAAGCAGAAAAGACGGCAGACGCCGTCTTTTCTTTTCTCTTTACAATTACAATAATGAATAGCCAAAGCCGTTACAGATCGCATCGATCGGCGTACCCGCTTTGCAAAGCGGGCAGCTGTCAAAACTGTAGCCGGCATAATCCGGGAGATCCCTGGTTGAATACAGAGAACGGATCGGGATGTTATTCACAACGGTTGCTACGGAAAAGATCGCCGATATCCCGACGATCGTGCCGTTGTAGAAACCGACGGACCGAATGGCGCTCTGCAGTGTTGCGCCGGTCGTGGCCGTATCGATCAGGATCAATACTCTCTTTCCTCTGATCATGTGCTGGTTGTTGTCACGGAACATCATCTGACCGCTGACATTATACTCAGGGCTGGTCACATACATGGTCTTATGGGAGTTGGCGGAAATGATCCCGGCCTTGGTCAGTTTGTTGGCAAGATACGCACCGACCACCTCCATATTGTTCAGGCAGAGAATGGTATCAATGATGTCCGAACTTAAGTACATCTCGGCCAGTTCTTCCCCTGTCGCCCGTGCTTCTCTCTGTCTGGATTTCATATCCGTCAGATCCATGTAGTAATTTACATGGGAATTGGGCGTGACGAAATGCCCCGGAATATAGCGGAGCACGACATCCTTATTCTTGGCATAATCAATCTTCTTATAATCCTGCATATTTTCCCCTCCGCAGTATGTAGTATTTATGAATTTATTGTACACGTTTCACCCATAACTGACAACCCTGTTGTTATTTGAACGGACGCGGCGGATCCGATTTTGAATAAAGCGTAAAAATCATTGCAAAACCGCGTATTCAATGGTATAATTCAAACACTTACCTTCACTATGTCACAACAACGAAAGGATGACATTTGGCCTATGAAGAAAAAATCACAGATCAGTATCGTACTCGCTCTGTTATGTGCCGGAATCGTTCTGGTTGCCATGGTGGCCATCAGCATCGGTTTCTTCGGCATGCAGTTGCAGAAGGTTACAAAAGAAGACGAAGAACTCTATTTTGACCATCTCTACACGATCAGCGCTGACCTGATCAATGCCGACAGAGACTTTTACCAGTCCATGCTCGGCGCAATGCAGTATCATGATGTAACGGCCGCTCCGGATGATATTCCCCCCGAGATGATGGCCGAGCTGACTGCCCAGTATCTGGATGATTATGAATCCAACAAGCAGCAGATTCTCGACCGTGTCAACGAAGCGCATGATATTGCCAGCAAAGAACCGGGGCTCTACACCGGAACGGTTATCGATACGGACAACTATGATCAGTTATATAACGCCTTTATGAACGGCTATAATGAGTGGGAAAGTTGTTATGATGTCAAAAACGGTACCGGTGACTATACCATCTTTATCCAGAACTTTGAATCCACCAGAGATTCCATTTCGGAAATGACCGATATCACAGAGCAGTGGGCGGTCAACGAAAAGGCGATCCGTCAGGCACAGATTCAAAAGAGCGTCCTCACCAGCATTGTGATCTTTGCGATCATCACGATCCTGATCCTTGTTGTTGCAGTCATTGTTCTCCATAAGATGCGCCTTAGCATCAATTATATGGTTGGCGCCGTTAACAACATGGCAACCGGTGATTTTGTTACGGCTGTTGAGACAGAGAGCATGTTTACGGAATTCCATAACGTGGAAGACTCCATGGAAAGCATGCGCGAACACCTGCAGGGATCCCTGCTTGATGTGGTTTCCTGTGCCGACTCCGTAAACAGCAAAGCCGGAAACGCCAAAGACAGCATTGCTAACTCCGAAGAAAACACCAGCAACATTTCCGTTGCAGTCGGCGAACTGGCACAAGGCGCAATGTCCATGGCCGAAGACGTACAGGTTACGGCCGGCATTACGCAGGAGATCGGCGACAGTATCGATAAAGTACATTCCGTTGCGGAAAGCAATCTGGAAAAAGTCAATGCTCTGTATGAGGATTCTCTCGCACTGCAGAAACAGCTTGGCGAAATCCGCAAAGCGGATGAGGAGACCAATGCCAAGGCAGGTCAGGTCGCTGATTCCGTCAGCAAGACCGCAGAAGTTGTTGAAGAGATCAGTAAAGCCGCGGAAGGCATCATCTCCATCGCGAGCCAGACCAACCTGCTTGCCCTCAACGCTTCCATCGAAGCGGCAAGAGCCGGAGAAGCCGGAAAGGGATTTGCGGTTGTTGCGGACAACATTAAAGGACTTGCTGAAGAATCAAATCAGATGGCCGGAGAGATCACGCAGATGCTCAGCACCATCACCCAGTATTCGAATGAAAACCGTACTCTGACCGGAAGTATCAAGGATGCAACAACAAGCGAAGCAGAAGCCCTCGAAAACATGAGTGTTTCCTTCGACAAGATGCTTCAGGTACTGAACGAAACGGAAAGCGGCAATAAAGAAATTGCATCGCTCGTGGAATCGATGACGGAAGGGAAAGAAAAGATCATGGCTTCCGTCGAATCGCTCTCCAGCATTTCTGAAGAGTACGCCGCTTCCACACAGGAGACCAGTGCTTCGATCACACAGCTGACTGCCAACATGAGCGATGTTGTAAGAGACGCGGACGAACTGACCAACATTTCTGCACAGCTGAAAGAGAATGTCGCATTCTTCAAGGTTGATTAAGTTTTACGAAAATCATAAACGGATTAAAAAAGGAACTGCGGTTGCAGTTCCTTTTTTATGTCTGTTCCATTCTGCGTTTCTTTCTGCGGACCCGGTTAATGTGCCGTTCAAAATCACCGCTGTGCAAAAGCTCTGCCAGAACATATTGCTCAAACAGCGGCACCGTACAGGAATAAAAACCGAGCCGTTCATTAAACCGCTCCGTCATATCTTTAGGAAGCAGCAGATATCCGATCCTCATGGACGGCGCTATCGTCTTGGAAAACGTATTGATATAGAGCACCCTGACGCCTGCTGCCATGGAAAACAGGGTGTCCTCCGCTTTTTTCAAAACCGTCAGTTCCGAATCATAATTGTCTTCGACAAGGATCGCATTCCGTGATGCGGCCCATCGCAGATATTCCTTCTTTTTGGAAATGCTTACGGAGATCCCGCTCGGAAAACTGTTAAACGGCGTGACATGCAGTACCGTGGCATGGGTTTTCTCCAATGCAGACCTTGCGATCCCGTCTGCCGTAAGCGAGAGCCTTTCACAGGTGATCCCCATGGATTCGTATACTTTCGGGATCTTGTCATAGCACGGGTTCTCGATCGCAAAAATGTGTTCGCGTCCGATCAGCTGCGCGATCAGGCCGTAGAGGTATTCGGCTCCCGAGCCGATGATCACCCGGGACGGCTCCACAAGGATTCCCCGGCTCCGTGCCAGATATGCACTGATTTCGTTACGGAGTTCACTGCAGCCATGATTCGGTGACCTGACAAGGATCCGGTCTCCGTAGTCCATAAGGACCCTTCTGATCGTTCTGGCCATGACCGTATAAGGGAATTCACTGTCGACATGTACCGGCTGTCTGACTACAGACACCGAAGACATGGCTTTTTGCTCCGTCAGAAAATCCGATTCCCGGTAGATCACAAAATAGCCGCTCCGCTCCCGCGGCTCAACATACCCCTCATCGCAGAGCATGGCCAGCGTATGCTCCACCGTGATCACGCTGACACCAACTTCCGCGGCAATCGTTCTTTTGGACGGAAGTTTCTTTCCGAACGGATAGATCCCCGTGGTAATATCACGTACGAGCTGGTTATATAATTGCATATATGCCGAAATTCCGGCGTTTTGATCGATCGCGTAGTTCATCTGGTCTTATAAAAAACTTTCGTTCTGATCATTTTTATATATCCAAAACAAGTATATGCTCATTGTCAGAAAAAGTAAAGGAGACTTTTCCATGAACGCAAATAACCGTACCGCAAATCCGAATGCTGCCATTCATCTGGCAACCGTGCGTCTGACGATCGCAGCCTTCTTTATGGCAATGAACATCGTATGCAGTTCTTTTGGGATTCCTGTTCCCGGCGGACACCTCTATCTGTGTGACGCTGTGATCTGCCTTGCTGCAATCCTGCTCAATCCCTTTGAAGCATTTGTGGTCGGCGGGATCGGCTCGTTTCTTGGAGATCTGTTCTTCTATCCTCTTCCGATGTTTGTATCCCTCGTAACGCACGGTTTGCAGGCTGTCGTGATCTCCCTGATCGCACATAAGACCTTTAAAGACCATCCGCGCATCGCGGCAGGGATCGGCGTTAGTGTTGGTGCGATCATCATGGTCGTCGGTTATACGCTTGGAAAGACCTTTGTATACAGTACCTGGGAAACCGCCGTTGTAAAGCTTCCATACGAGATCGCACAGGGTGCGCTCGGCGCAATTCTCGGTATGCTCTTATGTTTCAGATGTGGGATCAAAAAGCTTTTTGACCGCATGACAGGAGGCGTTTGATATGTATGAAGAAATCCAACAGCAGGCTCGCGAAGTCTGTTCGGAATTATGTGAAAAGGCAGGCTTAAAGAGCGGACAGATCCTGGTGGTCGGCTGCTCCTCATCGGAAGTCTGCGGCGATAAGATCGGCAGCAATTCTAATCTGAAAGTTGCACAGGCCGTATTCGCCGGCATCTATGAAGAAGTGAAAAAGCGCGGCCTGTATCTGGCAGCGCAATGCTGTGAACACTTAAACCGCGCGATCATCATCGAGCGTGAAGCCGTGCCCGGGCAGGAAATCGTGAATGTCGTTCCGCAGCCCAAAGCAGGCGGTTCCTTTGCAACCACGGCCTATCAGACTTTTTCGGACCCTGTCGCCCTCGAAGAGATCAAAGCAGATGCCGGGATCGATATCGGCGATACCTTCATCGGCATGCATCTGAAAAGAGTCGCAGTGCCCGTCCGTCTGGAACATCATTCCATCGGACAGGCACATATCACAGCCGCACGTGTCAGACCCAAATTTATCGGTGGCGAGCGTGCACATTATGATGATCGTCTAAAATAATACGCTCTGTAATCACTTTTTCCTGAAAGCGCACATCGTGCTCCACAAGCAGCATCGTCGGATGAAATGACAGGATCATTTTCTCGATCTGCATTCTGGAAAACACATCGATGTAGTTGAGCGGTTCATCCCAGATATACAGATGGGCCGGCGTGAGCAGGCTGTGCGCGATCAGGACCTTCTTTTTCTGTCCTTCCGAGTAATCCTGCATTTCTTTTCCAAACTGTTCCCGGTTAAAATCAAGACGCCGAAGCAGCGCCAGAAACAGGCTCTCATCGAGGTTCTGTTTTTCGCAATACGTATGCAGCGAACCCCTCAGATACGAAGTATCCTGACTGACATAGGAGATCACCAGGCCCGATGCGACATCCAGAGTTCCCGATAAGCGTAGCGATGAATCTGCTGTCCCGTCCTGATCAGCCGCAGCCCTTTGCAGGATTGCCGTGATCAGGCTCGACTTTCCGCACCCGTTTTTGCCGGATAACACATATCTGCCGCCTCTTTTGATCTCAAACCAGATTCCTTCAAACAGCGGGGCTTCGGCATTTTCATACTGAAGCATCAGGTCCTGCGCGCGGATCAACACTTCTTTATGAAACGCAAGCGGGTTCAGTTTCAGATCCGTTACCTGCTCGATATCCTGCAGCAATCCTTCTTTTTCCTCGATCTCCCGGTCCAGCCGTTTCTCATAGGCTTTGACGCGTGCCTGTATTTTCTTGGTCTTGGCGCCGATAAAGGATCTCGTGGAAATGCTTCTGTCATTTTCCTTAACCGGATCAAAGCCGATCTTGCTGTTTTCGCTCTTTATCGCCCATCTGCCGGTTCTGTCCGCGGCCGTTTTCAATTTGCCGATCTCTTTTAGGTGTTTCTCATTCTCCGCTTTGGCAAACGCATCTTCCCGCTCTTTGTTTTCCCACCAGGAGGAAAAATTACCCGCCTGTACATCAACGCTCTTCCGGTTTAGGACCAGCACATGATCGCACACCGCATCCAGCAGGTCACGGTCGTGTGATACCAGAACAAATCCCTTTTTGGTTCTTAGGTAATCCCGGATCAGCGTCCTTGCGTGAACGTCCAGATGATTGGTCGGCTCATCGATCAACAGGAATTCGTTTTCTGCCGCAAATAAGACCGCAAGCATGACGCGTGTCCGTTCCCCGAAGCTTAAAGTCCCAAACGGTCTGTACAGACATTCGGCATCCATTTTGATCTGGTTTAACTGGACCATGACCTGCCAGGACTCCACCTGCGGCTTCCACCTTTCGATCAGTTCATCCGCCGTTTTGTTAAGATCTTCTTCCGAAACCGGATAAGGAAAATAATCGACCCTGCCGATTCCCGTAATGCTTCCGGTATGGTCATATTTTCCCATAAAGAGGTTTAAGAGTGTTGTCTTTCCCTTTCCGTTTCGTCCGATCAGACCGAGTTTCCAATCGGTATCAATATGAAATGTCACATGTTCCAGTACGGGATCCGCACTGCCTTCATATGTAAAAGTCAGATCATTTACACTGATCAATGCCATATAAATCACCTCCGATAAAATAACCGGTATGGCCATAAAAAAATCTGCTCCATGCCGGAAGCAGATTATTCGTATCCTCAAAACGCAATATGCCGAAAGAACTCTCACAAAAGCGACAGAAAAAAATACGATAATCCAATTCGGCATACACAAACAGACCTTGCGGCCATATCATTTCGTCTGTATTTACCAAATCAAATTATCTGTTCTTCATCTGTCCACCCACACACTTTCGTGTGCCCTTTCAAAAGTTTTGTTTATCATAGCATGACCCGCCGGCCTCGTCAACCATCCTGAATATGCTCACTTTTTTGTCAGAAGGCAGACGGTTTCCACATGCACGGTCTGGGGGAAGTTATCAAAAGCCCGTGCCTTTGTTAGGCGGTAGCCGTTTTCGGACAGGTATTTCACATCCCGTGCAAGGGTGGCAGGATCGCAGCTGACGTAGATGATCTTCGAAGGTTTCATGTGCGCCATCGTTTCCAGACACTTACTGTCGCAGCCCTTGCGGGGCGGATCAACGACGATCACATCGGGATGCGTAAATTCCCCGGCTGGTTCTGCGTAATACGCCGGCAGGATCTCTTCAGCTTTTCCGGTCAGAAAGGCGGCATTTTCAATGCAGTTTCTTGCAGCGTTTTCCCGTGCATCCTCTACGGCCTGTTCCACAACCTCAACGCCCATGACAGATCTTGCGCGTTTTGCCATGAAGAGAGAAATCGTACCGATCCCGCAATACAGATCCCATACGGTCTCCGTTCCCTTCAGGTCAGCATATTGCAGAGCCTGCGAGTACATCCGCTCTGTCTGTTTCGGGTTAACCTGATAGAACGATAATGGCGAGATCGCATAGGTCAGTGCTTCCCGGGTCGGTGCAAAGCCATTATTTACATCACAGATATGGATCATGTCCTCGATCCACGCACTGCCCCAGAGCAGGATATTCTCCTCTCCCAGAATGACATTGGTCTTCTCCTGCTGTACGTTCAGGTAAATACTGCAGACCCCGTCAATCTCTTTCAGGTTTTCCACTAATATCTCTGATTCCGGCAGGGATCGTCCGTTGATCACGAGACAGACCATGATCTGTCCGCTTGCAAAACCCTTCCGGATCATGACATGCCGCACAAGCCCCGTTCCGCTCTCTTCGTCATACGGCATGATCTGATAACGCTCCATGTGCGTAAGAACGCTCTTTAAGATCTCTCCGTTTTCGCCCGGTCCCAGCAGGCAGTCATCCGTCTCCATGATCGCGTGCGTACGCCCTGCATAAAATCCTGCGATCAATTTTCCGTCCCTGTTCCTGCCGATGGGATACTGGGCCTTGTTCCGGTAACGGAAGCCGGCGTCACCGGATTGATCCGCATCAGACATCCCGACGATCGGCTCCATGATCTCTTTCAACTCCTCTTTGGAGATCCCGCCGATCCGGATCAGGTCATTCATGACCTTCTGCTGTTTAAAAGCAAGTTGTGCCGCGTAAGATAATGCCTGGATCTGGCATCCGCCGCACTGCCTGTAGATCTTACAAGGCGGCGTGATCCGGTCTTTTGACGGTTCGATCACACGGACCAGCCTTGCGTAGGCATACGTTTTCTTGACTTTGGTAAGAGATGCCTCCACAAGGTCACCGACAATCGCATCTTTCACAAAAAGGGTATAGCCGCTGATGCGGCCGATACCCTCTCCGTTTATTCCGATATCTTCAATTTTCACAGTTACCTGTTGGTTTTTCCGGTAATCCATCTGATTATTCGCTCGTTCTGCGCACATTGGAATCGATCAGCCTGTTATATCCCAGCCAGTCCGTGCCCGTTTGGGAAGCCAGTAATTCTGACATGATCTCCAGCTTTGCATCCGTATTATCTGCATGGTGCAGTGCAACGGCCTCAATGATCGCCGGTTTTTTAGGCGACCCGTAATCAAGTTCCCCGTGATGTGCCAGAATACAGTGTTTGATTTCTCCGGCAAGCTTATCCGGAAAACCCGGGATCTGTGCGATCTTTGCCGAAACCATTTCATATCCGATCACGATATGCCCAAGCAGCTGCCCGTCATCCGTATAATCATTTTCCGGAAAATCGGACAATTCCCGCGTCTTCCCGATATCGTGCAATATCGCGACACTGAGCAGCAGATCCTTATTGATCATGGGATAAGCTTCCGCAAGATAATTACAAAGATTCGTAACGGAAAGCGTGTGCTCCAAAAGGCCGCCGACAAAACTGTGATGTACCGATTTTGCCGCCGAACTCGTTTTGAACGCCTTAATGAAATCCGCGTCGTTCACAAAAAACGCTTCAAGCAACTGTTTTAAATACGGCGACGTGATTCCGGAAATGTATTGCGTGATCTGCGCAAACATATCATCAATGTTTTTGGACGATACCGGCAGATAGTCCGCAGGGTCATATTCCCCTTCCCTGCACTTTCTGGCCCGCTGCACGCTAACCTGAAGCGCGCCGTTAAAGGAAGTCACGTTCCCGGTAATCTGTACATAATCCAATGCATTAAAATCTTCGATCCCGGCGGAATTGGGTTCCCAGATCTTGGCATCGATCGTGCCGGTTTTATCCTGCAGGATCATATTCTCATACGGTTTCCCGTTTTTGGTCACCGCCGATGTCTTCTGTTTGACCAGATAAACATCCGAAATGTTTTCTCCCTCATGGATGCTTTCAATGTATTTCATATCCTACTCCAATGTTCCGAGCGTGATCTCATAGGATACCTCGGCGTATTCAAATCTGGCCTGTCTGAGTACGGTAACCATCATCAGATCACCCGGCTGGCATTTCAGCATGGCGTCCTTAAATGCTTCGAAGGAATTGATCTCCGTCGTGCCGATCTTTACGATCACATCTCCGTTCTGGATCCCTGCCTCCATGGCCGGCGAATCGATCACGACCTCTTTGACATAAGCCCCGTAAGGAAGGCCCAGTTCCCTGGCTGCAGTTTCCGTCACGTCCGTTCCGTAGATCCCAAGATATGCTAAATCCTGTCCGTTGGAAAGTTTTTCGATCTTGCCCCGCAGGTCTGAAATTCCGTATGCCTTGATCAGATTCGGTGCGTCACCGACACTGTCGTCCTGATAAATGATCCCCAGCACTTCTCCGTCCAGATTGACCAGAACACCGCTCGCAGTATCACTTCCGTAAATGTCCGTCGTCAGGAACTGCGCGCTGCTGTCCGTCAGTGTTTTTACAAAACTGTTGCTGGTAATCTGACCGCTGGCCATGGAACCGGAAATGCCGATCGGATTGCCCAGTGCGATGATCGGGCTTCCGACAAGAGAAGAAATCCGGGAACTCCCAAGCTTGGCCATGGCTATTTTTTCTTTTGTCTCTTCACTTAAGGAATCAATATCGACACCGACTACCGTTAGTCCGGTATTATGATCTGTCTTTTTGACGGATGCCTTGTGCTCTGTTCCGTCAATAAAAGTAACCGTAACCGATTCCGCGTTCCTGATCGCTTGCGTTTGCGCAATGATCAACAACTCCTTGCCGTTATCCGCTACCAGAAGTCCTGAAGTGGCACGGTTTTGTTCGTACGGATTCTGGAACCAGTCCGTATCCGGATAAATGCCGGTAACGGTCACCAGCGATTTGCGGGCTTCAAATGCGACGCGGGAGATCTGCGTGTACAATTGTTTATAGTCACTGACGTCGAGATTTTTCTCAACTTTTTCCACCTTCTGGACCACCTGCGTGACAACTTCATGCGTTTTCTCTTCGGTCGCAGGGGTAACATCCACTTCTTCGGTGGTAATCGTCTCCTCTCCGTTTTCTTCATCGGATGCGGAAGCGGTAACATCTGCCGCGGACGGACGGAAGTGCTCTTCCAGTTTCGGATACAGCAAAATATAGGTTAAGCAGGCAACGACACCAAAAAGGACGGCCCACAGGATCGTTGACACAAACTTCAAGAATACCCGCTTTTTATTCACCGGCTTTTTCTTGATCGTTTCCGTGATAAAATCAAACTTCTGCTCTCCGCTTGCCACGGATCGCTCGTTCTCTTTGGCTACTGTGTTCCGAACGGTTTCCTGCTTTTGTTCTGCCATGAAGAAATCTCCTTCGCCACTGTTTTCCTATTATACTAAAACCAGCCGGAAACTACAAGGTCGCGTTGCGAAAACACCCGAATTCTGCTACACTTACCTTGTTATGAATGAAGGTGCAATAAAGACTCTGGAATTTCCGAAAATTCTTGAAATGCTGAAAGAGCAGGCATCCTCTGAACTGGGTCAGGAGCGATGCCTTTCTTTAAGTCCGCATCTGACACCGGAAGAGATTACGGATGCGCAGACGGAAACTGCGGATGCACTGAACCGGCTGCTTAAGAATTCCTCTGTCTCCTTCTATGCAACAAGCGACATCTATGCATCCCTGCAGCGTCTCGACAAAGGAAGCAGTATCAATACATCCGATCTTCTGCAGATTGCAAGGCTTCTCGAGAACACGGCCAGGGTGAAATCCTTTGGCAGAAGAGACAGCAGCGATACCGCAGGGGAAGATGCCCTTGACACCTATTTTTTTCTGCTGGAGCCGTTAAATCCGTTGTGTACGGATATCAGGCGCTGCATCCTTTCGGAGGAAGAGATCAGCGATGATGCCTCATCTGCGCTTCGCTCCATCAGACGTCATATGAAACAGACCTCTGACAAGATCCATACCCAGCTGACACAGATGGTCAACCAGACATACCGGAATTATCTGCAGGATGCCGTTATCACCATGCGGGACGGACGGTACTGCATTCCCGTAAAATCAGAATACAAAAACAACGTGCCGGGGATGATCCATGACCAGTCATCCTCCGCATCCACTTTTTTTATCGAACCTGCTGCCGTTGTCAATCTGAACAATGATCTGCGCGAACTGGAACTGCAGGAAGCACAGGAAATAGAACGGATCATTGCAGAATTGAGTGCAAATTGCGCGGAACATCTCTTTGAGATCCGC
Organism: Lachnospiraceae bacterium; assembly: GCA_017544705.1. Lineage (GTDB taxonomy): Bacteria > Bacillota > Clostridia > Lachnospirales > Lachnospiraceae > UBA2868. The sequence goes on along the minus strand of JAFYDQ010000117.1, from coordinate 13,176 downwards.
CAGAACCTTGAAACGATCGCGGAACTTGATTTTATCTTTGCCAAAGGTAAGCTTGCGCTCTCCATGAACGCAACCAGGCCTTTGTATAACACGGAAGGACGTGTCCTTTTCAGGAAGGCAAGACATCCTCTTCTCCCCAAAGATACCGTTGTACCGATCGATCTGTCTCTCGGTGATACATTTGATCTCCTGATCATCACGGGCCCGAACACCGGCGGCAAGACCGTTGCTTTGAAAACCCTCGGATTGCTTGCACTGATGGGACAGGCCGGACTTCATATTCCTGCCCTGGACCGTTCGGAACTTTCCGTCTTCTCGGATATCTTTGCGGACATCGGGGACGAACAGAGCATTGAACAAAGCCTTTCCACGTTTTCTTCCCATATGAAACGTATCGTGACGATCCTGGATCAGGCGGATACGGACAGCCTTTGCCTGTTTGACGAACTGGGTGCCGGAACAGACCCGACGGAGGGTGCGGCACTGGCCATTGCCATTCTAAACACGCTGCACAAACGGCATATCCGGACAGTGGCAACGACGCACTACAGCGAACTGAAGATCTATGCGATCAGAGAACCGATGGTGATGAATGCCAGCTGTGAGTTCGATGTGGAAACGCTTCAGCCCACTTACCGCCTCCTGATCGGCGTGCCGGGAAAAAGCAACGCTTTTGCAATCTCCCGTAAACTCGGGCTGAACGAATCCGTGATCGAAGATGCCGCAGCGCGCCTGAATAAAAAAGACGAAGATTTTGAAGATGTCCTTTCACAGTTGGACGAAAATCGGTTATTATTGGAACAGGAGAAAGAAACCGTTGCTGCTTATCGGGCAGAAGCGGAAGAACTGAAAACCTCCCTGGAAGCCAAGCAGAGCAAATGGGACCGGATGCGCGAACGCACCCTGCAGGAAGCCAAAGATGAAGCCAGAGACATTCTGCAGGAAGCCAAAAAGATCGCTGACGAGGCGATCCGCTATTATCAGAAACACGGCGGCGGAGAGGATATCCGGGAAATGGAGGCTCTCCGGAAAAAGCTTCGCGAGAAGCTGGATGAAACCAGGCCTGTCATAAAGCAGAAAACGCCCGGACAATCGTCCGATCTGAAGCCTTCTGATTTTCATTTGGGAGATGATATCCGGATCCTGTCCATGAACTTAAGCGGCACGGTCTCATCGATCCCCGATGCCAAGGGTAATCTCTTCGTGCAATGCGGGATCATGCGGATGCAGACCAATATCAATGATGTCGAATTGGTCAAAGAGGATAAAGAGAATGGCAAAAAGGCAAGATCCTACGGCGGTTCATTAAGCAAAGCCGCCTCCATCTCTTCCGAACTGAGCCTCATCGGACTGACGGTTGATGAAGCACTTGCAAAACTGGACAAATATCTGGATGATGCCTATATGTCGCGTCTTGCGAAAGTCCGCATCGTGCACGGGAAAGGAACCGGAGCACTCCGAAGCGCCGTCCATTCCCACTTAAAGAAGATTTCGTATGTAAAGTCATATCAGCTTGCGGAATACGGCGAAGGAGATGCGGGCGTTACCATCGTAGAATTTAAGTAATGGAGGAAAGTCATGGCCAACAAACAGAAAATCCTGATCGTGGATGATGATGCAAATATCGCGGAGCTCATCTCCCTGTATCTGACAAAAGAATGCTTTGATACCATGATCGTCAACGACGGGGAATCCGCATTGACCGCTTTTGAGACCTATGAGCCGAATCTGATCCTGTTAGACTTAATGCTCCCCGGCATCGACGGATATCAGGTCTGCAGGGAAGTGCGTTCCAAATCCGATACGCCGATCATCATGCTTTCCGCCAAAGGAGAAGTATTCGACAAGGTACTGGGCCTGGAGCTTGGTGCCGATGACTATATGGAAAAACCGTTTGATTCCAAGGAACTCGTCGCCAGGGTCAAAGCCGTTCTGCGCCGAAGCGTCCCCGCAAAGCAGGTGCAGGCACCTGCCGCAAATGATACGAAATGCGTGGAGTATCCGGATCTGACGATCAACCTGACCAACTACTCGGTTCTCTACTACGGAAAAGCCGTGGAAATGCCGCCTAAGGAACTGGAATTACTCTATTTTCTGGCTTCTTCCCCGAATCAGGTATTCACCAGGGAACAGCTCCTGGATCACATCTGGGGCTATGAATATATCGGTGATACCAGAACCGTAGATGTACATATCAAACGTTTGCGCGAAAAGATCAAAGACCACAGTGCATGGCGCCTGTCCACTGTATGGGGGATCGGTTACAAATTTGAGGTAAAATGATCCATGAAGCGCAAGTCGACCGTTTACCTGAAGTTCATCATCGCATATCTGGTTTTTGCGATCCTAAGCCTTTTGACGATCAATACCCTGACGTCGGAAATGGTTCGTGATGCCATGATCCGTGCGAAGGCTGCAGAACTCTATAAGGAAGCGACTGCGATCTCCAACACCTATTCCAAGAATCTTTCCAATGCCAATTTCACAGGTGCGGATTTTATAGACCGTCTGACCGTTGTCGACTCCATGACTTCCACATCCATCTGGATCATGTCCACAAACGGGACGGTCCTGTTTGATTCCTCATCTCCCGCCGGACAGGTTACCGCCATTCCGGAACCGTTTAATCCCGCCGACATGCTCCAAAAATATTATATTGTGGGAGACTTCTACGGTGCCTTTAAAGAATCCGTGATCAGTGTGATCTCTCCCGTAACGGCCAACTTCCGCAGGCAGGCATATATCGTTGTGCATTCGCCTCTTCGGGAGGTGGAAGAAAAATTATCCGACATGACAAGGATCGCTTATACCACCTTTGCGATCATCTTCGGCCTTTCTCTGATCATTCTGATCTTTTTTACCACGATCATATATTTGCCGATGCGTAAGATCACAAAGGCTGCCAGGGAATATACCGGCGGCAACCTGGATTACGTGATCGATGTTGATAAAGACGATGAGATCGGACGTCTGGCGGCATCCCTGAACCTGATGGCATCGGAGCTTTCACGTGCGGAAGAAAACCAGAAGAAATTCATCGCAAACGTGTCTCACGATTTCCGTTCTCCCTTAACCTCCATCCGCGGTTACCTGGAGGCCATGGTAGACGGTACCATTCCGCCGGAAATGCACGAAAAATACCTCAATATTGTGCTCAATGAAACCGAGCGCCTGACAAAGCTGACCAACAGCCTGCTGACTCTGAACAACCTGAACCTGCGCGGCACGGTACTGGATGTATCTGATTTTGACATCAATAAAGTCATCAAAAACGTGGCTGCAACTTTTGAAGGAACCTGTTTTGAGAAAAAGATCCGCTTCAAACTGGTCCTGACCGGCCAGACCCTGTTTGTCACGGCCGATGAGGAAAAGATCAAGCAGGTTCTTTACAATCTGATCGACAACGCGATCAAATTCAGCAGCTCCGATTCCACGATCAAGGTGGAGACAACGGAGAAGAATGAAAAAGTCTTTGTCTCCGTTAAGGACAGCGGCATCGGGATTCCCAAGGATTCCCTGAAGTTGATCTGGGACCGTTTCTATAAGACCGATATTTCCCGCGGAAAAGACAAAAAAGGAACAGGCCTGGGCCTGTCCATTACCAAAGAGATCATCAACGCCCACCATGAGAACATCAACGTGATCTCCACGGAAGGCGTCGGTACCGAATTTATCTTCACTTTACCCAAATCCAAAGATCTGGAAGATTAAGAATTCTGTTCACTTTTCCAGGTCAGTCTGTGCAATTCTCCCTTTTCCTGCAACGAACAAAATCCCTGCTGCCGGAATGCTTCATATAAAATAATCGCAACGGAATTGGCAAGATTCAGGGAGCGTTCATTGGAAAGCATCGGAATCCTGATGCAGGTATCTTCATGCTCCAGCAGGATCTCTTCGGGAATCCCCGCACTTTCTTTTCCAAACATCACAAAGCTGTCCGCATCATATTGCACATCCGCATATGTCTGCTTTGCTTTGGTCGTTGCCATAAAGATCTTCGGATAGCTGTTTTTTTCGAGGAAATCCCGGAAGTTGGTATAGCGTCTGACATCGAGCCTGTCCCAATAGTCCATCCCTGCCCGCTGCAGGTTTTTCTCGGTCAGGCGAAAGCCCAGGGGTTCGATCAGATGCAGCGTTGTCCCTGTCGCCACACAGGTCCTGCCGATATTGCCTGTATTGGCAGGAATCTCCGGCTCAAGCAGCACGATGTTCATGCTTTATTCCTCAGCTCAGTTACAAATTCCACAAGCCGCCCCACGGCCGTTTCCAGCTTTTTCAGGGAATAAGCATAAGAAATCCTGACAAAGCCTTCCCCGCCCAGTCCGAACGCAGAACCGGGAACGACGGCCAGTTTCTTGACATCGAGCAGCGCAAAAGCGAACTCCTCGGAAGTCATGCCAAATTCACTGATGCAGGGAAATACATAGAACGCACCAAAGGGTTCAAAGCAGGGCAATTCCATTTCCCGAAACGCATGCATCAGGAAATTGCGTCTCTGGTTATAGGATTCCCGCATGGTCTCCACATCGGTATCCCCGTTTTTTAACGCTTCAATAGCCGCATACTGACTCGTTGTCGGTGCACACATGATCGCAAACTGATGGATCTTGGTCATCTGCTTCAGAATCTCTTCCGGTCCGCAGGCATATCCCAGTCTCCACCCGGTCATTGCATAGGCCTTGGAAAATCCGTTGATCACAACGGTGCGCTCGCGCATGCCGGGAAACGAAGCAATGGACACATGCTTTCTGTCTCCGAACGTCAACTCTGCATAGATCTCGTCGGAGATCACAAACAGGTCCTTTTCCACGCAGATCTTCGCAATCTTTTCAAGGTCAGACCGTTCCATGATCGCACCGGTCGGGTTGTTGGGATAAGGCATGATCAGGATCTTGGTCTTATCCGTGATCGCTGCAAGCAGTTGTTCCGGCGTCAGGCGGAACTCGTTCTCGTTTTTCAGTTCTATGATCACGGGTTTCGCACCCGCTAAGATCGCACAGGGTTCGTATGATACATAGCTTGGCTGCGGGATCAGTACTTCATCACCGGGATCGACCATGGCGCGAAGGCCGATATCGATCGCTTCGGAACCGCCGACCGTGATCAGCACTTCCTTCTTCGGATCATAATTCAGATCCATGCGGCGCGATAAATATTTGCAGATCTCTTCACGCAGTTCCATAAGGCCGGCGTTGGAAGTGTAGAACGTCCTTCCTTTTTCCAGGGAATAAATACCCTCATCCCGCACATGCCAGGGCGTATCAAAGTCGGGTTCGCCGACGCCCAAAGAGATCGTATCTTTCCGTTCCGCTGCGATATCAAAAAAGCGGCGGATACCGGACGGTTTGATATTAACAATTGTCTGTGATAACGGATTTCTCATTATGACAGGATCTCCCTCTCATCAGCATATTCCTGGTGCAGGATCGTTCCGTGGTCTTTGTACTTCTTCAGAATGAAATGCGTGGTCGTACTGAGCACCGATTCCAAGGTGGAGAGCTTCTCCGAAACAAACGAAGAAACCTCACGAAGCGTCTTGCCCTCCAGCATGACTAACAGGTCGTAACCGCCGGACATCAGATATACGGATTCCACTTCCGGATATTTGTAGATCCGTTCCGCGATGGAGTCAAAGCCCCTGCCACGCTGCGGAGTAACCCGTACTTCAATCACGGCATTGATCCGCTCTGTTGTGACTTTATCCCAGTCGATCAGCGTATGATATCCGCAAATGATCCCTTCGTTTTCCATGGCTTCCAGTTCATTTGCCACATCCGTTTCCGACATGCCAAGCAAAATCGCCAGTTCCTTCAGCTCTACGCGGCTGTTCTTTTCTATAAAAGTCAGGATCTTTTCTCTCATGTTATTCTCCTCCTCTTGTGATCAACCTGATCTATCCGAATATCCGGTATATTTCATCTGCCGCAGGCAGATCCAGATATCTGGTCTCCGTATCGTTGCGGATCACCCTGTCATTTCCACTCTTCAATGATCCGATCATCACTGCTTCTATCCCATTATCACGGAAAACACGCAGCATTTCAAGTCCGTTTTGTGCCGCCACAAGCATGGCACCCGTGGAAAGCAGCTGATAAGGATTGATCTGAAAAATCTCTGCGATCTCCACGCTTTCCTGCCGGATCGTGATCTTTTTCAGATCCGCTTCCAGTCCGGATTTATGCGCCGATGCAAACTCCCAAAGACCTGCAAAGATACCGCCCTCCGACAGGCTGTATGCTGCGATCGCGCCGTTTTCAAACGCCACACGCGCCGCACCTGTCACGGACAAGTGATTCTTAAAATCTACTGCTCCGGCAATGAACGGTCGTGCGAATTTCTGCAAAAGCACGTCTTCTTTCTCCGTTGCCAGGATCATCGTACCTGCCATTGCGACTGCTCCGACAAGCAGCAGGTCTGCTTCCTGCTTTATCTTTTTCCTCTTAGGATCCCGTCCGGTCACCGTAACCTGCAAAACCGGCGCAGATACCGCCTGCAGTGTTTTCACGGATACTTCCGTGAGTGGCACGTTTTCTCTTTCGCATACGGGCAAAAGCCGCTCCATGACCGAGGCAACCATCGCCTCTTCCGTATCCGGCGGTACGATCAGCCCCGCTGCGATGCCGGTCGATCGCGCGCCTGCTGCGGCAATCTCATTGACCGCATCCTGTAAAAATACGGCAGGCGCCATCTCATAAGTCAGTGCTGTCTGCCGTATGGAAGTGATCGATCGACCGTCTCCCGTCTGAAGATATTTTCCAACGGAGCGCTTATATGCGTTCTCCGGACATTTCCCGATTCTCATGCTATTCCGTCGCTTCCTCCGGCACTGCTTCCGCACCCGCTGCGGGCATAAGGAGGTCCGCAGGCCCGGTCCCGACGATGATCGTTGTGGGCGTGGACTGGTAATTGCTGACGTTGATCTTTTCACGCTCCGTTTCCACACCATCCACCTTGATGATCCGCCAGTATTCACCGGAATAACCGACATGTCCGCCGCGTACGGCCCGATAGCCTACAGGTTTGGTCGGATCTTCGATCGTATTCTCCTCCGGTGCAAGCCTTCCGGTCTCAATGCTCATCAGTTCCACTGTTCTGTTGGCCGGTCTGGTTTCCTGACCGTAGATGTTAAATACGACTTTTCTGCTGTCCGATGCATCGCTTTCGATATAGATCGGTGCATTTGTATTGTTTTTGAATTTAAAATCCTTCGTTGTCCCGGAGATTGCCGCATCCCCTGATATATCAACATAATTAACGATCATTGAATGATTGTGGCGTTCCGTTACCTCAAGCTCTGCCAGAAGCACCGCATTGTATAACGTCGTGCTTACCTGACAGATTCCGCCGCCGAACGTTTCCACGACCGAACCGTTCAGATAGGATCCGGCAAGGAAATACCCGTTTTCTTCCGTGAACGGACTGATCTTCTCGTAGGTGGAGAACTCTTCTCCCGGGTAAAGGATCGTACCGTTGATCAGGCTCATGCCGTTGCGGACATTCTTACTTCTGTCGGAATTGGAGGAGCCGAGACTTGTCTGGAAACTGCCGAGAACATCCTTTACTTTCGACAGTTCTTCCATCGTTCCCTTCGGTTTCTTAACCTCGCCGACAAGATCGATCTGTACTTCTTCCCCGTTCCAATTCTGCAGCGTATTTTCAATCTCACGCATGGAAGCGTTTTCATCGATGATGTATCCGGTCCTTCCTTCCGTGATCACAAATTCTCCGTCCTCACGGACCATCTCGGATTCCGTCGGTTCAACATTGTATTTCTTCGATACGGAATGGAGCGTGTTGGAAAGGATGCCGCGGTCAAAGGAAACCTTGACTTCGTAGTGCTTGTTCTCGCGTTCCAGATCTTTACGTTCCTTGAAACGGTTTACAACATTCCCGCCGTTGCCAAGTGTTAAAGCCTCATAAAGGGTATCCTCATCATCCCATTCAAGACCGAGATCACCTGCTTTTACATCGGTCTTCTGACCGTCTTTTGCGCACAGCGTAATCTTGGCATTCTGCAGGGAAGTCACGTAGAGTATGATGGATTTTCTGGCCTCGTCATAGGTGCAGTCGGACAGATCGAGCGGCCCGTACCAGACACCGTCCGGAATGGTTCCGGAGTGGTCGCGGTTATCGATCTCAACCGGCTTAAAACCAAGCACTGTTGAGGTTCCGTCCGTATCGATCGTCGGCATCGTTACGCGTGCAAAAACAGGCCGGACGCAAAGCGCCGACACGCACAGGAAGCTAACGATTTTCATGAGACTGCGATTTTTCATCACATACTCCCGCAACTATTGATATAAAAAGGGTTATTGAGGTAAAATAGACATCAGAGTGGGAATCACCATTGCCAGAACCAGAAGCAGGACGATTACCGCAGAAATGATCTTTTTGGTTTTATTGCTCATTTTTCTCTCTCCCGAAAGGTTATTATATATGAAACTTCCTATTTTTACAACCGTCGTACTGCTGTCCGCTTTCACCTGGTTTTATATGAAACGAAGCGGCAATAAAATGAAGGAAATCGAGGAGCAGTTCTGGGATAGGGAACGCAAAGCAAACAGCACGCGCCGGAAGCCCCTGACTGATCTTGATTTCATATCCATCCCGTATGATTCGCTTCCCTTCACGGGCGAAGTCGGCAATCCCGTGATCATGGAAAACGAGGCTTTCCTGCTGGGCTTAAAGGATGCCAAGATCGTGAATCTGAACGGCATTTCCAATACCGATCTGAAGCTGCGCTACGGCGTTGCCAACCTGACCGATCTGACGGAATATGACCAAAACTACACGGAAATGATCAGGACCCTGGCCGACTGGGGCGAAGAGCTGCAGAAGCTCGGCCGCACGGAAGAAGCCGTGAAGGTCCTGGAATTCGGCATTTCCAGCCATACGGATATCCGCAAGAATTATCTGATTCTGGCAGACATCTATGAAGCAGAAAAAAAATATGACGAGATCGAGCGTTTGATCGAAGAAGCAGAAAAACTGACCTCCCTGACGCGGGATAGTATCCTTACGGAGCTTAAGAAGCGTTCGATCTTTTCCCCTTCTTACCGCTAGGCTTTTTTCCGCCTGCGGCCATTTCCCGGTACTCCACACAATAGTCCTGCAGCCTGCAACGCTCACAGGACGGTCGCTGCGAACTGCAGATATCCCTGCCAAACGTGATCAGCTGGAGATTGTAAACGATCCAGCTTTCTTTGGGCAGTTCCTTCATCAGGTCAAATTCCACTTTCGTCGGGTCCGTTTCCTTTGTCAGCCCGAGCCTCTTGGATATCCGTTTGACGTGCGTATCCACAACGATCGACGGATCCCCGAAAATATTCCCGCGGATCACATTAGCGGTCTTTCTGCCAACCCCCGCAAGCCCCGTCAGTTCCTCCAGCGTTCTTGGCAATTCATCATGGTATTCCGTATGCAGCGTCCTGCAGCATTGGATGATGTTTTTCGCCTTATTGTGATAAAATCCCGTCGAGCGGATATCCTGCTCAAGTTCCGCAAGATCCGCCCCTGCAAAAGCTTCGATCGAAGGATATTTGACAAACAGATCCTTTGTGACGATATTGACACGTGCATCCGTACACTGCGCGCTGAGTATCGTTGCGATCAGCAGCTGCCAGGGTTCCTGATAATCCAGATAGCATTTCCATTCGATCTGATACATCTCATTGAGAATTCGTAAGATCTCACCGGTTCTCTTTTTCATGATCCATCCTCCTGCTGCCAGTCCTGTTCCGTAAGTATTCTGACCCCTACGTTTCCCGTAACGGGATCCCGGCTTCTGTAATCAAACAGATAATACGTTTTCTTACCGTCCGCTCCCGTAAATGCTTCCACATGCGTATCAAACATCCGCTGTTTGTTTCCTTTGTAAAAATCGCGTGCCACAGGGTCTTCTTCCCCGGCGAATGCCGGGCGTTTTTTCAGATTTTCTCTTGCATAAAGATCGTATAGCAGGCATTCCCTGATCTCCACGCTGTCCGGATCGATCTGTTCCTCCCAAAACGAAAGCAGGATCTCATACCGCTTTAATCTGGAAGGCTGCATGACCGTATATCCTTTTTCCCTGTAGTACCGCGCAAGCGATTCAAACAGCGCGTACGGCGTATCAAAAGAAGGTTCGAGGCATGCAAGCGTTCTTACGAACTGTCCGCTGTTGTAATAGATCTCAAGCATCTCTTCCACGGCCTTTAACTTCCGCAGTTCTTCATAACTGATATCCGCCGTAAAAATCACTTCATAGGGCGGCTCCTTATCAAAAACAAGTCCTTCTTCCGCTGCTTTGGCCGCAATGGGTGTCCCTTTCAGAACTTTCAGGAAACCCAACTGCAATTCCTTCGGATGCATTGCATATACGTCATTGAATGAGCGCACAAACCGCTCATAGGATTCCCCGGGGAGTCCCGCGATCAGATCCAGATGCAAGATCACGTTTTCGTTTTTATGCAATGTTTCCACAACACGCCTGCAGCGCTCAAGATCCATCTGTCTGCGAATTGCTTTCAGCGTGGCGGGATCCGTACTCTGCACCCCGATCTCCAATCGCAGCAGGCCCGGACGCATCGATCCGATCAACTTCAGCGCATCCTCGCGCATAGTCTCTGCAGCGATCTCAAAATGAAAATTGGTGATCCCGTTGTCATGCTCCTTCAGATACTTCCAGATCGCAATCGCATGATCCGGATCACAGTTAAAGGTTCTGTCCACGAATTTGACCTGCTTAACCTTTCGGTCAAGGAAGAACTGCAGTTCTCTATAAATTTTCGGAAGGCTCTTAAAGCGCAGATGCTTTTCAACAGAGGATAAGCAATAGGTGCACATGTACGGGCAACCCCTGGATGTTTCGTAATACAGGATCTTATTGTCAAACAGTTCCTTAGGGAAATCCTGATAGAAAAACGGCAGATCATCCATCGGGATCAGTTCGGCTTCTCCCGTTGCAAAATCACGGGTTACGATTCCCTTAACCTTTCGGTAATCGCCATCCTCTCCAAGGAGAAACTCCCTTACCAATCCGGCAAAAGCAATCTCTCCTTCTCCGCTTAAAATTCCCGTGACCGGAAGCTGTGACAACATCTCGTCCGCACAGTAGGATACTTCAGGCCCGCCAAGCCAGATCTGTGTCTTAGGCAAGATCTTGGACAATGTTGTCACGATCTGCCGGATCACAGTAATATTCCAAATATAGCAGGAGAATCCGATCAGATCCGGTCCTGCGGCATAAATTTCCTCCGTGATCTTTGAAACATCCTGATTGATCGTAAACGACAGGGTCTCAATATCCGCCTTAGGATTACACTGTTTTGCATAGGCACACAGGCTGTATACGCCGGGGTTGGAATGCACGTATTTTGCGTTGATCGCTGTTAATATGATCTTTTTCATTTTTCGTTTGACAAAAATAATTCTCTTTGCTAAAATACCCTTGTTACGCGCGAGTGGCTCAGTTGGTGGAGCGCGACCTTGCCAAGGTCGAGGCCGCGGGTTCGAGTCCCGTCTCGCGCTCGGAGAAATGCCGTAAACTCAATGGTTTGCGGCATTTGTTTTTGTTGCACAATGTTGCACAAATCTTATGACATTATCCGGCGGTGTTTCAGGGTCGTCCGTAAGCTTTAAATCGTTGCAGGATAAGATCTTTTGCCTGCGCTTGCAGATTTCTTCGCTGCTGCGCGGGTCGATGATATATCCCGCTGTTGTCGTGATCTCCCTGTGTCCTAAGAAATCCCTTATCGTTTCCAGGCTTTCCCCGTTTGCAAACAGTTCCGACGCCACGGTCCTTCTAATGTCATGCTCTGACTTCTGCGGTATGCCTACCGCATCACAGATCATCCGGATCCAGTGATCGATCGCCCGGGCCTTCCGGCGTCCGTTTGCCGTTATCACCGATAACGTAAGTCGACATCCCTCCATTTTTTCGTTTGGTGACAGCGTACCTGTGTTTTCCGCTGTCGATCAGTTCCTGCACTTTTGCTTTTTTTACCATCTCTTCGATATCCGCAAGTGCAATGTCATTATTTATTTTAGGGGATGCGGCCAGTGTACGCAAGAGGTCATCATATGTGGTTGTGTTTTTTTTCTGGTTCATAAATTGTCGCCGCCTGCTTTCGTTCTCTGTTGTCAATGTATTGCTGTAATACATGCGCAGGCAGGCGTATCTCCTCACAGGAAAGAAACGGATTTTGTATTGTACGTCGGACGGTTTTTTGCAAAAAAAGATCCTCTGCCATAAGGCAAAGGATCCTTTTTCATATACATCTTCTATCTTCTGCTCAATCTTTGTATATCAGATCGAATGCATAACCTTCGATATCAAGATTTACCGTGATCGTATCCGCTTGTTTGTCAGTATCCGGGAATTCTTTGACATTCCCGTTCTTATCGATCCCCAATATGCGGAACGTTCTTCCTTCTTTCAGATGTTGGGGCGGGATCTTAAATGAAAGCGTCCCCTTCTTCAATGTGTAATCGGTCTTGTCATTTACGGTCATGTTAAAGGAAAACGCTTCCCTAAATCCGGCCGGCATATGCATCAGAAATGCAAGCCTTCCGAGTGTTCCCTGTATCTGCGGTCCGATCTTGACGTTTCCGTTTCCGAAACCGGACATCGTAAATGATGTCGAGATAAGCGCATTCGGATTTAAAGGCTGCGGGCTGGATTTTGAACTCCAGCCGCTGTGATCAGAGTCATTATTATCGCCATCGTCTTTCTTCGGGTTCGATTGTGCATCCTTCCAGACTGCCTTCACCGTGATCGTTTCGCCAACAAGAACATTATTGGCGATAGGATCTATTACATCGTCCGGTTGATACCGTCCGTCGGCTCCGATCATCTCCCAATAGTTAAAAGTCTTGTTTGCGGGAGGCGTAAATGTGCAGTTCGGGAATCTATAGCTGTCGCCAATGGCCACCTTTACCGAGTTCATATTACCCGATCCGCCATTGCTGTCGTATATAAGATCATACGTTCTTTCAAAATGCGCCTTGACTTCAACATTTGCCGTTCTGATTTGAAATGTTGCCGGATTCGTCGTTGTGGAAGACAGCTCAACTCCTCCCGAAATCAACTGCCATTGCTTGAAACGATAATTGTTATCCGGAGTTGCGGTAATCGTTACTTGCGTATTTGTCGCTCCGGATGTGGGACTTGCTGATGCAGTTCCGTGTGTCATCTGT
>JAFYDQ010000116.1 GCA_017544705.1 Lachnospiraceae bacterium | reverse complement strand
GTTGCAATAAACGGCGGAACCTTGATATAAGCGATCCAGAATCCCTGCCAGATCCCGGCCAAAAGGCCCACCAGGATCATAACGGTCACAGCGATCACGGGATTGGTCCCTTTATTCATCAGGTAAGCGCCTGCCGCTGCCGCAAAGCACAGTACCGAACCGACCGCAAGGTCAATGTTACCGCCGGTTAAGATACAAAGCAGCATACCTACGCCGAGAACAAACGCGTATGTGTTCTGAGATAACAGGTTAGTGATGTTCTGCGGAAGCAGGATCGTACCCTTTGTACCGATTGTAAATAAGACAACAACTACGACAAGGGCGATGACCATGGTATATTTTTTCAGCGTCATTGAAATTGTTGATTTTTCCATAATTATTCACCCCTTCCCGACTTCATGATGCAGGCCATGATGGATTCCTGTGTAACCTCGTCACGGCTTAATTCACCGACGAATCTGCCTTCATTCATGACATAGATCCGATCGCTCATGCCGATGGTCTCAGGAAGCTCCGAAGAGATCATGATCACAGATTTTCCTGCTTTAACCAGATCATTGATGATACAGTAGATCTCGTACTTCGCGCCTACATCAATACCTCTGGTAGGCTCATCCAAGATCAGAATGTCAGGATCCGCATACATCCACTTCGCCAGCAGAACCTTCTGCTGGTTACCGCCGGACAGATTGCCGACATTCTGTTCCACCGAAGGAGTCTTGGTTTTCAGTTTGTCTTTATACTCTACGGCAACCTGATATTCTTTATCTTTATCGATGATCCCTCTGTTACTTACCGATTTTAAGTTGGCAAGCGTCGTATTGATCTTGATCGGATTGGTCAGTACCAGTCCGTTTCCTTTACGGTCCTCGGTTACATATGCGATCTTATGCGCGATGGCATCCTTGATCGTATTGATGTGAACTTCCTTGCCGTCGATCGTCATGGTTCCGGAAATATTGGTTCCGTAAGACTTACCGAAGATACTTCTTGCAAGCTCGGTACGTCCCGCACCCATCAGGCCGTAAATACCTACAACCTCACCCTTATGTACGTTCATCGAAACATCGTTAACGACCTTTCTCTCCGTGTACTGCGGATGATGTACGGTCCAGTTCTTAACCTCAAGCGATACGTCGCCGATTTCGACATCGTGTCTCTTGGGGAAACGGTCCGTGATCTCACGGCCAACCATGCCTTTGATGATCCTGTCTTCTGAGATATCGTCAGTTGCCTTGTCAAGAGTCTCTATTGTGGAGCCGTCACGGATGACCGTGATCTTGTCTGCCACATATGAAACCTCATTCAGCTTATGAGATATGATAATCGATGTTAATCCGTTCTCTTTCTTGAACTTAAGAAGCAGATCCAGAAGCGCTCTTGAATCTTTCTCGTTCAGAGAAGATGTGGGTTCGTCAAGGATCAGTAACTGTGCGTGCTTGGCAAGTGCTTTTGCGATCTCGACAAGCTGCTGCTTACCGGTACCGATATCCTTAACCAGTGTTCTTGAGGAATCCTCAAGTCCCACCATTTTCAGAAACTTATCGGCTTCACCGTAAGTTTCATTCCAGTCAATAGCAGCGCTCTTACCGCGCTCGTTACCCAGGTACATATTCTCGCCGATCGTCATATAAGGGATCAGTGCAAGTTCCTGGTGAATGATAACGATTCCTTTGGATTCGGAATCCTTGATCTTGTTAAACTTACATTCCTCACCTTTGTAAATAATTTCACCCTCATAAGTTCCGTAGGGATAGATTCCCGAAAGAACATTCATCAGAGTGGATTTACCGGCGCCGTTTTCACCAACAAGTGCATGGATCTCGCCCTCTTCCACCTGAAGGTTGACATTATCAAGTGCCTTTACACCGGGAAAGGTTTTGGTAATGTTTTTCATTTCCAGTATTATATCTGCCAAATTCGTTCCCTCCCAATTCTATCCAAGTTCGATTTCTTTTTTCAAACATACAGGCGGGTAATTGAACCCGCCTGTATATTTTTCGGCTTATTGCCAGCTTCATATTGAAATGAAGATTACTGTAAGTCAGCCTCTGTGTAGTAACCGGAATCGATCAGGAGTTCCTTGTAGTTGTTGATATCAGCGAATACAGGCTCGCAAAGGTAAGAAGGAATAACGCCTGTGCCGTTGTCGTATGTTGTAGTATCGTTAACGTCAACTGTTTCGCCATTAAGGATCTGACCAACCATCTTAACAACCTGAGCTGCCAGTGTACGTGTATCCTTGAAGATAGACATGGACTGCTTGCCAGCGATCATGTTCTGTACGGATACGATATCACAGTCCTGACCAGTGATGATGGGCCATGTGCCGTTGTAGTTAGCATCCAGAGCTGCAACTACACCCTGTGCTGTAGAGTCGTTGGAGCACAGCCATGCATCAATGTTGGAGCCATCTGCGTAGTTAGAGGATACGATGTTCTCAGCTCTGCTCTGAGCGTTCTCAGAAGACCAGCTAGCTGTTGCAACCTGATCGAACTCAGTCTGACCGGACTTAACAACAAGGACACCCTTGTCGATGTACGGCTGCAGAACGTCCATAGCACCCTGGAAGAAGTATCTAGCGTTGTTGTCACCCGGGTCACCGGTTGTAATCTCAAGATTGAAAGGACCTTCCTTACCATCTTTGAGGCCGAGTTCCTTCTCGATGTATTCGCCCTGCTTTGTACCAACCATGTAGTTATCGAATGTTGCATAGTAGGAAACAGCATCCGTGTTCATGATCAGACGGTCATAAGCGATAACCGGAATGTTCTTTTCTTTTGCAGTTGCAAGAACTGTTCCAAGGGAATCACCCTCGATGGAAGCGATAACCAGAACGTTACATCCGTTGTTGATCATGTTCTCGATCTGGGATACCTGCTGCTGAACGTCGTTGTTAGCGAACTGAAGGTCAACTTCGTAACCAGCTGCTTTCAGCTGCTCTTCCATGTTGGAACCATCCTGATTCCATCTCTGCAGGTCCTTTGTAGGCATTGCTACGCCGACCTTTGCGCCACCAGCTGCTGCTGCATCATCTGCAGGAGCTGCTTCTTCTGTTGCTGCCGGAGCTGCTTCTTCCGTTGCTGCCGGAGCTGCTTCTTCTGTTGCTGCCGGAGCCGGAGCGTCTGTTGCTGCAGCGCTGCCACAACCAGCCAGAAGAGATGCTACCATAGCTACACTAAGTAATGCGCCAAGTAATTTTCTTTTCATTTCATTTCCTCCCATGAAAATTTTCTAGTGGATTCCCACTACGCTTCAAACTATAACATGGGAAAAATAGGACTAACTTGTTAAGTTCTTGATTTTTTTACAACGTTTCATATGGCGTGAAACGTTCGCTAGCACATTTTTGCGATGACGTGTTCCGATTTGTGCTAGTGCTCAAGGTACACGTCCTCGCGGAGATGGAAGCCGCTGGCGATGATGGCTTCGTCGAGGTTTTCGGCGGTTACGCAGATCGGCTCCAAGGCAACGTAGGGAATGTCATAGGCGCCGTCATAGTAGGTTGTTGAAATGGAAGGTTTTTCTCCCTTGGCGAGCATGACCGAGTACTCTGCGGCCGTTTTTGCCAGCTTTTCCACCGGCTTATAGACCGTCATCAGCTGGGTCCCTTCCACGATCCGCTGGCAGGCCTCCAGATCCGCATCCTGTCCGCAAACCGGGATCTTACCGGCCAGTCTTCTCTCGGACAGTGCCCTGATCGCCTCCCCTGCCAGGGAGTCATTCCCGCACATGATCAGATCCGCCTGTTCCACAAGATCGATGTTTTCACTGACATAGTCATATGCCATTTCGGCTCTCCAGTTATCACATCTGCAGCTGCCGATCACTTTCCCCCTGTAGTTGTCCATGATCTTCTGGAAACCTTCTTCCACCATCGCGGTATTGTAATCCGTTTCGGGACCGCAGATCATGATCACATTGCGGTCACGCCCGGCTACGCGGAAGAGTTCCTGGGCCATCAGCCTGCCGACCGC
This sequence comes from Lachnospiraceae bacterium, assembly GCA_017544705.1. Lineage (GTDB taxonomy): Bacteria > Bacillota > Clostridia > Lachnospirales > Lachnospiraceae > UBA2868. Next base: position 3,386 of record JAFYDQ010000116.1, on the reverse strand, counting down.
TTCATTATCAAAGGAAATAAACAGATCCGTATTGGCGCTTCTGACCACCCTGTCATAGCAGACAACCGGGATGCCGGCTTTCTTTGCCTTTCCGATCGCACCCTGTACCTTATAGGCATCGATCGGAACCACAACGATTAAGTCCACTTCTTTTTCCACGAAGTATTCGATCTGTGCGATCTGCTCTTCGATCTCTCCGTTGGCGGTCTGCACGTTCACTTCCGCGCCCAGTTCTTTGGCCGTTGCAATGAATACGTCCCGCTCTCTCTGCCAGCGCTCGATCACGAACGAGTCAAAGCTCATTCCGATCTCGATGGTGTCTTCTTTGGTCTCCTCTGACGCGGCAGGCTCCGATGCGGTTTTCCCGCAGGAAGCAAGCAGCAGTGAAAGTATGCATAACACAAGGAACTGTGTGATTTTTACGTATGATCTCTTTCTCATGGCCTGGATCCTTCCTTATATTCTGTCGGCGTGACTCCGACGGTTTTCTTAAAGATCCTGCTGAAATAGTTCGGATCCGCATAACCGATCTGCGCACAGATCTCTTTCATGGAAAGTCTCGAAGAGGTCAGCAGCTGTTTTGCTTTTTCAATGCGGATATTCGTCACATACTCGATGAAGTTCTCTCCGGTTTCTTCCTTAAAAAGCTTACTGAAATAGTATGGGCTGATGTCCACTTCTCTGGAAACATCGTCGAGCGAGATATCATTCTGATAATTTGCAAGAATGTATTCTTTGGCCACTTCCACGGACGAGGAACTCTGCTTCTGCTTATTTTCACGTACATCCCTTGCCGCCGCCGACGTCTTCTCAAGAAACCACTTTTTGATCTCATCCAACGTCTGCATGCCCATGATGTCCGGCAGATAATCCTGCCTCGATAAGAAGCGGTACTTCATGCCGCCCTCTTCATAGGCAAGGTGCTCCGACCAGAGCACGAATTCCAGCGCTTTGAGCTTGATGTCGTTGACATGATCCCCGTAATTTTCGCACATCCACTCGAAGAAACGGGACGCAGCCATGGCGGCTCCGCTTTCATCTCCTTTTGTGGTTTTGTTGAAGATCTCACGCTCCGTATCGACCGGATAGTCTTCTTCATAGGTGACCGTGATCGCAAGATCACTGATGTGCGCGACGGTGCCGTTTGCATTGCGGAGCGCCCTCTGGGCTTCCTTATAGGATTCCATGCATTCATTCAGCCTGTGCACGGAGCCGATCCCGGCACGGAATTTCACATCCACCCGTTCGCTCAGCTTTCTGAGCATGTCACGGCATTTTTCAATGATCCGGATACGCTCTGCATAGTCGATGGCAGGTTCCGTAACGGGTACGAGCAGGATCAGACGGTTCGCCATCAGAGATCCGGTGATACAGGAAAACGTGTTCCTGACCGTTTCGCGGATCTCACGGTAATAGGATTGGGAGCGTACCCCGGCACCCACCACGTTGGTCATATGGTCGTCTTCCTTCTGTTCCCCGAACTCCATGACGATCATGTAGCCGTAGTCGGCTTCGATCCCCAGAAGATCCCTGTAGCTGTCCGCATCTTGCGTATAACTGTCCTGAAACAGGATGGCGTAGATCATGTTATTTTCGATGATCGGGATGACGTTTTCAAGCTTTTCCCGGATCAGAAGATCCTGTCTGCGTTTGGCTCTTTCTTTATCAATCTGCGCCATGGCGCGCGTTAAGACCTCTACGATCCGCCCCTGTTCCACGGGTTTATTCAGGTATTCGAGAACGCCTAAGTTGATCGCTTCCTTGGCATAGTCGAACTTATCATATGCGGATAACACGATAAATACCGTGGATGCGTTGCGGTTCCGGATCTCTTTCATGGCTTCGATCCCGTTGATCCCGGGCATCTGGATATCCATGAACGCGATATCCGGACGGAACGTCTCCGCAAGTTCGATCACGCTCCTGCCTGTTTTGGCCGATGCGATCTCGCACTGGCCGCCGAAATTCTTTTCAATAATGAAAGACAGGGACTCGATCACGATCCCTTCGTCATCTGCGAGCATGACTTTGTACATGGTATCTCCTTTTCTGGCAATTCCAATCCGCCAAGGTGCCGCTTAAGCCGCACCGATTTATACCGAATCGGTGCGATCCTTCACCGGAATGCGGATCGTGACTTTGGTGCCCTGATCCGGTCCCGGACTCTCTATGGTAAAGATATCATCTCTTTCGAAGAACAGTTTCAGCCGGTTGATCACATTGGATAAGCCGACACCGTTTGAATCTGCCGATACATCCTGCGTGCTGATCTCTCTATTCATGATCTTAGTGATCATCTCTTCCGAGATCCCGACGCCGTTATCCTCCACGCAGATACATGCGCATTCTCCGTCTTTAAATAAGGACAGCCGGATGTGCCCTTCACGGTCGATATTCCGAATCCCGTAGTTCACGGAGTTCTCCACGACCGGCTGAATGATCATGCTCGGCACCGTAAGGTCAAGCAGACTCTCATCCAGTTCCTTTTCAAAATGGATATCACCCGAAAACCTGACATTCAGGATATAGATATAACTGTCGACCAGTTCGATCTCTTCCGCGATCGTCACCTGCTCATTGTTCTTCTTGACGTTATAGCGGAAAAAATCGGCCATGTTCTGGATATATTTGTTGGTCCGGTCCGCACCCTCAAGCATCGCCAGCTGTGCGCCCGCATTCAGCGTATTGAACAGGAAATGCGGATTGATCTGCGCCTGCAGGTATTTGAGCTGCGCATCCTTTAAGTGCGTCGTCATCATCAGTTCGCGCTCTTTCATGGCATTTTCCAGTTCCATCCGAATCCGGATCTGATCGATGTATTCCCGAAGGGAAATGACCATCTTGTTAAACGCACCGGTCAAGACCCCGACTTCATCCCCGGACTGTACCGGCAGCAGTTCCACATCCAGATCCCCTCCCGCAACCGCGTCCGCACGTCTTGAGAGCGCCATCAGCGGGTTGGTGATACTTCTGGTGACCAGCGTGACCAACAGCGCATTGAACAGCGCGATGAGGATCAGGATCGACAGGCTGAAATATTCCGAAAGCCTTAATGACGAGAGCAGCGCGTTGTAATTGACCGCACTGTCCTTAAACTGCTCATTGTTCAAGCTGTAAATATAGGTATTGATATAGCGGAACAGACGACTGGCATTCTCGTAACCGTTGACGTATTTTTCAATGTTTCTGCCACGCTTTGCCTGTACCGTTTCATTGGTCATGTTCAGATAGCTGTCCGAGAGATTTCTGATCGTCTTTTCCATGATCTTTTCTTCATTGTTGGAATTGGTGCCGGAGAGGCGCGCCGTCTGGTTGTTAAAATCCTGCACGTTTTTATAGTAGGATTCGAGCGCATCCGTATTTTTGGTCCGAAGATACTCGCCCAT
>JAFYDQ010000115.1 GCA_017544705.1 Lachnospiraceae bacterium | reverse complement strand
CTCCATGCCGTTTTTCAGTACCTGAATTGCCGGTTTTGCCAGTTCTTCCATGGCAACGAACCACTGCTTCTTGGCCATCGGCTCGATCGTGCAGCCGCAGCGGTCATGCGTACCGACATTGTGCACATGCTCTTCGATCTTTACCAACAGGCCCAGCGCATCGAGGTCATCGACCATGGCTTTTCTGGCTTCGTAGCGGTCCATGCCCGTATACTTTCCGCCCGCTTCGTTGATCGTGGCATCATCATTCATGATGTTTACGATCGCGAGGCCGTGGCGCTCTCCCACCTGGAAGTCATTCGGGTCATGGGCGGGTGTGATTTTGACGACACCGGTTCCGAATTCCTTGTCCACGTATTCGTCTTCGACCATCGGGATCTCTTTGTTCACAAGCGGCAGGATCACGCTCTTGCCGCGCAGTTTCGCATAGCGCTCATCCGTCGGATTAACGGCTAAAGCGGTATCGCCAAGCATCGTTTCCGGTCTCGTCGTTGCGATGATCACATAATTCTTCTCATCCGGATTCTCGCATTTCTTACCTGCAAGCAGCGCTTCCGCTTCGGGCGTTCCCGCGATCGGATAGCGGATGTGCCAGAAGTGGCCGGTCTGCTCCTCGTATTCCACTTCGGCGTCGGAAATACTCGTGCGGCAGACGGGGCACCAGATGATGATGTGGTTACCCTTATAGATATAGCCTTTTTCGTAGAGTCTGATAAAGACTTCTTCAACGGCCTTCGAGCAGCCTTCATCCATCGTAAAACGCTCTCTGTCCCAGTCACAGGAGGAGCCGATCTTACGCAGCTGATTGACGATCGTTCTGCCGTATTCCTCTCTCCACTCCCAGGTGCGCTTTAAGAAGCCCTCGCGGCCGAGTTCCTTTTTATCGATGCCTTCTTCCTTGAGGGCCTTTGTGACTCTGACTTCCGTAGAGATCGCGGCGTGGTCGGTGCCGGGCACCCAGAGTGCTTCATAACCCTGCATCCTTTTAAAACGGATCAGGATATCCTGCATCGTATTGTCAAACGCATGTCCCATATGCAGCTTACCCGTGATATTCGGGGGCGGCATGACGATCGTGAAGGGTTTCTTCCGCGGATCGATCTTTGCGTGAAAATACTTCTTCTCCTCCCACTTTTTATAAAGCCGTTCCTCCAATCCGTGCGGATCGTAGGTTTTTGCAAGTTCCTTTGCCATGGTGTTGCTCCTTTATTTATTATTCTAGACGACTACTCTGTTTCTGCCGCCTTCTTTTCCTTCGTACAGTTTTGCGTCGGCTGCGTTGATCTGGCCGCTGATCGGCTGATCGGAGAAGCCTTCCGCAACGCCGAACGTCATCGTAACGCTGTGCTGCTGCCCGTTGTATTCCACCTTCGTATCCCGGATCTTCTGCAGGATCTCACCGGCTTTGACCGCTGCGGTCACTGCGCTCGCATCCGCAAATGCGATCAAAAATTCCTCGCCGCCCCAGCGGATCACAAAGCCCTGCTTAGCCATGGAATCGCTTAAGACCCTGGCGACGGTCTTTAAGACTTCATCACCGCATTCATGTCCGAAATTATCGTTGAATTTCTTGAAGAAATCAATATCGCCGATCGCCAGTGCGAACGGTTTGCCGGAATTCTGCAGTTCATCCAGCCGCTTCTCACCGCTCCGCCTGTTGAACAGGCCGGTCAGCGGATCGCGCTCAATCTGCCTGCGCAGGGCGGTCTGTACCTTGACCATCGCCTTGCCCAGCTCGCCGAGTTCGTCCGTGCGCTTCATAACGATCGGATCGAGCGTCTTATAGAAAAAGCCGTCCGCCAGTTCCTTCATGAAGTCCATGATCCGCTGCAGTACCAGCACGATCTTGCTCGTGAAACTGATGATGAAACCGGCCGTGATGAGCAATGCCAGGATCACGATCACCAGATATTTGTATGTGCCCGTGTTGATCAGGCTGCGCAGCATATCCGCCTTTCTGGCGATCCCGATCATACCGACGCAGGTTGTTTCGTCGCTTGCGATGATCGGCTTGTAATATGCAAAATACCTGGTCCCGCCGATCGAAACGTTATCGAAGAATTTCGCTTCTTTGGCGTGGTAGACTTCGTTCATGATCGTATCGGAAGCGCCGGTATCGATATAGCGATCGCCGTTCGCATTCGTGATCGTCGTCAACAGCCGGTTGTCATAGAAGAACACGGAGATCTCGGAATTGGTCTTCTCCTTCATGGCATCGATCAGGCTGTAATCGCCGGATAGCTGCACATCGCCCTTATACAGCAGCGTCTCTTCTTCGGATACGAGTACGTTAAAATCACCCGGATAAACCGCATCAAAGGTGACCAGCATCGCGTCGGCCACGTTTTTGAGCTCGCCGTGCACCTGATCGGTCATGCTCCTTCTTAAAGACAGGGAACTGTAGATCGTTGTGATCAGGCCAAATAAAAGCAGCGGCACCAAAGTCATCGTCAAAAAGGTTCCGTAGAGACTCTGTTTCCCGCTGCGTTTGATTTTCGTAAGTTTCATAGGCGACACCCCCGAAACATTATAGCAAGTTTTACTGTGGAGTGCTACTATTTTCCTTATCTGTCGAGGTGTCGGTTTCGCCCTCGTTTTCGGGGTCGGGAGTGTTGAGGTGCAGGCGCGCTTCCACCGCGTCGAATTCTTTGACGAAGAAGCGGCTGTTGTAGTAGAGCATCACGGTATGCACAAAGAGAATGATGAGCCAGGCCCATTTGATGTACCACCAGCTGATGACAAAGGGCAGGGCGAAGAAGACGATCGCAAAGAAGACGCGCACGAACCTGGCACCCGTCATGCCAAGTGCCATCTTAAGCGCCTCGGATGTTTTGATCTCATATCTTGCGATGATCGGAAAGAAACAGAATACCGCCATTAAGAAGATGAGAGAAACCACAAACAGGGCCCATTTGTATACGTCCGCATCGGAATTCATGAACAGGTAATACCAGTCCCATGCCAGAAAGGCTGCGATCAGCGTTACGATCAGGGAAGGGAGCAGGGTCTGCTTGAGATTTTTACCAAAGGATGAAAAAAAAGACTTGATGATCGCGGGTTCCTCCCCGCGGGCGATCTTCATGCCGACATAGTATTTCGCGCACATGGCAGCCCCTGCCGTAAGAAGCGGCAGGGAGCAGACAAACCACAGCAGGTTGATCAGGACAAGATCGGCAGCCGTGCTGATCGCTCTCATCACAGGGCTGTCATATGCAAGAAATTTCATGGGATCACTCTTTCACGCCACCGATGGTCATACCGGTAACGAAATATCTCTGTAAAAACGGATAGAGCATAACGATCGGTGCCATCGTTAAGATGGTTGCCGCGGCACGGATCGATACGGGTGTGATGTTGACCGTCTGTCCGCTGGTTGCGGCACCCGCGTTTCCTTTCAGGGCCGTAACCGCAGAGAGCATCTTCATCAGCTCGTACTGCAGTGTGGTGTACTGGTCCGCCATACGGTTATAGAGCATGGTGTCGAACCAGGAGTTCCACTGGAACACCGCCACAAACAATGCAACCGTCGCATAGATCGGTTTGCAAAGCGGTGAAATGACACGCAGGAAAATGGTCATATAACCCGCGCCGTCGATCTGCGCTGCATCCTGCAGGGATTCCGGCAGCCCTTCCATGTAGGTTCTCATGACCAGCATATTGAAACCGCTGATCATTCCCGGGATCACATATACCCAGAACGAATTGGTCAGATGCAGATTCTTATAAAGGATCATGATCGGCACCATACCGCCGTTCACATACATCGTGATGACCCAGAACAGGGACAATTGCGATCGGAACAAAAAGTTCTTCTGGCTGACAATGAACGCAAGCAGCGCATTTGCCGCCAGCGCAAACAAGGTGCCAAGCACGGTACGCAACACCGAGATCATGGCGCCCGTGGTAATGTTTTTCAGCGCCAGCACCGTCGAATAATTCTGCAATGTAAAGATACGCGGGATCAGATGAACGCCGCCGCGCATCGCATCCACGCCATCGTTAAAAGAAATGGCTAACGTATTTAACACCGGATACAGTGTGATCACGCAAAAGAGCAGCATAAACAGACCGTTGCAGATGTGAAAGATCACGTCACCGGCTTTGGTCCGCATATGACTTCTGTAGATGATTTTTTCTTCCATGATCCGCCTCCTAGAACAATCTCTCTTCGCCGCGTCTCTTGGCGATCGAATTGGCCATCACAATGATGACGATTGATACAACACTCTTGAAGATACCGGCAGCCGTACCGAGGGAATAGTCGTTCTGGCTGATACCCCAGGTCAGCACGTAGATATCGATCGTATCCGCCACACTCTTGACCAGGCCGTTACCGAGCAGGTACTGTACTTCGAAGCCGGCATTTAGAAGGTTGCCTAAGTTCATGATCAGCAACACGATGATCGTAGGCCGAAGGCTTGGCAGCGTGATGTGTTTGATCTTCTGCCATCTGCCCGCACCGTCAATGGCGCCCGCTTCGTAAAGCGTCGGGTCGATCGCCGTAATGGCCGACAGATAGATGATCGCATTCCAGCCCGTTTCTTTCCACAGATGCGCAAAAGTCACGATCGGCCAGAACAGTGCCGGGATCGAGAAGAACGGAACCGAACCGTCCGTGATCCCGAATTTCTGCAACAGCTCATTGACGATACCGTAGGATGAGAGCGCATCGTTTAGGATACCCGTAACGATGATCCACGAAAGGAAGTGGGGCAGATAGGAGATCGTCTGGATCGGCTTCTTGATCTTGGAGGCTCTGATCTCATTCAGTAAAATGGCAAACGCGATCGCCACAACGGTCGTAAAGACCAGGTTCAGGGCACCCATACAGAAGGTGTTCCTGATCACGCGCAAAAAGGTTGCATCCGAGAACAGGAATTTGAACTTATCCAGCCCGATCCACTTGGAGTGGAAGAAGCCCGTTTTGTTCTTGTAGTTCTGGAAGGCCATGACCCAGCCGCCAAGCGGCAGATAGTAGAATACGAACCCGTATACCACGAAGATCGCTGACCAGATGAGCAGGGGCCTCTGCCTTTTGAGTTCCTTTTTACTCATTTTGTTTCCTCTTTGATGATTTTATGAGAATGGCAGCCATACACGGTTATGACGGTATATGACTGCCATTCAAGTATTCCTTCCTGCACGATGTGCAGATTATTATTTAGTTACCGCTCTTTGCAGCGATTCTTCTGTCAAGTTCTTCCTGCATCTGTTTGAGGAAGTCTTCCGGCTTGCACTCTTCGTATGCCTTCATGTACTTATCCCACTCGGAATCGAAGTTGGAAGCCATAACAACCTTGGGCAGCCATTCATGCTTTGTCTCACCCATCTTGGTCCAGGCAACACCACCGTCTGTGGTTGTATCAAGTGCGTTGGAGTAAGACCACATCGGGAACCAGGGATGTGTCGCATTGACATCTTCTTTTACGGAGCCGATCAGATCCGGATAGGTCTTTGCGCCGTAAGCGGTAAAGCACTTCTGCATCGGAGCTGCCAGACCGTTAAAGAACTCGGAAGGCTGTTCCTCAGGAAGGTTTGCGTTGATGCCGTCATCACTTGTTCCGCCGTACTGCGGCAGGTAGCTGTAGAAGCAGAGATGATCTGCTCTGTATTTCGGATCGGAAATGTTCTTGCGGATCTCGTCTGTTCTGTAGAAGAGACCGTTTTCGTCTACAAGGTAGTCAACACCTTCCACGCCCCAGAAACGAAGGTTGTGGATATCCTGATCGAGCATTGCATTTAAGAAGGAGAATGCAAGGTCGGGATCGGAGCAGCTGGTCGTTACGGCAATACCGGAAGCTACGTTTAAGGTGTCGCCGTATGTATGCCAACGGTTCTCCATACCCGGATCGATCGTAAGACCAAGGGGTACATAGTTGCAGCCAAGGTCTTCCAAACCGGATGTACGCAGTGCATCGTTAACCTGCTGGAAATCCCAGTACTGGTCACACATGCCAAGAACGTTACCGTTGGAAAGCTTCTGAATGTAATCATCGTATTTCTGTGTACCGAAGTCCTTATCTACGATGCCCTTCTTGTACTCTTCATTTAATTTCTGGAAATATCTCTTTGCTGTCGGAGTTGTGTTGTAGTCAACGATCGTCGGATCCTTGCCGTCAAAATCAACGATAACGGAACCGTCGTTCGGATAACCGTCTAAGAACTGCGGAGCGTTTTCAATACAGAAGTAACGCCAGTCATCGCAAAGGCAGGTGTAAGGGATGATATCCATCTCGTTGCCGTTTGCATCCTGGGTCTTCGGATTTGCTGCTGCATATCTTTCCAGAAGATCGAAGTACTGATCCAAAGTTTTGATCTCCGGATAGTTGTCCCACTCAAGAACTCTTGCCTGGATCCAGAAAGCTTCGTCGTTATGTGCTGTTCCGGTAGGCTCACCCTTGGTGTTCTGGAATACGTTACACCAGTAGATCTTGCCATCGTCCTGACGGAACTGATCCCACTCTTCCGGTGTGTAGTAATTTGTCAGGTTCGGGTACTTGCCGCTTGCAAGATAATCATCCCATGCAACAAGAACGCCTTCGTTGTAAAGATCAAGACAGCCGTCACCACCGTCGATCAGATCGGGATATGTGCCGGATGCGATGATACTGCCGATCGCTTCTGCAACCGTCTGGCCGGTCAGCCAGGTCTCTTTAACGCGAACGCCGGTCTTCTGTGCGATCAGGTCCTGGATCTCGTTGTTGCCGCTGTTGATCTCGGTACCGGGCATCCCTGCAAAGAACGTGAACTCCACGATATCATCTGCAGAAACCTCGGTTGCGCCGTCATCTGCTGCACCTGCATCCGCTGCCGGAGCTGCTGCGTCCCCGTCTGCTGCCGGAGCTGCTGTCTGTGCGGCATTACCGCAGCCTGCGAGGCATGCGATCATTGCAACGCTGAGTACCAGGCTTAAAAGCCTTTTCACTGTTTTACTCTTCATAAACTTCTCCTTTCCTCCCTAGAAAGCATGACATTTTGGCAAGAATATTCTTACCGTAATCTCATTATAGAAAACGGATGAAAGGTTTTCCCCCGACAAATTATAGGTTCAAATCCGAAAAAATTTAGATGTGCTCTCCCCGGTCTCTTCTGTACTTGGAAGGCGTGCATCCCATGCGTTCAATGAACTTCTGGACAAAGTAATCACTGTCCTTATAGCCCACGTCCTCGGCGATGGAAATGATCTTTTTATCTGTGGAGACAAGCATCTTTGCCGCTTCCTTGATCCGGTAATCCGTTAAGTAATCCTTGAACGAAACTCCGTACTGCTTTTTAAAGATCTGTCCCAGATATGCATTGTTGATATAGAACTTCTGGCTCATCTCGCGAAGGCTGATGTTCTCCGCATAGCGCTCCTTGATCTCGCGCTCCACGTCCCGTAAGACGCTTCGCGCCGAACTTTTGCGCAGCTGTGCGATATACTCCGCATATTCCCTGCAAAAGCGTGCCATGTAATCGCTTTTCCCCTTGACCACGCCTTCTTCAAAGGAGCTCTCGCTGATGAAGTTCATGATCTCCTCGTGATTGACCTCCGCATCCTGTGCATCGGCGACTTTGATCAGCTGGAAGAGCAGATAGGAAATGTTAAAGTTGACGGATTCCTCCGGGATCTCTTTTTCCTTGACCTCCCGGTAAAAATCCTGCACACATTTATCGATCGCATCCGTATCGTTGACTTCGATCGCAGAAACCAGCCGGTCGAGCACCTCGTTACAGATGATCTTCTTTCTGCTTTTTTGATCATAGGTTCCGATCAGCCTTGAGATCATGTTCCGGCCGCGATAAGCCTGCTCGAGTTTTTTGATTCGCATTTCATCCGCTTCTTTTTCCTGTCTGGAAGAGCGGATCTTGCGTAAGATCCCGGTCAGTTCCGCGCCGTCCACCGGCTTTAACAGGTAATCGACACAGCCCATGCGGAGTGCTTTTTGCGCATAGCCGAAATCATCATATCCGCTCATAATGATAAAGTCCGCATCAGACAGGCCGCGTTCATGCACCTCTTCCATGAGCTCCAAGCCGCTGCGCTCAGGCATGCGGATATCCGTTAAGATCAGATCGACCTCATTCTTTGAAAGAAACTCCAGCGCATCCTTCCCGTTTTCCAGGCAGGAAACGATCTCAAAACCTTCCGCCTCCCAGTCGATAAGGAGCTTCAGGCCCTGCGTGATAAAGGGTTCGTCATCAACGATCAGTACTTTCAATTCTCTCCTCCAGCGGGATGATGAGACGGATCACGGTGCCAACGCCCCTCTCGGACTCGATGGCAAATTCCGCCTTGTCTCCCGTCAATAATTTTAACCGTAAGAACGCATTCATGATCCCCACATGGGACTTGCCGCGCATGCTTTCGATCGTCGCGGTCTTTGCCTTCTCGGTGATATCTTTGATCACGACGATGTTCATTCCGACGCCCGTATCCTCGATCTCAATGTTTAAGACGCCATCCGCCTTTTTGATCCTGACAAAGATCCACCCGGGTGCGGACTTGGTCTCCACACCGTGCTCGATCGCATTTTCCACAAACGTAACGATCGTTAACTTCGGGATCTGGTATTCGTAGCAGTCCTCTTCGACATCCAGCTGATAGTTCAGCCGGTCGCCGAAACGGTATTTCTGCAGTGACAAAAAGGCCTCGACAAAGTCCATTTCCTTGCTGACCGGCACCATGTCATCGCCCCAGTTTACGTAGGTGCGCTCCATGACGGCCAGGCGTCCGACCATCTCCGCCGTCTCTTTTTCATCCTTTAAGAGCGAGTGCATCCGGATGCTCTCTAAGGCATTGAATAAGAAGTGCGGGTTGATCTGGCTGTGCAGGGCCAAAAGCTCTGCGTTCTGTTTGGCCAGGTCCATCTCCTGCTCTTTCAGCTTTCCTTTATATACCGTAGTGACCAGTTCGTTCATGCGGTCGGCCATGCGGTTATAACTCCGGATCAGGGCAGAAATCTCATCGTCCCCGCCGATGCTCTCGATGAGCCGCATCTTATCCTCATCCATGATCCCGAAGGAATTCTCCAGGTACTTGATCCTCGTGACCATGGTCTTATCGAGAATAAACATCATGATCAAAAGCACGATGATGTTGAGCGCCATCAGCAGCACGAAGATGCCGCCGTTTCGCATCAGAAAAGCGCGCGCTTCATTTTCTTTCGAAACGATATAGATCGTCAGGTCTTTGCCGTAGAGCTTGATCTCTTTCCGGTAAGATGCGTTTTCCAAATGCCGCACGATCTCAAAGGGTTCCAATTCCCCGGTGCTCTCCCGGTTCGTAAAGAGCAGGGTGTCCCCGTCGCACACAAGCACTCTGTCGTCGATCTCAAGTTCTTTGAGCTCGTCTTCAAAATCACTGAAGTCCAAGTCAACGCGCAGCGCTTTTTTACAGCCGTTGAATGCGGCCATATCCATTTTGACAAGCATCAGGATCCGGCGCTTATTCATGGCGTCGCTGTCCATGCCCGTGCTGTATTCATAATACAACTGCCTGTTTTCTTCTCCGGAATAAAGCGCCTTGAACCAGTCCTCATCCTCAAAGCTCTCCATCCTGTAGAAACCGGAGCCGTTTAAGATCGTCGGGTTGTCCGCATAGATACTGACTCTCGCGCCCTCGATCCCAAGCGCCGCATCAAACATGAGTCCGCTCTCCAACCGGTAGTAAGCGTCATAATAATCGTAGGGACTTTTGTACTGTTCGTTCAGAAAGCCCTCGATCACGCGGCTCTTGTAGAGGTTGTGGGCAATGTTTGCCGGATACTCCATGTGATTTTGCAGGACATATTCCACGCTTCTGGCCGTCTGCTCCATCTCGGTCTCAACGTCGTAAGCCACGCTCTTATAGACGTTAGCGAGAATGATCACGTCGGTGATCATCATCGGGATCAGGACGCAGAAAAGGAACAGAAGCTTTAATTTCTGGTTCAGCTTCAGACAGTTGAAATATTCTCTGAGTTTTCCGGTGATCTTATGCTTCATGCTTTATGAATTCAAAACTTAAAAGCTGCCCGCAGCCGTCCCCGTCAAAGGTCAGGTAGAGATCCTGCACGCCGTCTTCGAATTTTAAACTTCCCTCATGCGCCGTCCAGACGTTATCGTAGTCAACGCTAACGCGCCCGAGCGTTTCGCCGTCCCATTTGTTTTTTACAAGAAAATCACCCTTAAAATAACCGCGTGTTTTCAGCCGAATGCCTTTGACATTTTTGCAGGCAAACGAGCGGAAACCGATCGTGACACCTTTTTTGATATTTGCGATAAACGATCCGCCAAAATCACTCTCATACCCGTTCTGCTTGATCCTTGGCGTGCCCTCATCCCCGATGTAGACATCGTGCTTTTCATTAAAGATGTGGCATGCAATGTAGGCCGGGTACTCGCCGGTATCGGAAAGCGGGCCGCCGTTTAGGCCGCAGGAAGAAAGCCGCACCTGTTTGATTTTGCCGTCCGTATCAAATGCGATCGGCTCGGCGCAACCCTGCCTCGAGTACCAGGTCCCGTTCGTGTGGCGGTGATAGAAAATGTACCAGTTATCGCCGACCTGCTCGATGCCGCCGTGATTGTTCGCACCGTAAGCCATGGAGAGGTCGGCATCCTTATAGGAATCGATGCCGATGTCGCAGTTGCTGATGATGACGCCGCCGTAGGTAAAGGGGCCTTCGGGATGATCGGACATCGCGTAGCAGAGCTCGTGCATGACTTCGGAAGAATAGATAAAATAGTATTTCCCGTTTCGCTTCCGGATCGAGGGCGCTTCGAAGAAACCGTGGCCCTCGTATTCCGTGCCCTTGCCGTACACGTCCGTCGGCACGATGAAGGCCGGTGCTTTGATCACGGTCAGCATGTCTTTATCAAGGAGCGTGACCATCGCGCCGTGGCGGCTCTTATCGCCATGCCCCGCAAAACCGGTGTAGAGATAGGTCACATCGCCCTCCGTGATGACGCCCGGATCAAACTGCGGCTCATCGCCGTCTTTCTTTCCAAGAAGCGTGCCGTCCGGATATTTCACGTAACCTAAGAATTCGTATTTTCCGCCGGGCGTATCGCAGACCGCAACGGAAACATATTCGACTTTATCGAGTACATAATAGAGGTAGTACCGCCCGTCCGGACCCTGCGTGACATCGGGTGCATAGAGATACATCCGTCCGTCGCGGTTTGCGGGATCATCCGTTTTGCGATAGATCACGCCTTCGCTCCGGAAGTTTTTCGGATCATCGACTGGCGCCGAGTAGCACATGTAATCGCCGGGGCAGAAGGTCACCCCGTCATAGAGATCGTGCGAACCGTAGACATAGACGCGGTCGCCGAACACATGCGGCTCGCCGTCCGGAATATATTCCCAGGAGGGCAGGTAAGGATTGAAGCCCTGCTCCTTTCTGTTCATCTCAAGCTTCGGCACGCAGCCGCAGCTTTCAAAATGCATTTCATTTTTTTGATCCAGTGTGTAGGGATCCCACTTGGGCTGCGGAGCGCCGTCTGCATCGTTGCAATTCGGATCGCCGGTCTTTACAAAGGAAGCGATATAATTGCACATCTGTCTTGCCAGGTCAAAGTGGTGACCGTCGTAGGCCCTGCGGCACTTTTGCAGGGTCTCAAAGAAGAACCAGAGATCGCAGGAATGGAACGTGCCCGGTGCATCTTTGCCCGGGATATCGGGATTGAAACGGTAGTAATAAAGCTTCGCATCGCTCCTGTTTTCAAGGACCTTTGCATAGACTTCCTTGACGGATTTTTCAACGACGTTTTCGCCGTGCATAATGAATTCATCCGCGGTGTTTCCGGAAATGACGGGAACATGTTCGCATTTCCCCTGCATGAAGCGTTCAAAAGGATCGCCCGTCATAAAGTGCCCGTCAATGATATTTGCAAAGAAGGGATGGTCTTCCCGGTACTTCGCATACTTTTCCCTGATATAGGATGCGTCAAGTTTTCTTGCTTCTTCCAGTGTCTTCACGCCAAGATGGGAAAAGAAATCTTCGCCTCTTCTTTCCGCCTCCGCTAACGTCGGCGGCAGGAAGAGGTCTTTATCTTTATCGATCTTATCAAAGCGGATGATGCCGCTTAAGATGATGGCGCCCTTGATGATGCCTTTATTCTGTTCGCTCGTTAACTGGTTCATGACAGAACAGCCGCCTGCAGACTGGCCGATGATCGTGATCTTATCAGGATCGCCGCCAAAAGCTTTGATGTTTCTGACTACCCATTTCAGTCCTGCCTGCTGGTCAAGGAGCCCGAAGTTTCCCGGCGCTTCCGGTGCTTCTTTTGTGATCTCCGGGTATGACAAAAAGCCAAACGCACCGAGCCTGTAATTGATGCTGACGACAACAATGCCTCTTGCTGCAAGCCGCTCGCCGTCAAATTCCATCTCCGCGGTATAGCCCCACTGGAAACCGCCCCCGAAAAAGTTCACAAGCACCGGCAGCTTTTCATCGCCCGTCACGGCCGGCGTCCAGACATTTAAATACAGGCAGTCTTCATCGATCGCGATGTCCGGATCGACATGCCACTCCCTGCAATATAAATCATCACCGACCCCCGGCACATCCTGATAGGAGATCGGCGCGAACGCATAAGCTTCTCTAACGCCCTCCCAGTCTGCGGCTCTCTGCGGTGCCTTCCATCTGTTTTCTCCTGTCGGTGGAGCCGCAAACGGGATCCCCTTATAGACAGTGATCCTCGCATCCGTTCCCTGCAGGCCTCTTACGATTCCGTTTTCTGTTGTGGCGGTCCGTTTCACAGTGTGCGTCCTTTCTATGTGTGGATTTGTGTGCCGATTGGCTAAATTATAACATAATTCCGCTCAAAATATCTTCCGAAGAATCCAAATGCATCGGAAACTTGTTTAGCCTCTTCATCCCGATGCATTTT